>CAIVKH010000276.1 GCA_903906425.1 uncultured bacterium
CCCTCGCGCAGCAGCTCGGCTACAAGGGGCTGAAGTGGCCCAAGTCGGTCGGGCCGGAGGGCCGCAGCGCGCCGTGGGTCGGCAACCAGGTTTTGCTCTGGAAGCAGCCGCATCCGATTTTTTTCGCAGAGCTGGATTATCGCCTGCATCCCACGCGCGCAACGCTGGAAAAATGGCGCGACATCATTTTCGGCACCGCGGAAAACATGGCTGACTATGCGACGCGCGATGAAAAGACGGGCATCTATTCGCTCGTCCCCGCGATGCCGCCGAGCGAGAAAGGCATCACGCACGATGACGTTTTCGATCTCGCGTACTGGCGTTGGGGACTCGACAAGGCGCAAGAATGGCGGCAGCGACTCGGCCTCGCTCGCGAACCGCAGTGGGACAAAGTTCGCAAGAATCTTGCGCCGCTGCCGGTCAGCGACGGCGTTTTCCTGATCTCTCCCGAATGGATGGACAGTTACACGAAACGCGCGTGGGAACATCCTGACCCCGTTGGCGTTTTCGGAATGCTGCCGCCGATGGACGGCGTTGATGCGGAGACGGCGCATCGTACTGTCCGCAAAGTCTGGGAAACGTGGAACTGGGATCGCACGTGGGGCTGGGATTGTCCGTGGATGGCGATGGCGGCCGCGCGCGTTGGCGAGCCGCAGATGGCTGTTGATGCGCTTTTGAAAGACAGCGCGCGAAATCAATTCGACAAACGCGGCGTAAATACCGGCGGGCCGTGCCCGTACCTGCCCGGCAACGGCGGACTGCTCTACGCGGTGGCCATGATGGCCGCGGGCTGGGACGGCGCGCCCGCAAAGCCGGCGCCCGGATTTCCGGATGGCGACGCGTGGCGCGTCCGCCACGAAGGCCTGCGGCCGGCGCCGTGACGAAGATAGGATTGTGAGAACATGAAGATTCGCCTTCTGGCTTTGTGGGGCATTATCGCCATCGCAGCGTTTTCCATCCGGGCGGAGGACTACACGCTGCTGTGGTGGGCGGACGGTCCGCCGTATTTTCTGGGCTCCACCTCGCCGCCGCCGTCGCAGACGTTGTGCTTTCAATCGGGATCGTGGGGGCTTGCGTTCGACGCGACGCACGCCCGCGTTTTGCGCGCGGGGAAGTTTCCGAAGGCGATGCCCATCGAAAAGGCGATGCAGCCGGGTCGCGCGGCGTTGGCTGATTTACCGGCTGCGGATTGGGAATGCTCGGTGGTTTCGGATGGCCGCAGGTTTTCTTGCATCGGACATGCCGAATCCAAAGACGAGTTTTTCCAGCCGGTACGCTTCGTGGAAAGCGGGAGATTTTTTCAGCGCGTCGTGATCGAAGGATTGAAATTTGCCGACGACAAGGGGAATGAGTTCGCCTGCGGCGCGCGGCTGGAAATCTCCGCCTGGCCCGATCGGTTTGCGCTCCGGCTGGAAGTTGAACCCAAACAAATTCCCGCCGCTGGCTCGGTGGAAATGCGGCTGGGCAGAAAAACCGTTTCCGAAAAGTTGACGGAAAAGACATCGGCGAGTCTCGAAGCTTTTGACGACGACACAAGTGTGCGCCCCCAGGTTGAGGCTGATCCGGCGCTCAAAATTTCGCTCGACGAATCATTGGGATGCTTCGCGATCGCGCTCCCGGAAAAGCCGTGGAGCAATGCCAAGGGAACTTACTATCCGGAGGAACAACTCGACCGGCTGGACCGATGGCGCGTCGCGCTGCAAAATGATTCTGATCGCGAGATGACAGCGCGACTCATGTTCACGCAGAAGCAGCAATTACCGATCACCGGATTCACGCCGATGTTGTGCGACGCCGACGGCACGCCATCGGGTATCCCGGTTCAACTTTCGAAGAACTGGCACCGGCGCCCGGAGAAAGGCGACCTGCCGCACGAAGGCCCGTGGTTTCACGGCTGCGCGTTCGTGAGGCTGCCGCCAAAATCAAAACGCGAATTTGTTTTTCAGATGGCTTACGCCCGCTACGGCGGCGTCTTCGCCGCATCGCACGCGCAGCTTTGCCTGATAGGGTGGGGGCATAATCAGTTCTGGGATCAGGCGGCGATCGGGAGCTTCGGCGAGAGCATTTGTTTCGAGCCGGGCCGCGTGCAGCGGCGCTGCTTCATTGACGACGTGCGCCCGCTGTTGACGCTGCCGCACGACAAGCCCGCGAAGCCTTGGGGCTGGGCGGAAAATTGTGGCGGCGGAGATTTCGCCATGTGGCAGGATGCGCAGGGCCGTTACCAGCCGATGCGCGCCACGCGGACCGATTATCGCGCCCAGGGTCCCTGTCTGACCGATGTGCGCTACGCCGAGGAGTCCGCGGGCGGCGAACTGGCCGCGCGCATGGATGTCTCGGTCCCGCGCAGCGACGATCATCTGCGAACCTTTTTCCATATCCGCTACGACGTGCGCCAGCCAATGAAATTTCAGCGCCTCGCGTTTTTTCAACTCGGCTCCGATTTCTACAACGACACGCCATCGCGTCGAGTTGCGATCGGCGATGCGAGCGGTCTGCGCGAGGAATGGGAGCCGAAGCGCGCGAAGGATGTCTTCGACCGTCGCGGTGTTCCATTGAGCGGCGCGCAGCCGTGGATTTCCATTCACGGTCTTGACCGCGCGTCGCTTCAGACCGGGCACGCCGCCGCCAGCCGCGGTCTCATCATCCGTTCGTGGCGCGCGATGCTCGGCGGCAAATCGGTCGCGCAACCGCACGCGTCTTTTTTTTGCACCGAGTGGGGCAAAGGAAACTATCGCACCGTTGTCGAACTCGCGCCGCCCGCCGGCATCGAGGAATTGCAGCCGGGCGATTTTGTGGAAGCCGACTTGGAACTCGTGGTTTTCCCCGCCGATGCCTCCGCCTGCTACGCGCCGAACAAGGCATTTCAAGAAGCGCTGGCGCGCGATGCCGACACGTGGCCGATGGTTCATCGCGAAGCCGCGGGCAATGCTCTGACGGCAAAGGCGAGCCGCGGCACCGTGGCGAATTCGTATCCGTTGGTCGTCGCGGTGGACTGGCGACAGCGGGCCGAAGTGACGCTGCAAGGCGGACTCGGCTACGTGCCCGTCACCTTCACAGGCCTTTCGCAGCCGCGCGGTTTCACGCTGTTCGTTGACGAAAAACCGCTGGATCAGAGTGTCCACGGAAATGACTTCTGGCAGACCGGATTCGATTCCGAAACGCAGCGATGGCGGATGACCTTCAACTTCCCGCTCGCCGGCGACATCGTCCACGCGATTCGATTTGCCAGGACGCCGTGAAAATGGCGGGGCGAACGAGAATCGCGCGATGCGCGGCAGTTTCCAATGATTGGAAATTACGGCGGCGGAAATCTCCAATCATTGGAAGAAAATGAAAATGCCTTGTTATGCCCGTCGTCCGATTTAGTATCGGCCTTTGCCGTTGAGGAGTAGCCATCTTGATTTTGTTTGTGGGAAATCTTTCATTCAAGGCGACCGACGATCATCTGCGCACGACCTTCGAGGCGTTCGGTCAGGTGACATCGGCGCGCGTGGCCAAGGAACGCGATACGGGCCGCTCGCGGGGCTTCGGATTTGTCGAGATGCCCAACGAGGCGCAGGCCAGAAAAGCCATCGAGGCCGCGAACAATCAGCCGATTTGCGGCAGGCCCGCGAAGGTCGGCGAGGCGCGGGATCGCCAGCCTCGGCATCCGCCGCAAGCTGATATGCAAAATCAGGGAGACAAAGCGGGTTCCTAAGGTAGATTGGATCGTCATGTTGCCGTTCATCAGAAGAAAAAATAATGACGCAGGGGGAGGCGAAAAGCCGGCCGCGAAGCCGGAATCGCAGCCGGAGAGTTTTGATGAAAAACGCCCTGTGAAGCGCGATCCACCGGGCGTTCAGATGCTCAAGGAAGTCTGGAAAATCGGAGCGACCAAGAAGAAAAAAGAAATGCCTCCGCCCGGCGTTTCGAGCGATATCTACTGCGTTCCGAAACAGCGCCAGATGCCTCCGCGGCATGGCGGCGGCACGTAACAGCGCTCCTTTTCCCCCGTAAATCCGCCGTCGATTGCGCGACGTGAATTTCACGATCGGGAAATCAGACTTGTCCTGACGACCGCAAGTTTGCATCGCGGGTCCGTTGCGGACATGATCGGCGGCGTGAAGAAAACTGAATCAACCGCCGATGCGCCACGGCTCGTGGCCGCAAAAATTCTCGCCTCGTGGCTCAGCGCCGGACGTTTTCCCGACCGCGAAATCGCGAATGTTTCGCAGGGGCGCGCCTTCGTCACCGAAATTGTTTACGGTGTTGTGCGCCGTCATCGCACGCTGCTTTTTTTTCGCGAGCGCCTCGCGATGCGCCGGCCCGCCGCGCCGATCGAGGCGGTTGTTCTCGCAGCGCTCTACGAACTTTTCTTTCTCGACGACACGCAGCCTTTCGCCACGGTTCATGAAGCTGTCGAAGCCGCGCGCGCGCTTGCGGGCCGGCACGCCGCGTCGTTCGTCAACGCCGTCCTGCGCCGCGCGCAGCGCGAGGAAAAAGAACTCCGCGCCGCGCTCGAACTCGCGCCGCCCGGAGTGCGGCTTTCGCATCCCGATTCGCTGCTGCAACGCTGGCGGCAGCATTATGGCGATTCCCGCGCGGAGGCTTTGTGCGCGTGGGACAACACCCGGCCCGAAACCGTCCTGCGCGTGCTCGGAAGCCGCGCGACGGCTGCCGAACTTATCGCGCGCGCCGGATTCGAAAACATCACACTCGTCCGGCACCACGCGCGACCCGACGATTGTCTCGTGCTGCCGCGCGGCGTCTCCGTCGAAAGCCTGCCGGGCTATTCCGACGGCTGGTTTGCCGTTCAGGATCCTTCCACGCTCGGCGCGGTTGATCTGCTCGCGCCCCGCCCCGGCGAGGTGGTCATTGATTCGTGCGCGTCGCCCGGCGGAAAAGCCGCCGCGATCTGGGATCGCATGAACGGACAGGGAACACTGGTCGCCTGCGATATTCACGAAGACCGCGTGAAGCGGCTGAAGGAAAATTTTGTTCGGCTGAAAATGGACGGCGTTCACGTCGCGCTGACCGACTCGGCGGACCGCTCGCATGTCGAAGCCGCGATCAAGGCCGCGAAAATGCCGCCGCCCGACGCGATCCTGCTCGATGTGCCGTGCAGCAATACTGGCGTGCTCCGCCGTCGCGCCGACGCACGCTGGCGCTTCGACGAAATCCGCCTCGCGCAGTTGACGGAATTACAGGCGCGGATGCTCGACACGGCCGCGGCGATCCTGCGGCCCGGCGGGAGAATCGTGTACAGCACGTGCAGCCTCGAGGCCGAGGAAAACGAGCGCCAGATCCAGCGTTTCCTCGCCGCGCACTCAGGCTTCAAACTCGAAGCCGAATTCAAATCGTTCCCGCCGGAATCGAAAATGGACGGCGCGTTCGCGGCGCGGCTCGCAAACTTCCAATGATTGGAAAAGACGGCGGCGCAAATTTCCAATCATTGGAAGTTTTCGGAAGCGCCGCAACCCGGAGAAATAATTTTTCGGAGCAGCGCGATGTTCAGCGCGGGCCGCTGCTGCCGCGCCAGCTTAGTTTTTGTCGGAGCACGTCGAAATAATTGTAGCCCGGCAGATGCACGAAGCGGACGCGGTCGGGGCTGGCGCGTACGACGAGGCGGTCGCCCTGGCGGAGCTTGTAGGTTTCCTGGCCGTCAATCGAGCCGAGCAATTCCTTGTGGCTTTCGGCCACCGTGATGCCGATGACATGCTGCTGCGGCAGTACGACGGGCCGCGCGGTCAGCGCATGCGGGCTGATGACGTTTATCAGCAGCGCGGGCGTTTCCGGGTGGACAATCGGGCCGCCGGCAGAAAGCGAGTGCCCGGTGCTGCCGGTCGGCGTGGCCACGACGATGCCGTCGCAGCGGTACGAGGTTACCGGATCGCCATCGACAGTCACATCGATCGTGATGATGCGCGTGGACTGGCCCCAGCCGATGACGACATCGTTGAGCGCGCGCGATTCGCCGAGCTTTTCGCCACCGCGCCAGACGGTGCAGGAAATCGCCATCCGTTCGGAAAGCGTGAAGTTGCCGGCGACGAGATAATCGAGCGCCTGTTCGAGATCACCCTGGCTGACGCTGGTGAGAAAACCGAGGAAGCCGAGGTTGACGCCAAGAATCGGCGTGGCCGTCTGGTGCAGCAGATGCGCGGCTTGCAGCATCGTACCGTCGCCGCCGACGGCGATGAGAACATCAACTTCGCCCGCGATTTTCGCGGCTTCGACATGCGTGCAACCGTGGAGAAATTTTGCGGATTCGCCGAAACTGACGACGCGCAATTTCAGCGCCGTTGCTTTCGCCGCGAGACGCTGCAGGACTGCCGGCGATTCCGGTTTCGTACAGTTGGCCACAACTCCGATTGTTTTCATTTTCTGTTCCACCACGCCAAAAATTCCACGTTGCCCGCCGGGCCTTTGATCGGCGATTCGCAAACGCCGCGCCATTCCAGCCCCAGCTTGTTTTCGCCGAAGACGCGGATTTTTTCAACGACCGCCTCGCGCATCTGCACGTCGCGGACGACGCCGCCCGCGCCGACCTGGTCGCGGCCCACCTCGAATTGCGGCTTGATCAGCGTGACCAGCGTTGCAGGCACGGCGAGGACTTTGATAACTGCGGGCAGCACGAGCGTCAACGAGATGAATGAAACATCGGCGCACGCGAACGATGGTTTTTCGGGAAGCAGCGTCGGCGTGATGTACCGCGCGTTGATTTCGTCAATGACGACGACGCGCGGATCGCTGCGGAGTTTCCAGTGCAACTGGCCCTTGCCGACATCCACGGAATAAACCCGCGCCGCGCCGTGCTGAAGCAGGCAGTCGGTGAAGCCGCCGGTGGACGCGCCGACGTCGAGGCAGACGAGTCCCTCGACGTTCAAACCGAATTTTTGAAATGCACCTTCGAGTTTTTCGCCGCCGCGGCTGACGAACCGCTCGGGCTGCTCGATTTCGATTTTACAATCGTCCGCGAAAGTTTTCCCCGGCTTGTCGCTCACGTTTCCGGCGACGCGGACTTTTCCGGCGATGATGAGCCGTTGCGCCTTCTCGCGGCTTTCCGCAAGACCGCGCGAAACGAGAAGTTGATCAAGTCGTATTCCAGCCATGCTCCAAATGTGCCGCAAGTCACCGCACAACTCCAGCGCCGCGTCGCCCAATCCGCCCCAGCTTCCAACCATTGGAAACCCCGCCCCCGTAAACTTCCAATCATTGGAACTTTGGTGGAGCGGTTTCGCCGAAAACGCTTCAGCTGCCCGCAACGCAGCAAGAGCGCTGGGAAAACGCGCTCCACCAGGCCGGTCAGGCGGGATTGTGCGGGCAGATGACTTGGGTGGTGGCGGGGTGGCCGGTGCGATCTTTTCGTGCGGGGTGGGGGATGGAAATCCGAGGTTTGGGCCGCCGATGGCGGCGGCAGTGATTTTCGATGACTTTTTGCTGTTTTTTCCACTTTCTTCGATTTTTCAAGGATTTTGACCTTGTCTGGCTTCCAGACAAGCTTGTCTAGCGACTAGACAGGCCTGTCTGAGAGCTAGATCACGTGAAACTGGAGCTGGCTCACCTGAGCTGGTTGCCAGATCAAGTGAAACCGGAGCTGGCTCACCTGAGCCGGTTGCCAGATCAAGTGAGCTGATAGCTGGCTCACCTGAGCCGGTTGCCAGATCAAGTGAGCCGATGGCTGGCTCACCTGAGCCGGTTGCCAGATCAAGTGAGGCCATGACTGGCTCACCTGAGCCAAAAATCAGTTTAAGTGAAAGAGGCGCCCGGGCACCTGAACTGGTCTCGGTTGGAGGTCAGGTTGCTGCGGAACGAATCGGTCCGATTGGGGGGGAGGTTTTCGGAGGGCAAAAGCGTGTGACAGCGTCCGAACTTGCGGGCGCGCTGCGAGCGCACTACGAATCTCGGGGGCTGGGGATTGAAATTATTCGAGCGATGGCGTGACGGTCAGGCCCGATGTTTCCTTGCCGTCGGCGCCGCGCAGGCGCAGGCAGGCTTCCCATTCGCCGCCGCCCTGCGTGACTTTTACGAGCAGCGTGTTTGCGCCGGACTTGAGGTTGAGCTTCGCCTTGATCTGTCCCGGCGTGCAGGGATGAACTCCGTTGTCGGCCATCACGACCTGTCCGTTGAGCCAGACTTTGATGCCGTCGTCGCTGCCGGCTTCGAGCGCGATTTCCTGGTCCTTGTCGGACTGGATTTGCGTGCGCAGATAGGCGATGCGGTTCTCGCCGCCGATGAGTTTGTCGAGGTGAACGATGCAGGGCTTTTTGTCGGCGGGCACGGCTATCGCCTTCCACGCGACGCCGGGCGCGCCGGGTTTTTCGGGATCGAAAACTTCGTCGAAGAGCGCGCCGACATCCTTGCCTTCTTTCAGGTACGGGCCGGCGAGCAACCAGCCGATGATGTAGCCGTCGGCCTGGCCGAAGTTGCTCATCGCCTTGACCGCCTCGTCCGCATTTTGCCGGAGCGAGTCGGTGGCGTTGGGCATCGCCTTGACCTCCTGCATGAGCGCGAGAAAGCGCGTGCGATGAATCGGGCCGAGATCCCTGGCGAGCCGCGTCAGCGCGGTGGCCGCGTCGAGCGACAGATCGCTGTTTTTCAAATAGGGCTGGATCAGATCGGCGGCGCCCGCCAGCGGAATGTCGGCAAGCCCGGCCAGCGCCTCGCGTTTTTCGTCGGGCCGCTTCGCCGCTTCGAGCACGCTTTGCAGCAGCTTCAGGCGCGCCTCGGCGGGCGCCTCTTTCTGGCTGGCCAGCCGTACGCAGCCGCGCAGCGCGAGGATGGACAGTTTCTCGTCCTGCCCCGCGCGCGCGATCTCAAGCAGCTTCGTCGCGACAGACATGTCCGGCATATCGGCGAGAACGCGTATCAGCGAATCCTTGGCCATCGCGGTCGTCGCCTGTTCCAGTCCGTGCAGCACCGCCTGCACGCAGACCTGCGGATTTTCCGCGCGACCCGCAATGGCCTTGATGGCAGCGACCGAACCGTCGCGAATGTCGTTGTCCCCCATCGTCAGGAGCAACGCAACCAAGCCGGGAACATCCTTCGTGCTGCCAATCTGGCCGATGCCTTTCATCGCCTCGGTTGAACCGGCGTGATCGCCGGTCTTCACCAGCTCAAACATCGCGGGCATCGCCGCCGCGGAGCGCCGCGCGATGATCGCGGTGATGATCGTGTGTCGCGTCGTCCCGTCAGCAGACGGCAACATTTGCGCGAGCGCATCGCTGATGCCGGACCTGTGCATCTGCGCGAGCACGCGCTTTGCGCATTCATTTTCGGTCGCGTTTTTGACGAGCGCAGATTTCACCAGCATCGGCACATCTTCCGGCCCGCCGTGTGCGATGAGGCATTCCATCGCGGCCAGTCGCAGCACCGGGTCCTGGCTGGCCTCGATGATTTTCACCAGCGCGGGACGCGCCGGCACATTGGGAAGATCGCCGAGAATGGCCAGCATCGCCGTCTGTCCCGGCGGATTCATTGCGGGCAATTGTTCCATCATCGCCTGCTGAACAGTCTCGTCGGCCGTTTTGAAAAATACGCGAAGGGCCGCCGACTTTACGGCCGCGTCGTTGCCTTGAATTGCGTCAACCAGCATCGGGACGACCTTGTTCTTCTTCTGGTTCGAGGTCAGTCCGACGAAGGCCCCTTCGCGGACGGCCGGAGGTTGATTGGCCGAAAACAGTTCTTCAAAAATCGCGAGTCCCGCGGACTTCTCTCCGTTCGCGATGAGATGATTCGCGCAATTGAGCCGCGCCGCGACAACGCGTTGAGCTGCCGCAGGAGCGCCGCCGGTGAATTTGGCCAGCACGGCGGCCGCGTCGCGCGTGCCGATTTCGCCTAGCGCCACGACGGCGGCGGCCGCGACATCGGCGTCATCGTTTTTCAGCAGTATGGCGAGCGGTTTGACCGCGTCGGCATCGCGCCGCACGCCGATGGTACCGATCAAACCGATGAGCGACTTGCCCTTCACCGCGGAGAGCGAACTCCGCAACGCGAGTGTGACTTGCTTGTCCGTCATCGGTTCGAGCGCGAGGCGGGCACAGTCCGCGAGCTGCTCGTCGCCTAGAAATGCCACGATGGCCGGAACGCTTTTCGCGGAGCCGACGGTGCCGAGCATCCGCAAATAATAGCGCTTCGCGTCGGTGGAAGCATCGGGCCGTTGAAGCGCGCCGAGCAGTTTCGCCTCGATGGTGGGATACTGATCGGGCGCGGCCTTGCGGATTTCATCCTCGATGGTCGCGATGGGCGCACGGCTGTCGCCGAAACGGTAATGAATCGAATCCTGCCAGGCGTCGCCGCGCGCCATCGCGGCGGCAAACAAACTGGCGAAAATGAAGGCGGCGGTAACTGAACGATTTGGTTTTGTGTTCATGAAAATTTCCTCCTCCGATCAGACTGCAAGATTCCACGGCGAACGTTTCGCGCGCCCGAGCAAGTGCGACGCTGCCGGATCGCCGGCGATTTCCTCGGTGTCCGGATTCCAGGTGATCTTACGGCCGACCTGCAACGCGATGAGGCCGAGATGTCCGACGCTGGCGGAACGATGCGCAACTTCCGCGGGCGTGATGGTCGTGCGCCGTGATTTGACGCAGTCGAGAAAATTGCGGTGGTGGCCGGGCGAGTGAAGCAGATTGATTTCCTCGGGGCCGATGATGTCCTTCAGCAGATGTTTCGGCTCGGCATCGAAGCCGCCGCGATCCACCCATATCCAGCCTTTGTCGCCGATCCAGCGCGCGCCCATTCCCTTCGGCTGCTGCGCCGCGTTGGCGACGATCATCGTCGCGCCGTTCGCAAACTTCGCGGCAAACTTGTAACTCGTCGGCGCGTCGTAAAGACCTTCCTTCGGGAATTCCGCGCCGAGCGGCTCGACTTCAATCGGGCCGGTGTATTGCGTGCCCAGGCCCCACTGCGCGATGTCGGCGTGGTGGCCGATCCAGTCCATCATCTGGCCGCCGCCGTAATCGAGCTGCCAGCGCCAGTTCCAGTGCGTGCGGTCCGGCGAGTACGGCGCCCACGGCGACGGGCCCAGCCAGAATTCGTAATCCATTTCCGGCGGCGGCGAACAAAATTTTTCGCTCCCGCCCGGCGAGCCGTTCGGCAGGCCGACCTCGACGGTGTGAACACGACCGATGCGCCCGTTGAGCACCAGCTCGCAGGCGAGGCGGAATGTTCCGCCGGATCGCTGCCAGCTTCCGGTCTGCCAGACGCGACCATATTGCTGTAGCGCGCGGATCACCGCGCGGCCTTCCAGCAAATCGTGCGTGAACGGCTTCTCGCCATAAATGTCCTTGCCGGACTTCGCGCTCAAGATGCACGTGATCGCATGCCAGTGGTCCGGCGTCGCCATCGAGATCGCGTCAATGTCATCGCGCGCGATCATCTCGCGGAAATCGCCGTACGTTTTGCAATTCTGGTTTCCGTAATGTCCGTCCACCGTCTTCTTCGCGCCCTCCGAGTGCTTCTTGTCCACATCGCAAACCGCCACGACCTGGCAATCCTTCTCATTGAGAAACGAACCCATGTTTCCTGATCCCTGCCCGCCGACGCCGAGGCACCCCAATACGATCCGGTTGCTCGGTGCGACCGTGCCGTCCGCGCCCAGCGCGCGCGCCGGTATGATCGTCGGAAACGCGAGCGCCGCGCCCGTGATGCTTGCGCGCTTCAGAAAATCGCGCCGCGAGAGGTTGGTAATTTTCGCCGTCTGATTCATGTCGGGTCTCCTGTTTCGGAAAAACAAATCGGGCCGACGCTATTTGAAAACCCCCGCCCTCACAAGCGCGTTTCACAACCCGCCGACGGAAGACCGTCCCGCCCCCACCGCAATTTCCAATGATTGGAAATTTGCGCGGCCGCGTTTTCCAATCATTGGAAACTGCGCTGCGCCGCGGCCTGATCGTTGCACCAGGCTCGCAAGTACGGGAACCCGCGGACATGCGTCAGCGCGCGATTCATCATCCGCAGCGCGGACGGAATGTGCCCTGCGAACTCGTGCGTTCCGTGCGCCGCGCCAAGCTTCGCGAACGCGCCGAGCGCCTGTGCCAACCGCTGGATCGCCGCCAGCCAGAACAAATCGCGAACTGCCGGATCGCCGCATTTGCCTGCGTAATAATTGAGCAATCGCAGTTGCATCGGCTCGGAAAGTTCCACGTACGGATCACACAAAAGCGATGCGAGATCGTAGGCAGCCGGCCCCCACCGCATGCCCTGAAAATCAATGAAGGCTGGCTTCCCATTTTTCAAAATCACGTTGCTCGATTGCAGGTCGCGATGCACGACGACAAGCCGCGCGCGCTGAAGTTTTCGCCCGATTTTCTTCAGATCGGTTTTGATCGCCGCGATCTCTTTTGGCGTCAGCTTCAGCTGCTTATCCAGCATGTGCTCCGCGAAGTAATCGCGTTCCCACTGATAAAGCCGCGGACGAAAACCGGGAACCATTTTCAATTTCTTCCGCCGCGCCGCGCGCGAAACCGGTCCGTGCAAAACCAAAACCTCGTCCAGCGTGCGGCGGTAAATTTGTTCGAGCGTCGCATCATCGGCGCAGCGAAATTTCGTCTGGATCGAATCGTCGCCGAGATCTTCGATCAGCGTGACGCAATTTTTCGGATCGTCGGCGATAATTTTCGGAACCGGAAATCCGGCGGCGGCGAGAAATTTTGCGTGCCCAGCGTAAAGCGGATTTTCGACGCGAACCGGATCGTAGAGAATCAGGATTGCAGCCCGCTTGTGATCGCGAATCCGGGTGAACGCACGATTTGAACCGCGCGGGCCGAGCGGGATCGCCGTCGCAGTTTCCGGCCAGCCTGCTTTCTTCAACAATGCGATTTCCGGCGGCGCAAGCGCATCGCAAGCGCGAAGCGCCATGCCGGTCACGGGAAAATTCACGATGCAATCGCGGCCGATGATTGCATCGCGAATTACCGCGTGCGGCCCAATTATTGCGCCGGACCAGATGACGGAATTTTCGATTTTCGCGCCGCGGGCAATGTTCGCGTCCGGCGATTTCGCGACGAATGATTTTTTCTTTGCGACGAAATCCGCGTGAGCTTCGATGTATTGCCGCGGCGTTCCGACATCGGCCCAAAATGAATTTGGAATTTCGACGCCGGCGATTTTGTGGCCGTCCTTCATCGCGGCTTCGTATCCTTGAACGATGGTCGTGAATCTTACCGCCGGCAGAAAATCAAGGATGCGCGGTGACAAAAGCTGGACGCCGCAAAAGGTGAACGTGCCTTCGGCCTTTGGATGATCGCTCCTGAATTTCTCGATGACGCCGCGCGACATTTCGACCGTTCGCGGGCCGCGCGATCCGTGAAGCCAGCACGCGGCAAGGCCGGATTTCTTGAAGGCGCGCAGAAGCGGAGCCGGGTCGAGTTGCATCACGACATCGGCATTGACCATCCAGAACGGTTCGTCAGAAATCTTTTCGGCGGCGTGGACGCCGCCGCTCCCAGTGAAGAACCACCGCGCGTGGGTCAGAGCGCCGCCCGTGCCGAGGATTTTTTCTTCGCGCGAAAATCCGATGGCGATTCCGCGAACGGGACTTTTCGCAAGGTGTTCGATGATCTCATCGGGCAGGTGATGAAGGTTGATGCAGACTTCGCGCACGCCCCATTCGCGGAGCATTTCGAGTGTGCGAATGATGAGCGGCTTTCCCCAGAACGGCATCAGCGGCTTCGGCGTTGTCCTCGTGAGAGGCAGCATCCGCGTGCCATAGCCGGCGGCGAGTACGAAGGCTTTTTTCGGCTGGATCATTGCGGCAACGCTCTGCGATCAACTCTCGGTGGTTTCCTGGTACAGCCGCATGGAATAGGCTTCCTGTTTGAAATTGAAGAGAGCCTCTTTGTCGGCATCGAGGTCCGAAAGAACCAGCGGCGTTGATCCTTCCTTGAGGAAACGGCGGATGCTGTCGGTGCCCATCAGTTTGTCGAAGAAATCTTCGCGCGTGCCGGGATGGTCCCAAATTCTTTCACGACCGTAGGTGCGCTGAAGTTCGTCCAGCACCCAAAGGCCGGCGGTGAACGGCCAGAATTTTGCGTCAACGCGCTGAAACCGGATGCCGGGAAATTTGTTCCAGTATGGCGTGAAGATGACGCCGGACAGTTTTAGTTTGTTCAACCTCTTCGCGAATTTTTCGGCGTTGATGAATGGCGCGGTGATAACTTGAAACGGTTCGGTGCCGCCGCGGCCGTAGTCAATGGCGGGGAGCGCTTCGTACATCACCGTGGCCGGATAGTACCACGCGGTTTCCCAGTAATGGATGCCGGGCGACGGCGAAATCCACACCTGGCGGATCTGGCCCTGAACTATGGTGCGATCAAATCCCAGCATGGTTTGCACATGCAAATCGAGGCCTTCCATCGGGAGCTTGTGATAGAGCCACATCGCCATTTCGCACGGGGTCATTCCATGTACGAGTGGCGCGGGAACATCGCAGACGAAGCTATTGTGTCTGCCGTCGGGCATTGGGCCGTCGCACAACTGGGCGTGCGGAATCGGGCGGTCACAGACAATGAGTGTTTTTCCGAGGCGCGCGCATTCTTCCATGACGTAGCGCAGCGTGGAGACGAAGGTGTAGCAGCGCACGCCGATGTCCTGCAGGTCGAAGACGAGCACGTCAATGTCGCGCAACATTTCTTCGGTGGGCCGGCGGTGCTCGCCGTAGAGCGAGTGGATCGGGATGCCCCACGCGGGATGTTTTTCGTCGCCGATTTTTTCGCCAGCGCCGCCGCGTCCGAAAAAACCGTGCTCCGGTCCGAAAAGCGCGACGAGTTTGTCGCCGCAAAATTCGCGCAGCAAAACCGACGAGTGGCAACCGCGCATATCCACGCTGGCCGGGTGCGCGAGCAGCCCGACGCGTTTTCCGCGCAGCAGTTTTTTTCCGTCCGCGAGCAGCGTCTCGATGCCGAGTTGAAATTTGCCGGTGCGTTTCATCGCTGCGGAACTTCCAATGATTGGAAACGCGAGGCGAGCAAATTTCCAATGATTGGAAAATTGCGCGATCGCCGCAGGGAGATACATCAAACGGGGCAACTTCCGTCATGGACAAAATGTGAACGGTTTGGGAAAAGCGCGGTCTCACAAAACCTATGAAACGATTCGCCCCGCTGCTTTTGCTTTTGCTCGCGCCGGTTCTTCCGATGCGGGCGGCGACCTCCGAGGACGACGCCTCGCGCGATGATATTGATCGCGCGGTGGCGGCGGTTTATCCGGCGCTCGTGCGCATTCATGTCGTGGCCGAGGAAGGCAGCGAGGGGCGGATGCGCAAGCTGCAAGGCATCGGCAGCGGCACGATCATATCAACGAATGGCTATGTGCTGACAAATCATCACGTGGCGCGGCGCGCGACGCGACTGGTGTGCAGACTTTCGAATCGCGAGGAGGTCGATGCGACGCTCGTCGGCACCGATCCGCTGGCGGATATCGCGGTGCTGAAGCTTGATCTTTCGACGCGGCGCGATCCGACGGCGAAGCTGCCGGTGGCGAAGTTTGGTAATTCGGACCAGGTGCGCGTCGGCGACGTGGTGCTGGCGATGGGAAGCCCGGCGGGGCTTTCGCAGTCGGTGACGAAAGGCATCGTGGCGAATACGGAAATGATCGCGCCGGCGAACATGGGCGGGATGGTGCTCGACGGCGAAAATGTCGGCGAACTGGTGCGATGGATCGGCCACGATGCGGTGATTTATCCGGGCAACAGCGGCGGGCCGCTGGTAAATTTGAAGGGCGAGATCATCGGCGTGAACGAGGTCGGCATCGGTAGCCTCGGCGGCGCGATTCCTGGAAATCTCGCGAAGACGATTTCGGACGAGCTGATCAAGAACGGGAAGATCACGCGCAGTTGGGTCGGGCTGGAAGTGCAGCCGCTGCTGCGCGGGATGACGAAGGATAAAGGAATCCTAGTGGCGGGCGTTTTGCCGGACAGCCCGGCGAGCGCGGCGGGAATCAAGCCGGGCGATTTCATCACGGAGTTCGATGGCAGGCCGGTCGTGGACGCGCGGTCGCCGGAGGACGTGCCGCTGTTCAATCAACTGGTGCTCACGACGCCGGTCGGATCGAAGGTGAAGCTGCGCGGCGTGCGCGACGGCGCGGCGCAGAAGTGGACGCTGACGACGCGCGAGCGCGAGCCGGCGCAATATAACGACGCGGAGCTTCGCGGCTGGGGGCTGACCGTTGAAAATATTTCGCTGTTCGAGGCGCTCGAAAACATGCGGAAGGACAAGAAGGGCGCGATGATTGACAGCATCCGCCCGGGCGGGCCGGCGGCCGCGGCAAAACCGTCTCTGATGGGCGGCGACGTGATCAGGAAAGTTGACGGGCACCCGGTCGAAGATGTGAAGGCGCTGCGCGATCTCACGGCGGAGCTGACGGAAAAAAACACGAAGTCGAAACGCGTCTTGGTTTCGTTCGAGCGCGACGACTCGGATCTCCTGACGGTTGTGAAGATCGGGCCGGACGAGGTCGAGGACAAGCCGGGGCAGCCGGAGAAGGCGTGGCTCGGCGTCGAGACGCAGGTGCTGGGCAGCGATCTGGCCGAGGCGCTGCAACTGGCCGGCAAAAGGGGCGTCCGGGTTACGCACGTGCTGCCGGATTCGGCCGCGGAAAAAGCGGGCGTGAAGAAAGGCGATGTCTTCCTGAAACTCGACGGCCAGGTCATCGCCGCGAGCCGGCCCGAAGACAGCGATCTGTTCGACAACCTGATCCGCGCTTACAAGGTGGGCGACGAAGTCGAGCTGGCCGGAATCCGCGATGGCAAGCCGGAACAACTCAAAGTGAAGCTCGGTCGCCGTCCAAAGACCGAATCGGAACTTCAGGAATACAAGGACGACCGGTTCGAATTCACGGTGCGCGAATTGTCCTTCGGCAAACGCGTCGAGCTTCAACTAGGCACGGACGAAAAGGGCGTCCTGGTGGACAATGTGCAGCCGGGCGGATGGGCTTCGCTCGCCGGCCTCGGCGCCGGCAACGTTCTGCTTGCTGTTGACGGCAAGCCGGTGACCGGCATCGCCGATTTGAAAAACTGCCTGCAGGATTTTCGGACGACAAAACCGCGTCGCGTCGTATTCTTCATCAAGCGCGGCATCCACCACAAATTTATCGAGGTGGAACCGCAGTGGTAGAAATGCCCGCGTCATATGGCCGGCATTCTCCGCCCGTCAGATTTTGAAAGGAACAACATGAAACATCAGAAAATTTTTGCGGCCATCGGAACGGCCGTGGCGCTGGCCGTGGGGCAACCGTCCGCGCGCGCCGAAGAGGAAGTCACGAAAGCCGCGAAGAAAATTTTTGCGGAATATCAGGACAGCGTCGTCTGGATTTCCGCCGTCGCAAAAATATCCATCAAGACCAGCGGCGGATCGGACCGCAGCATTCCCGACCAGGAAAAAAAGGTCGAAACACCCGGAACGGTGATTGACGCCAGCGGCCTGATCGTCACATCGCTCAACACGATTGACCCGTCGAGCACGATGGACGGCCAGGAATTTCCGTCGCCCAACGGGCCGGTAAAAATCAGCGCCAGCGCGAAGATCACGGAAGTGAAAGTCATCATGCCGGACGGCGCGGAAATCCCGGCCGACATCGTGATGAAAGACACCGACCTGGATCTGGCCTTCATCAAAATTCGGGCCGACAGCCCCGAGGCGAAGGGCGTCAAATTCAAGGCCATTGACCTGAAAAATTGCGCCGAGGGTGGCATGCTTGACGAAGTCGTCGCGCTGGGCCGCATGGGCGAAGTCTTCGGCCGCCAGCCGTCGGTCATCACGAGCCTTGTCACCGCCGAGACGAAAAAGCCGCGGCATTTTCTGCGCGTACCGACCGAGACCATCGGCGGCCCGGTTTTCAACGTCAGCGGAAAACTCATCGGCATCACGGTGCTCCGCCACGCGAAATCTGAAACGCAGGGCGATCGCATCGGCCTGCTGCCGGCGGTCATGCCCGCCGCAGACATCGTTCCCCTGGCCGAGCAGGCGCTGAAGGCGAAGCCGCCGCAGAGCGACGAAAAAAAGGTGGCGGAGAAGTCGGAAAAATAATCCGGCCCCAAAGACAGGTCTGCAAAACTTCCAATGATTGGAAATTTCCGCCGGCGGATTTTCCAATCATTGGAAGTTCCGTTTTCGGGGCCGAACTCTTTTGCGAGTTGGCGACGGCTGGTCACGTCGCCGGCAGAAGAAATCCCTGTTCGATCAACGAGCGCGCCATGGAAACGACGTGCTCCGTCAGCGGCGCCCAATCGATTTGCGCATCGCTGGCAAATTGATCAATGACTTCGTCGAGCGTCTGCGTTCCGTTGAGTTTTAGAATCAGGGCCAGCACGTGTCCGTCAATCTTGCAGGCAAACGGCAGGCCGCCGTGGTTTCGCAAAATAATTTTGGTCGTGCGCCAGCCGCGCTCGGCCGGCTCGGAGGTTTGCGAGATTCGGGTCTTCGGCGAGACGCGGTAGCTGTGGTTTAGCAGCTCGACATCGTTGCGAAGCGCCGACAGAAAATCGCGCAGGCCGAAGCCGGCGAGGAGGTCGTCGCCGGAGCCGGGCGGAATCGTCGCGATGTCGTCGGTGATGCTGAACCAGCCCGCGCCTCTTTCGCGCCGGCGGAGGCAGATGATGCCGGTGTGGATCGCCTCGATGTGGAGCCGATGGAGATACTCCATCCAGTCCTGCCAGCGTTTCGCGTCGCCGGGCCGCTCGGTTTCGGCGATCCAGTTTTCGGCGTAGCTGGCGGCGGTCTGCGTGCTCTGGCGGAGAATCCAGACATCGAACGGAAGTTCGCGAAACCATTTCCACAGCCGCGCGCGCCACGGCTCGTCGTCGGTCTGCGCCCACTGGGCTGTCATCAAACAGAACCCGCCGGGTGCCAGATGCGCCGGCGCTTCGCGGATGAGCCGCTGGAGAAACTCATCGCCGCCGTCGCCGGCATCACGAAAAAGAAATCGCACGTCGGGCGAAATCGCGTACGGCATGTTCATCAAAATCAGATTGAAAATTTCCGAACCGACCGGCTCGAACAAACTGCCTGAGCGGAATTCGATATTGGCCGCACCATTCAGACGCGAGTTGAATTTCGCGAGCGCCAGCGCGCGCGGATTTACGTCGGTGCAGACAACCTGCCCGCAGTGGAGCGCGCAGCCCAATCCTTGGACGCCGCAGCCGGTTCCCAAATCCAGCGCACGGCCGAATGGAATCCTCATCGTCGCGTTGTGGAGTTCGATGCTGGCGCGCCCCGGGCCGAGCACATGATCGAAACGAAATGTTGAATCCGAAGGATCAAACGCTAGCAATCTGCCGGCGAACGGACGGATGCGGATCAGCGATTGGATGCATTCATCCCGAAAAACCAGCACGCCGTTTCCGATCCACGACACCAGGTCGATCGGCGAGAGCGCCCGGACCGCCTCCGCTTCGCTCACGCAGACACGAAGCACAAACAACCGGATCAGGATGTCGAGCGGCGCGCCCTCCGACGTCAGCGCGAGGAACCGCGGCAGTGATTTTTGCGAGAGCCGGTTGATGTCCGTGCCGCCGAGCCGCTCGCGAACCCGGCGCTCGTCATAGCCGTGTTCGGCGAACACGCCGCGCAATTGTTCCGCGGCGGACTCGTCGGCAAGAAATGCGGCGCCTTCGGCCGGCATGGTTCAACGCGCCTCGATTTTGCTGACTCTGTCCATGCCGGGATTCTAACCGCATCGCCTCCCAATGCAACGCACCGTACTTGCGCGATCCGGAAATTCCAATGATTGGAAAGCAGGCGCCCGCAAAGTTCCAATGATTGGAAACAGCGAATCGCGGCGGCGCGGTGCGGGTCAGAGGCTGGGGCGGTCCTTGAGGGCTTCGTCGAGATTGGCGGGCGTGACCAGCTTGTATTTTGGCGGCAGGCCGTCGTTGGCCGCTGGTTTCAAATCTGCGGGAATCGGAGGCCGGCGATAGAGAATTGCGGCTTTGATTTGCCCGTTTTTGATTCCATCTGCCCAGGAGTCGTCACGGCCCGCGAAGAAGGCATAGAAGGGGATGTTCATCGACCGGAATTGAGGTGCCAGCGGAAGCAATGAAACGACGGCCTTCACATCAGGGTGTTTCGTGCACCATTGCGCCAATTCGTCATCGAATCGTTCTTCGGAAAAAAGCGTGAACGAAGAATCATCTGTGGCAGCTCCGCCTGAAGCAGGGCCGGCCTGGATGATCTGATATGCCGCGACATTGAAGGCTTTGGCCAATCCATCAAAACGTGTTTGTGTCAAATCCCGCTGGCCGCGTTTGTCAGATGGTGGATGCCGCAACACCAAGACAGTGCCTCCTGGAATCTGTTGGGCTATGATCGCGCCCAGAACGCTGCCGGCTGACAGTTCATCATCCAATCGTTGGGCCAAAACCGATCTCAGTGTCGGTGATGAAAGCCATTTCGCAGCGGCGACGGCAACGCCGAGAATCATCAGCGCGACCAGCAAGGCGCGGGCGTATTTCATTCCGCGTCGGATCGCGACAATGCTTGCGATGATGCCAAGCAGGATTACTAGAAGAATTGCAGTCATCGCTTACGGAGACGCCGGATCTTGGCCGTTGCCCGGTTTGGTTATATTGCCTTTTCCGGCGGGGCTGTTGCGAAGCCGGTTATATTTCCCTTGGTTGACGAGTACATAATAGTCGGTCGACATCATGCGCTCCACGTGTCCATCAGCGGACACAACAGTCCCGCCGCCGAAATGTCGGGACGAAATTCCTTCGTAAGGATAATTTGCCCCATCCCACCAGTAACCGTATTGGTCCGTTGTTTCGTCCCCTTCCCAGTACGTGATGTCGGAGGACCGAAAATCACTGACTCTGAAAGTGTCCCACATCTTGGCCTTGGGTGTGCCGAACTGCTTGATAATATTGGCCGCGTTGGGCACCTGTAATGCCCCATATCCGCACACCGATCCATTCATATTGTAGCTGGTGACCATCCGCGTGTTACCGGGAATCGGACAAAAGGCGAACGTAGGGTCTCCGGCGACTGGCTGGTAATCGCCCGGGCAACGGTAAACCTTGTGTGTTCCTGTGTATTTCCAAATCAATCCGCCCGCAAGATCTGCCGTGCTGTTCCATACGTTCTGAGATGAAAGCCAAGAAATCTGGTCGGTTCCCATTTTCCAGTCAGGATCCGGATAATGCCCTTCATTGTCTCCGGCGTAGTTGATGATCGCCGACATGACCTGACGAACATTGCTTTCGCACACAACCTGGTTCATCCGATCGCGCACTTTGGCAATACTTGGCAAGACCATGGAAAGGACGATAAGCATAATGGCCACCACCGCCAACAACTCGATGAGTGTGAAGCCCCGTTTCCGTTGGATATGAGTTCGCATCGTGTGATTCGTAACGATTTGCAGGCTACCAGCGAGGTCTCGACACGTCAAGGTTCGCGCATCAGTCGGACCCCGCGCAAATTGATGCCGTGGCCCCTGCACAAGCTGATGGTTTTGACCGTCACCTCGATGCTTCCGGCCTTGCGAAACAAAATCGGACCGAGATCGGCCAGCACAAATTTCCCCCAATCGCCCGTCGGTCTGAGGATGCCGGAGGCGCGCTGGTTGCCGGCGACCACCTCGACTTCCGGCCCGGGATCCGGCAGTTGGGCGGCATATTCCACCGCGACGCGCCACGCGCCCTTGGCCGGCACGGTGGTCGTCCATCGCACGACCACATTCGTGCTTTCCCAATATCCGACGCAGCGGCGATCTTCCTTCGACTCGTACTGCGCCTTCCCGCCCGCCGCATCAATCACCGCGTCCTTCGAATCGAGAACGATCGCCTCATTCGTTTCCGCCGCGCCAACGCGCGCCGCAACGAACACCGCCGCTGCCATCGCCAGCCCTGCAACGATCCTTCTCATACCCCCAACACTATCAGCCCCGCCGCGAGATTCCAAAGTCTGAAAAGAACACGGAACAATTTCCGCCCGCGGCAACCGATTCCGCGACTTCCAATGATTGGAAATTTCCCGGCGCGCAATTTCCAATCATTGGAAATCACGAAACGATTGAGAATCGCCCGGCGACGGGCGCGGCGTCACTCCTTCTTGCGCGGCATCAGCGCGAGCGCTTCGGTGCGCGCGTCGTAGTCGGGAATCTGCGGGGCATACTTGCGCGCCATCTTTTTCAGCGCGCCGACCTGCCGGGGCGAGAGCGATTTCTTGCGCGCGTACTGGGTGGCGAGGGAATCGAAAAACGCCTTGTCGTCCCAGGTGCGGCCTTTGGATTCCTGGGCGGGCCGCCAGTCGGCGACCCCGCGCATGAGCTGGAGAATTTCGCCGGCATTCGGATCGCCCACGGGCGGCTGATAATTGGGGATCAGCTCGGCGATGAGCTTTTCGCCGTCGGGCATCTGTTCGGAGTATTTGACGAAAAGTTTGTCCAGCGCGGCATACTGGTTTTCCGTGAATCCCTTCCCGGACTTCGCCTGGTCGTGAAGCGAACCGGCGAATTTTGAGTCGTCGAAAATGCGTTTGCCGAATTTGCGCGGCTCGCCGAATTTGATGTTGCCGGCGTTGAGCAGTTCGAGCTTGCGCATCGTCGCCGCGTCCGGCGGCTTGGCGGCGAGCGCGTGCGCGTGGGCGACGGCCTTCATGTCAATCTTGTGGATGACCTCGTCGAGGCGCGGAAGCTGGTCTTTGTAGCGCAGCGAAAGTTTGACCAGCGCGTCGAGCTGCCGCTCGGAAAATCGCCTTCTCGCCTTTTTCGAGCTGCTCGCCGACGGAGGCGACGAATTTTTCATCGCCGACAGGCGCGCGCCCGCCGCGGCCCTTCACCTTTTCGGGCGGCGGCGTCCACTGTTTGACTTCGGAAAACAGCGCGAGCATTTCGCGGACTTTGGCGACATCGGCTGGCGGGCCTTTGGCATGAACGACCCATTGCGTGAACGGGCCGTAAAAATCGCCGAGCATTTTGTGCCATTCGACTTTGCCTTCCTCGACTTCATCGAGAAGTTTTTCCATGCCGGCGGTGAAGCCGATGTCGAAGAGTGCGGGCAGATGATGAACAAGGAAATCGTTGACTTGAAAGCCCAGCGACGTGGGCTTGAGCTGGCGCTTTTCGCGGTCAACATAGTGGCGGTCCACGATTGTTGACATGATGCTCGCGTAGGTGCTGGGCCGCCCCACGCCGTCTTCTTCGAGCGCACGGATCAGCGATGCCTCGGAAAAACGCGGCGGCGGCTGCGTCTCTTTGCGCGCCTCCAGCCACTCGATCGGCTCGACCGGCTCGCCTTCGCGTAGCTCCGGAAGCTTCACCATTTCCTCGGCTTCCTCGCCTGCTTCCGGCTTCGCGCTCTCGTCTTTTTTCTCTTCCTCGATGCCGGTGACTTTCATGTAGCCGGGGAAAATCACTTCGGATGTCGAGGCGCGGAAAAGATATTTGTTCTGCTGGCCCGGCATCGGATTCGCGTCAAACTCGGCGGTGCGCTGCGCGATTCTCGCCGGAACCATCTGGCTGGCGAGAAAGCGCTGCCAGATCAGCCGGTAAAGTTTCAGCTCTTCTTCGCTCAGCACCGACGCGAGGCTGTCGGGCGTTTTGAAAACTTCGGTCGGGCGGATCGCCTCGTGGGCTTCCTGCGCGTTGCCCTTGCTTTTGTAGACCGGCGGACGGTCGGGCAGATATTCCACGCCGAACGTTTTGTTGATGAATTCGCGCGCAGCCTGCGCGGCGACCGGCGAGATCGCGAACGAATCGGTTCGCATGTAGGTGATCAGGCCGACCGGCCCCTCGCCGAAATCAACGCCTTCGTAAAGTTTCTGCGCAATCTGCATTGTCCGCTTCGGCGCAAATCCGAACAGGCTCGACGCGGCCTGCTGGAGCGAGCTGGTGATCAGCGACGGGCGCGGGCGCTTCGAAATTTCCTTCCGCAAAATCGCGGAGACTTTCAGCTCGCGGCCTTCGAGATCGTGTTTGATCCCGTGTGCCTGCTCGCCGGATTTCACGTCTGCTTTTTCGCCGTTGATTCTCGCCAGCTTGATTTCAAACGGATCGCGCGGGTCCTCGAACTTGCGGACCTTCGCGCCCAGCAGCCAGTATTCCTCCGGCTTGAAATTCAAAATCAGGCGCTCGCGCTCGCACACCAGCCGCAGCGCGACCGACTGCACGCGGCCCGCGCTCGATGCGCCGCGGATGTTGCGCCACAAAAGCGGGCTGACCTGATAGCCGACGATGCGGTCGAGAATCCGGCGCGCCTGCTGCGAATCCACCTTGTGCTGGTTGATCTCGCGCGGCTGCGCGAACGCCGCCTTGATCGCCGGCGCGGTGATTTCGTTGTACGTCACGCGGCAAAATTTATGCGCGTCCTCCTTGCCCTTCGGACTCAACGCCGCCATCAAATGCCACGCGATGGCCTCTCCTTCGCGATCGGGATCGGGCGCGAGATAGATCATCTCGACACCGACGGCCGCCTCGCGCAGTTCCTTCAGAATTTTTTCGCGCGACTTGATCGCGACATATTTCGGTTTGAAATTGTTTTCGACATCAACGCCGAGATCTTTCTCCGGCAGGTCGCGCACATGGCCGAACGACGCCTTCACGAGAAAATCCTTCCCCAGGATTTTGTTGATGGTCTTCGCCTTCGCCGGCGACTCCACGATTACAAGATTTTTCGCCATTCAAATTCCCCGTTCGGTCGTTGACCGGGCCACCGCGGCCCGCCCCAAAAACTTCCAATGATTGGAAAAAACCGTGTCCGAAACTTTCCAATCATTGGAGACTGCGAGGTCTTTTCGCAATGCGGCGCGCCACTATATGGAGACGGTTTCGTTTTTCCAGCCCTAAGATTTTTACGGTGCCCGCCCGCCCCGTTTCGCCGCCGCGATTTCTTCGTACAGCGCCAGCACGCGTTCGTAATTCTTTTCGATGCGGTTTTGCAGCGCCAGCCCGCGGTTTGCCGCGCGCGCCTGTCCGCGAAAATCCGGCGCGCAGGCCGACGCAATCGTCCGCGCGAATTCATCCGGCGGGCACGGCATCGAAATGATTTTCACTCCGCCGTTGCCGGCCATCACTTCGTTGATGCCGCTCATGTCCGACAGGATCACCGGCAGCCCGCACGCTGCCGCCTCGATCGGAACATTGGCGCACGCGTCGTAATAGGTCGGATGCACGAGCAGGTCCGCGGCGGCAAAATGATCGAGCATCGCGCCGTCGCGGTCCAAAAAATGAATCCGCCTGGCGACGCCGAGCAGCGACGCGAGCCGCTTGAACGGTTCCGTCTTTCCGCGGCCCGCGACCAGCAGCCGGAAATTTTCGACGCCGGATTTCGGCAGCAGCGGCAGCGCGGCGATCAAATCATGAAGGCCTTTCAGCCGGAAATTATTTGAGACGAACAGCAGCGCGATTTCGCCGTCGCGCAGGCCGGCGTTCGCCCGCGCGGCGGCGCGGCGCGGCGCGATGGCATCGGGCGAAAACTTTTCGCAATCCACGCCGTTGTGGATGACGTGAATGCGTCCGACGCACGATGGATAGGCGCGGGCCATGTCATCTGCGACGCGCTGCGAGACGGCGATGAAATGCCGGGCGGGATCGTCAAACTGGTGCCGCTCATTTTCGCGGAGCGAGCGCTGGCGCGGCAGCCAGCGGTTCGAAAATTCCTTGATCGCGCGCCGCGCGGGCGATGGCCCGGCCATCGCGTTGTGATGCTCGAACGCGACGTGGACTCCGCCGCCCAGCCGCAGAACATCGCACGGCCAGATGTGATTTGCGCCGTGAACCACGTCGAATGTTTTTCCGCGCAGCGCGGCTTGCAGCGCCGCTGCGACGCGCAGCGGCCATCGCGCGCGGGAGCCGCCGGGAACGTCGAGCAGATTTATTTCGACCGAAAAATCCGGCTGCTCGGCGTGCGTGGTGAAGACCGTGATTTCGTGGCCGCGCGCGGCGAGCCATTTCGCGAGGCTCCACGTGTATTGTTCGGCGCCGCCGCGACGCGGGTCGAAGTGTTCGATGGCGAATGCGATCTTCATTCGCCGTGTTCGTGTTCTCGTCGTTCCCGATCTTGCTGCTCCAGCTCGCGCTCCCAAAGCTTCGCATATTTCATCGCGACGCCGAACGAGCTGATCGCGGCGATCAGGAATCCGCGGCGGCCGTCGAGGAATCCTCGCTTGAGGAAATAGGCCTTGAGAAATCGCAGCGACGGGCGGAACAGAAAATCGGTCACATGAAACCGGTGGCCGTTCTTGAATTTCTCGACGGCGGTGATCGAGGAGTAACGGTTGAGCGTGACGAGCTGGTCGTGCAGGTCGTCATAGGTATAATGATAAAGCTGTCCCTTGAGCCGTTTCACCGGACCGTTGACGAGGACCTGGTCGTGCGGTTCGACGCCGCCGCTGACGCCCTTGCATTTCATGAACAGGCGCAGCTTCACGTCGGGATACCACTCGCCGTGGCGGATCCATTCGCCGAGATAATTGACCATGCGCGGAAATTCGTAGCCGGCGACACCGTCGTGGCCCGCCTCGAACTGCGCGAGAATTTCGTCGCGCAGCTCGGGCGACATCTCCTCGTCGGCGTCAATGAACAGGACCCACGGGTGAGAGGCCTTCTCGCGAATCATGTTCTTCTGGCCGATGTAGCCGAGCCATTCGTGCTGATAGACGCGGTCGGTAAATTCGTGGCAGATCTGCGCGGTGAGGTCCGTGCTGAAGCTGTCCATCACCACTATTTCATCGCACCACTTCACGCTTTCGAGGCAGCGGCGGATGTTGTGCTCCTCGTTGAAGGCCGTGATGCAGGCTGTAATTTTCTCTCGCATAGTCGTGCGGTCCCGCCGCGAACAATCCAAAACCGGCGGCTCAAATACGAAACAAATCCGCAAAACGAAACCAAAAAAAAACGCCCGCGGCGGCCCGGCCCGGCCGCGATGGCTTCCAATGATTGGAAAACGGGCGTTGCCATTTTTCCAATGATTGGAAACTGTGTCGCGACATGGCGCTTTCGCAACGACAGATATTTTTCGCCCGCATCGCGGTGTTCGCGTTCGTGGCGGTCGTCTGTTTCTGGCGGCTCGGTTCGATGCCGCTGCTGGAGACCGACGAGGGCTTCGCGGCCAACCGCGCGGCGAGCTTTTACCGCCACCACACATGGCGGCTTTCGTTCGACGATGTGGATGACGACAACCCGCAGTTTCGCAAGCCGCAACTGCTCTACTGGACGGTCGCGGCGCTCTACCCCGTCCTCGGCCACAACATGTGGGCGGTGCGCCTGCCCGGCGCGGCGGCCGCGCTCGGGCTGTGCTGGATTTTGTATCGGATCAGTCGCCGCCATTTTTGCGAGGAGGCCGCTCTCGGGTCCGTCGTGCTGTTCATCAGCGTTCCGTTCGTCCTCTTTCACGTTCGCACCGCGATGCTCGAAATCCCGCTGATCGCGCTGACGTTTGCGGCGGTTTATGCGCTGGCCTATCTGCCGGACGATGACGCAGAAAATTTGCCCACCGCTCCGGGCGAGGAGCCGGCGGTCGATCGTGGAACCGGATCGGCGGTCCTCGCCGGACTCGCGGCGGCCGGGGCGGTGCTCATCAAGGGCAGTCCCGGATTTCTCGCGATTGGCGTCGCGGTCCTTTACGCGCTGGCGCTGAACAAATTTTCCGTACGCGCGCTGCGCCGCGCGGGCATCGCCATCGCGGTCGTCGCGGCCATCTTTGCGGTCTATGCGCTCTGGGTTGTGCCGCACCATTGGCGTTCGGCAATGCTCGAAAGCATGTTCGTCAAGGAAGGCACGCACCGCACGACGGCGTTCAGCTTTGCGGACCGGTTTCATAGCGTTCGCGATCCGCTGTGGGCGACCGCGCCGTTTCTGCTGATCATCGCCGCCATCGGCGCGGTGATTCTCATCGGCGAGACTTTGCGGCGGCCGCGCGGCGATGCGGCGTCATCGGCGCGGACCTGGATTTCCACGCCGCTTTCATGGTGCCTGCTCATGCTGTTGATTGCCGCCCCCGTCATCTGGGTTGGCGCGAAACAGGTCGTGCCTTTCCCGCGATATTTCATTCCGGTTTATCCGTTCCTCGCCGCCCTCGCCGCGTTTGCAATTGTGCGCATCGTCCGCAGGACGGCAATCGCCGCAACGGTGATTATCGCGGTGGCCACACTGACATTCTTCTGGCCGACGGCGCGCAACTGCGACCCGTCGCAGCGCGAAATGCCGTATCGCGGCATGGAGGAACTGGCCGGAAAAGTCCCCATGTTCGTCATGGAAGGAGACAAGGTAATCCTCGCGGCGGGCAAATTGAAATGCCACCAGCTGCTGTTTTACGGTGGGCGGGCCATCGCATCCGAAATGGCGTGGCTGCTGAATGACTTCAAACCCGGCGCGATCCGTTATGCGGTCGTCCGCGCCAACTGCTGGGTGCCCCCGCCGCTGGTCCATGCCGAAAAGCTCGACGAAATCGGAATGTTCGAACTGCTGCGCCTACGCGTTTCGACCTCGCGGCCGGAGGTGGCCGGAATCCTGTTATGCAAACACGAGCAGCGCGAAGCCCTGGCTGCAGCACTCAAAAAGCAGGGCCGCGCCTTCGAGCCGTTTGAAAACGGCTTTCTGCTGCTGAAGAAATGAAGATTTTCGCCCATCGCGGAGCTTCGCACGATGCGCCGGAAAATACGCTGGCGGCATTCCGCCTCGGCTGGCAGCAGGGCGCGGACGGCGCAGAGTTGGATGTCCGCCTCTCGCGAGACGAAAAGATTTTCGTTTGCCACGACGCGGACACGAAGCGGACGACGGGCAAAAACCGATTGATCGCGGCGACGGATTCGACGGCGCTTGGCGATCTGCCGCAACTGGAACAAGTGGTGGCGGAGATGCCGGCGGACCGCGAGTTGCTGGTGGAAGTGAAATGCGGTGCGAAAATCGCGCCGACGCTGGCGGCGGCGCGGATGCAGGCAAAGCGCGTCGGCTTCCTTTCCTTTAATATAGGGGCACTGACGGCGGTGAAGGCTGCGCTGCCGGGCCATCGCTGTCTGCTGAATCTTGAACCACCGCGCGGGCGAGGCCGGCACGATTTGGACGAGCTGATTTCAACGTGCCGAAAGAATGATTTTTCCGGCGTGAGTTTCGGCTGGCACGGCGGGCTCGATTCGGAGGCGGTGGCAACGTTGCATGGCGCCGGTCTGATGGTGGCGGTCTGGACGGTGGATGACCCAGCAATCGCGTTGCGAGTGCGGGCGGCGGGGGCCGATATTTTGATGACGAATCGGCCTGAAGAGATCATCGGAGCGCTGCGCCGTGGCTGATTTGAAGACGTGGCTGGATCAGCTTTATGCGCGGTTCAATGACCGGCGGTTTGTGCCGCCCGATCCGCTGGCTTCGCTTTATCGTTTCGAGGATGTCCGTGACCGCGAGATTGCGGGGCTGCTGGCGGCGGGACTGGCGTACGGGAATGTGAAGTCCATCGTGACGAGCGTCGAGAGGTTGCTCGCGCGGCTCGGTTCGTCGCCGCGGAAATTTGTCGAGGAAACGGAGCCGCGGGACCTGGCGAAGCGGATCGGGGAATTTCGTCACCGATGGACGACGGCGGACGAGGTTGCGAATCTGCTGGCGGCGGTCCGCGTGGTCTGCGCGCGGCACGGCTCGCTGGGCGCGGCGCTGCGCGCGAAAATCCAGCCGGACGACGAGGACATTCAAAGGGCGCTCACACTTCTTCACGAAGAGCTTTGCGCTGCAAAGCTTGATCGGGCCAACAGCCTGCTGGCCGATCCGGCGAAGGGGAGCGCGAGCAAGCGGACGCATCTTTTTTTGCGGTGGATGGTCCGCTGCGATGCGGTGGATCCGGGCGGCTGGAAAATTCCGCCGCGGCTGCTGCTGGTGCCGGTGGACGTTCACATTCACCGCATCGCGAAAATTCTGCGGCTGACGCGGCGGCGGGCGGCGGATTTGCTGGCGGCGCGGGAGATCACGGCGGGGTTTCGGAAGTTTTCGCCGGACGATCCGGTGAAATATGATTTCGCGCTGACGCGGCTTCCTCTGCACGAAAATGTGCGCGGCGCGGAGCTGGCGGCGCTGGTGCGGGTGGCGCGAGGCAAGTTCCAATGATTGGAAATTGCGCGGTCGCAAACTTCCAATGATTGGAAAAATTTCAATTCTTGAAGCGTCGCGCCTTGACAGTCGTTTCATATTCAATAAACGTTCGGCCGATGTTCGGGTTTGGTTCGTCAAGGACATGCATTTTGCCATGACAAAAAAATCTCTGTTCTGGCTTCGCCTTGCGGCGGTGGCGGCGTTTTCATTTTCGGGAACGCTGGCGGGTCTGGCCTACACGCTGGAGGAGGAGTGCGATTTCGCGGAGGCGCTGGCGGCGGACTGGCGGATGCCGGACTTCGCCAGCAAGGTGCTTGACGAGCTTGAGCTGAAAGATCCGGCGAACAAGCCGAACCTGATCCCGTCGCGCGTGCTGATCCTTGCGGCGATGAACAAGCTGACGAACGCGGAGGCGCTGGTGAAGTCGCTGCCGGCCGGGGAGTCGACGGATGCGGCAAGGATCGCGCTGGCCAAGGCGTATTTCCGGGCCGGGCAGCCGCAGAAGGCGAAGGAAATCTACGCGGATTATTTCAAGGGCCATGCCGAGCCGCCGAAAAATCCAATCGCGCTGAAGGCGTTCCGGACGGCCTGCTCGGAGTTCGGTGGAATGATGAAGGCGGCTGGCGATGAGCTGGCGGTGGTACAGGCGGGCCGGCTTTTCCTGAAGACGAAACCGGACGAGGAAGTTGCTGATGCGATCCGTTGCGATATGGCAGTGCTCCTGCTGGAAGGCGTCAAGAAGCATCCCGACCAGAAGGAGAATCTGCTGAAGGAGGCCGAGGGGCTGTGCAATGCGGTGATGGGGCATGGCGTGAGTTTGCCCTGGGGCCAGGCGCTGGTGGCGGAGGCGAATGTCAAGCTGGAGCGCGGCGACCGCGCGGGCGCGCAAAAGCTCATCAAGGAAAATCTGGATGTGCTGAAGCCGCTGGATGAATCCCTGATGGAAATGCACCGGCTGAGCGAAAGTCCCCGCGCCGGCATCCTGATGATGAACGCCCAGATCAACGAGCAGGATGGCAAGGCTGCCACGGCAAAGAAGGACTATGAGGCGGCCCTGAAGGCGTACAGCCGGGCGATTGGTGACTATTACAATGTGTTTCTCGTGTACGGCGATAGCGACTATGGCATGCCGGCGGGCGCGAAATTCAATGAATTGAAGAAAACCATTGAGGACGCCCCCTTCAAGAAGCACGTCAAAGTTGATCTGACGATGGAGCAGCAGGAGAAGGTTCTGGCGCACAGCTACCGGCTGGCCGACCAGAAAATGCGCGGGCACGAATTCGACAAGGCGATTCCGGAATATCTGAAGGTCCTGCGGGATTATCCGGAGTCCGACCGGTCGGTGCGGGCGCTGGGCGCGCTGCTGCGGTGCTATGCGGAAAGCGATGACAAGCTGATGGTGAAGGCGACGGCGACCTACATCGGCGAACGTTTCCACAAGCGCGCGTTTGCGGCGGACCTGATCCGCGGGCTGGGCAAGTTCTATCTCGATAAGAAGGACGAGGGGATGTTCTACTTCGTGTGCAACACGTATCTGGACAGCTTCCCGAGCGATCCCAATGCCTGTGCAGTGCTGCTGACGATGGCGACGCTGAAGCTGGCGACGAATGACTATGCCGGCAGCAGCGTTTATCTGGAAAGGATCGTGAACAATGCGCACTGCACGAACGAGGCTTCGTATTCGAAGGCGCTCGGCCAGCTGGCCAGCATTTATCTGACGGAAAGCAATTTTGTCCACGCGGCGGAACTCTACAAGCAGTACGCGGCGGAACTGCCGGCCGGCATCGAGAAATTGTCGGCGCAGGCGAAATACGCAGATTCGCTCCGGCTCTCGGGCGGTCACGCCGACGCGCTGCCGATTTATGAACTGGTCGTCCAGCAGATCAAGGATCCGAACGCGCAGTTGCTGACGACGACGACTGGCGATGTGGCCGTGAGGGCGAAGGACACGCTGGAACGCTGCATGTTTTATCAGGGCATCTGCTACAGCCGCATGACGAATGACGTCGCGGCCAACCGGCAGAAGGCGACCGCAGCGTACGACAGCTTTCTGAAGCAGTATCCGAATTCGACAAATTACGCGCCGAAGGCGCTGGCAGGCCGCGGACAGGTTTTCCTGTTGATGGATAACTTTGACGAGGCTTCGAAGGTGTTCACCGAGCTTTCACAGAAATATCCGAACTCGCCGGAAGGCAAGAACGCGCTGATTTCGCTGGTGCAAAGCGCTCTGGAAATCAAGCGGCTTGACCAGGCCAGGAAGGCCTTCGCGCAGATGGTTCAGAGCGCGAACCCGACGACGCTGCAGTATCTGCAAATGGGACAGCTCTGGCTCGACAACGCCGACTTGGACAAATCGCTTTATTCGGAGGCGGCACAGGCCTTCGCAAAGGTCGCGGCCAGCTCGACGACGGATGGAAATATTTTGCAGCCCGCGCTGTTCGGCCTCGGCAAGGCGCAGTTTGAAAACAAGAAGTTCAAGGAAGCCGCGGACGCGCTGGACAAGCTGGTGGCGAAGTATGAGCGCACGCCGTATTTCTTCGACGCGAAGCTCATTCTCTCGGCCTGCTATCGCGAGCTTGGCAAATTTGACGATGCGATGGCGGCGCTCGGCGAACTCATGAACCAGCCCAGTTCGACGCCGGCGCAAAAAATGGAAGCTCAGTACGAGATTGAACAGTTGCAGGAAAAGCAGGGCAAGAAGAGCGAGGCGTTCGGATCGTGCGTGCGTAATGTCGAACTCGCCGCCATCGGCCACGAAACGCGGCCGGAAATCCTCTCGTGGCTCGGGAAAATCCTGCTCGACGGCGTCCGCCTTGGAAATGAAATCGGCAAGTACGACGACGTGATTCCCATGTGCGACCAGTACGAAATTCTTTTCCCGAAGGGCGCGAATCTCGAAAGGGTTCGCAAGGCGAAGAGCGAAGCGGTGAGCAAGGCCGCGAGCGGACCGGCCACAACGCCGCCCGCCGCCCCGCCCGCTGGCGCCAAGACAAAATGATTTGTGAGTTCCAATGATTGGAAAATCCGCGTTCGGAAATTTCCAATCATTGGAAAAAAGAAAGATGTAACGTTCGAGATTCGTAGTGAGAGCAGGAGACAGAACATGACGCGGACAAAATGCAATTGGGGGCTGACGGCCGCAGCGATGCTGTTCGTTGGCGTCTGGACCGCCTCGGCGGATTACGTGATTTTGAACAACGACACGCGTCTCGAAGGGCAAATCCAGCGGCGCAAGCTCGACGGAACGGTTGTCATCAAAGTCTCGCGGGCCGATGGCGGCTCTGCAGTACAGGAGTTCGCGAAAGGTTCCTACAAGTCCGCCGTCTGCGACCCGCCGCCGCCCGAATTTGCTGTCGGTGTGAAAGCCGCGAATGACAAGCAATGGCAGGCCGCCATTGACGCGCTTGAAAAAGTTGCCGACGACAAGCAGGGCCTCGAAGTTGACAAGCAGGCGCGCTACGTCATCGCGCGCTGCCTCATCCAGCTTGGCAAGGCGCCGGATGCGGTGGCGCAGTTCGACAAGATCGCGAAAATCTATGGCGAGGAAATCCGCAAAGATCCGCAGGTGGCCGTCGAATATGCCAACGCGTTGCTCGCTGCAAAGCAGAACACGAAACTTTCCGGCGTGCTCGACGACATCATCAAGGATGCGCCGCGACCCGCCGCCGCGAAGGCGCAAAATCTGCGCGGTCAGATGCGCGAGCAGCAGGGCCAGCTCGATGCCGCGCTGCTGGATTACATGCGCACGGCCTATTTCTTTTCGCGGGACGGCGGCGATGCCGTGCCCGAAGGTTTGTACCGCGCGGCGAAGGTGCTCGACTTGAAACGCGATCCCCGCGCCAAGATGCTGTACAAGCAGGTTGTTGATGGCTATAGAGACAGCCCCTACGCCAGAGAAGCGGCGGGGCATATTTGAGTTCAGTGCAGGAAACAAAGATTTAGATGAAGGAGAAAGTCATGTTCGGTTGGTCAATGAAACGTTGGATTGCAGCAGCCGCCATCGCAGCGGCAGTCGGTTTTGGATTCACAATTTTCGCGCACGCCCAGGACGCAGCCGCTCCCGCGGCGGCTCCGGCAGTCGCAGCTCCCGCGGCAGCAGCCCCGGCAGCGGCAGCGCCGGCAGGGCAGTTGTCGGTCAACCCCGAGGCTACCAAGGCGGCTGCACCGCCGAGCATGAGCTTCGTTCACATCGTCTTTCGTTCCGGCTGGTTTGGCGTGCTAATCTGGCTGTTGCTGTTCAGTTGCTCGATTATTGCCGTCGCACTCATCGTTGATTCCGCCATCAACATTCGCGACAAGAAAATCTCGCCCGACGCGCTCGTCAGTGGCGTCCGGGAGGCGATGGAACAGGGCGACGTGCTCAAGGCGATGAAACGCTGCGAGGAATCGCCCGGCCCGATGGCCAACATCCTGAATGCAGGTTTCTCGAATGTGAAGGAAGGGTTCGAAGTCATCCAGGATTCCGTTAGCGTCGCGGCCGACCTCGAGAGCGAAAAGCTGATGCAGAAAGTCACGTACCTGAGCGTCATTTCGAACACGACGCCGATGCTCGGACTGATCGGAACGGTGCAAGGTATGATCTACGCGTTCTTCAACCTCGGCACCACGCAGGCCGGCGCGGCACAGCAGGCCATGCTCGCCGTCAACATTTCCCACGGTCTTTGGGCGACAGCCGTCGGGCTGACCGTCGCTGTCATCACGACGATCTTCTTCTATATCTTCAAAAATCGCGCCATGCGCATCATTCTCACCATGGAAGCCATGACGCTTGACCTGATCAAGGCGTTGCGCAATGTCGAGGTTGTTGAAGAATAATCCGGGTCCAGATTCGGCACGGAAAAATACGACATGAGACAAGCTCCATCAGAAGAAAATCTCACCGGTAATCTGACGGCGATGATCGACGTGGTCTTCCAGTTGATCATTTTCTTCGTCTGCACAACCAACCTGCAGAGTCAGGCCATTGAAGACCGCGTGCGGCTTGCCATGGCCCCGCATGGGAAACCCGTGGTCAAGAAGGATCCCGCCGAGGTTTCGATCAGCGTGCTCAAAGATGGCACGATGACGTTCACCGCCGGATGGGCCCCGCTCACGCGCGCCACGATGACCGCGATCTTGAAGAAAATCGTGGCCGACAGCGGTGGCGCTCCGTCTGTCATAATCCGCGCCGACGGCGATGTCCGGCACGAATTCGTCAAGAACGCGATGGATGCCTGCACCGAGGCGGGCATCTGGCGCATCAAATTCCAGGCACTCAGGGAACACAGCTAATTAGGCACATTTCATGGCGCGCAAAAAACGCAGAACAGACGCAAAGGCCGGCGAGTTGAACCTCACCGCCATGATCGACGTCGCTTTTCAGTTGCTTTCGTTCTTCATCATCACCACGCACCCGGTGGACGTGTTGACCAATCTGGATGTCTTCCGTCCCGCACCCCAGAAAGCCAGCAAGCCTCCGCCCACTCCGCCGCAAGTCCTGCGCATCACCGTCGCGTTGGAAGGCTACTTGGTCAACGACACGCCGGTTGAGTTTACGAGCATGGAGCCGTTCATTTTCAAGATGGCCGCTGCGGACAAGACGCAGACGGTGCTCATCCAGTGTGATCAACGCGCAGAACACCGGAAGCTGATTGCGGTGCTGGATATGTGTTCGAAAGCGGGTCTGGTGAATCTTTCGGTTGTCAGCACTCACATGGTTGAAGGCAAGCCGCAATAGGCGGAGGCGATTATTATGGATACAAAAAAAATAATCCGCGTCATCAAGGAACATATTTGGGGGCCGGTCGGCTCCGTCATATTCCACATCCTGTTGCTCATCGTCCTGCTCAAGGTGGCCACCGCAGTGACGCAGCAACCGCAGGCGGAATTCACGCTGAATGTCATGGACATAAAACCCATGCAGAACGTCGAGCAGATCAAGCAGGAAGTCGAAAAAGATCCGCAAGGTCGAGGACGTCCAAGAAGTGCCCGACAAGATCGTGCCGCCGGATGTCAACGATCTCAGCACCTCGTCGGTTGACAACAACTCCAACGCCGGCGGCGAAAGTTCCGGCATCGGTTTCGGCGGTTCTGTCGGATTCGGAACCGCGGCCGACGCCACTGCGGGCTTCGATGTCATCTCTGATGCCGCAAGCCCGCTGGTCATGCGGGGCCTCTACGAAGGACGTTCGTCCGGCGGACGTGGCGGAGCGCTGGCCCGTTATGGCGGCGGCCACGGGCGCGCAACGGAGTCCTCCGTCATCAAAGCGCTTGAATGGCTCAAGAATCACCAGAATCCCGACGGATCGTGGGGCCCGGACACCGTCGCCATGACCGGTCTGGCCATCCTCACCTACCTCGCGCACGGCGAAACCACCGGCTCGAAACTCTACGGCCACGTTGTACGCAAGGCCATTGACTACATGTGCGCCCATCAAAACGCCGACGGCTCGTGGGGCAACATCAGCGGCCAGCCCGGCGTTTACGAGCATGCCATCGCCACCTATGCGATGAGCGAGGCGTACGGCCTGTGCCGCATTCCCGACCTCAAGGAACGCATGGAAAAGGGCGCGGCCCTCATCGTCAACGGCCAGCAACCCGGCGGCATCTGGGACTATAACTACAAGAAGGCCGAACGCCGCGACCTGTCCGTTTCAGGGTGGCAGGTGCAGGCGCTCAAGGCCGCCTTCATCAATGGCGCCGAAACGAAAAGCCTCCACGAAGCCATCGAAAAATCCGTCACCGGCATCAAGAACATGCAGGGCGCCGACTCCGGCAAATTCGGCTACAACGAAGCCGGCAAGGGCAGCGACGGCCTCACCGGCGTCGGCGTCCTCTGCCTCCAGTTGATCGGCCACGCCAAAGACAAGGAAGTCGCGCTCGGCGTCAAGGCCATGGCCGACTACGAATGCGACTGGAAGAACCCGACCAAATGGCCCATGTACTCCTGGTATTACGTCACGCAGGCCAAATTCCAGTCAGGCGGCGGCACCTGGAACAGCTGGAACTCCAAGTTTGCCCCCGTCATCACCAAGAACCAGTGCGAAGACGGCCACTGGGATTCCCCCGAGGCTGGCGAAACTAAGCAAGGCCCCGTCTATTCCACCTGCCTCGCCGCCCTCACCCTCCAGGTTTACTACCGCTTCCTCCCCACCTACGCACCTGTCAAGGTCGAGGAAAAGAAGGAAGAAAAAACCGAAGAAGTCAAAGTGGACATCACCTGATCCCGTCCGCCACTTCGCCGCGAAACAAGGCCCGCCTCCCGGCGGGCTTTTTCGTCCCTGAGTCTTATTCCGGGCACTTCCAAAATCTCCACCACCCGAAATAACGTTACGGAGGCCACTACCAAAATCAGCAACTACCGGATAAACGTTACGGAGGCCACTGCTAAAATCAGCAATGGCTGGAACAACGTTACGGAAGCCACTGCCAAAATCAGCAACGACTGGAAAAACGTTGCGGAGGCCACTGCCAAAATAAGCAATGTCCGGGAAAACGATCCGTAGGCCGCCCGCGGAACCGGGGTCGCCCAACTCACGCCCGAAACCGGCCCGCCTTAATTCCCGGGAAGCGTGGCGGCGGACGGTGAAAAAACACCGCAATTTCCAATCATTGGAAAACGCGGCCACGCAAACTTCCAAGCATTGGAAATTCCCGGCGCGCCACTACTGTCCGGCGTAAAACTCCTGAAAACAAAGCTGATTCTGAAGGGGGGCCGGTTCAGATTGGCAGAGATGGTGAGCAAAGGCCTGTGAAATGGGCTGATTCTCGAAAAGGGTGACGCTCAGAATCTGTAGA
>CAIVKH010000277.1 GCA_903906425.1 uncultured bacterium
ATTCGACGAAGAGGGATTTTAGCGCGGCTTCGTCGAATTGCTGAACGGCGAGCGCGTCGAAATCAACGTTCACGGGCACATCGAGAATGATCGTCGTCAGCTTCTTCGAAAGCAGCGCGGAATCTTTTCCGGCGATGATCCGGTCTTTTTGTTTGCCTTTCAGCTTGTCCGCATTCGCGATGAGATTTTCGACGGTGCCAAATTCGTGGATCAGCATCTTCGCCGTTTTTTCGCCGAAGCCGTCCACGCCGGGGATGTTGTCGGAGGCGTCACCCCAGAGCGCGAGGACATCAATGACGTTGATCGGATCGTTCACGAGCCACGTCGCGCAGACTTCAGCCGGGCCTAGAATTTCGGCGTCGTCGCCGCTGCGACCGGGTTTGAAGATGAAGGTCTTGTCGGTTACGAGCTGAGCGAAATCCTTGTCGGGCGTGACCATGAATGTTGTGAAGCCGGCAGGCTCGGCCTTGCGCGTGAGCGTGCCGATGATGTCGTCGGCCTCGAAGCCGGGGCATTTCAAAACGGGAATTCGCATCGCGGCGGCGAGGCGGTCAATGTGCGGCAGCGCGAAGGCGATGTCTTCGGGGATTTCATCGCGATGGGCTTTGTAGTCGGGAAAAATCTTGTGCCGCTCGGTTGGCTCGCGCGTGTCGAATGCGACGGCCCAGTGCGTAGGCTGTCGCGTTTTCAAAATGTCGAGCATGACGTTGACGAAGCCGAACAGCGCGGATGTGTTCTGGCCTTTGGCGTTGAAGATCGGCGAGCGCATCAGCGCGAAGTGGGCGCGATATACCAGTGACATGCCGTCGAGAAGATAGAGCGTGTTCATGCGGCGGATTCTTTACCACGGAATACACGGAATACACGGAAAAGGTGCGGTGGCGAGGTTGAGTCTGGGCGGCCGGATGCCGATTCTGACTGCATCACGCTCGCGATTTCCAATGATTGGAAAAATCCGGCGCGAGAATTTCCAATGATTGGAAAATACGCTGGCGGATGTTTGCATCAATCAACAGATCGTTCCGCGTTTGTGCCGTGCTTGCGCTGCTGCTGGCGGCGGGCTGCGTCTCGACGGAGCGCGTGGATCGCGACGTTTATCGCGAGATTGCACGGGCGACGGCGCGCGAACCGACGATCACGTCGAACACGGCGCACGCGGCGGGGGATGCGCTTCAGACTCCTCCGGCAACCGTCACGAATTCACTGCTCTCGCTCAACCGCGATTCGGCGTTGCAGCTTGCAGCGCGCTACAGCCGCGAATTGCAGGACAAGCGAGACCGGCTTTATGCCGATGCGCTCACGCTTTTCGCGGCCCGGCGAGAATTCGAAATGGTGTACTCGGGAACGGCGGAATATGTCTTCAACCGCGACAAGTCGGACAGGACCAGCCAGACGGAAGCGCTCACGCTGGGCGCGAAGCGTGTGCTGCCGACGGGCGCGACGGTGAAGTTCACGCCGGCGATTTCGGCGACCGGCACGACCGGGTCCAACAGCGTGAAATATGCAAAATCAATCGGCGCCGAGATTGTTCAGCCGTTGCTGGCGGGCGCGGGTTATGAGGCGAGCCATGCGCCGCTGATCCAGGCGGAACGGGATTACATCTACTCTCTGCGGGCGTTTGCGCTGGAGCGCCAGGACTACGCCATCGGGATCGTCCGCGACTTTTTCGACCTTGTCCAAGAGAAGTCGATCGTTTCAAATCTCACCCTCACGCTGAATCAATTCGCCTATCTACGAGCGCGGTCGGAGGCGTTCTTCTCCGTGCGGCGCGCGCCGGCGATAGATGTTATGCGCGCGCAGCAGCAGGAGATGTCGGCGACGAACCAGTTGTCCACGGCAAATGCGACATACGAAATTCAGAAGGCGCAATTTCTCGTCGAATTGGGCCTGCCAGAATCGCAGCCCGCCCGCGTGGACGAGGCGATTCCGTCTTTGCATCCCGTGATCGAAGATCAGAAGCGCGCGATCGATCTGGCGCTGGCACGTCGGCCCGATGTGATGACGGTGCGTGACAAGATCACCGATGGCGAGCGCGAGTTGCGCGTCGCGAAAAATCTGTACGGGCCACAGGTTGATCTGTTCGGCAAAGGCGACGTGAACGGCGACAGCGACGACATCGGCCATATGGACCGCAAAACGACCGCATCGGCGGGCATCACCGCAGAAATCCCATTTGACCGGCGCGGGCGGCGCGATGCGGTCAGGCTTGCGGCGATCAAACTCGAAGGTGCGCAGAGAGCCTGGCAGCAAAAGCAGGCCAATGTCGCACTCGAAGTTGCGGCCAGCTACAGCCAGTTGCGCTCGCTTGCAAATTCGGTGGAAATCCAGAGGAAGAACAAGGAGATCGCAGAACGCCGCGCGGACAACGCGAGTTTCCTCTTCAAGGAAGGCGAGCTGTCCAACCGCGATGTCGTCGAGGCGCAGACTGAGTTGCTGAACGCGCGAAACGGTTACGTGACCGCGCTGCTGGATTATGAGGTTCAGCGCCTGAAATTGCTGCGAAACATCGGCCTGCTGGATGTCGGGCCGGACGGAGAGTTGATCGAGTTGACACCATGAAATGGGGACGAACGTGAAGAAGAAAATCATCATCATCGTGATCATCGTTCTCGCGATCACCGTTTACCTTGGCATTCGCGGCCGGCGGCCAACCGACGATGGCCAGCCTGTCGCGCTGAAGGCGAAGGTGGAAGAAGGCCCGCTGCTTATTTCCGTGCGGGCGTCGGGCGAGATCCGTTCGAAGACTTCGAGCAAGGTGATTCCGGGAATCAAGCGCGGCGAGAACGTCGCGTTTCTTGTTCCCGAAGGCTCACACGTCACGAACGGCCAGACGGTGGCGCAACTCAGCACCGACGATATGGATCGAAGAATCCTCGATGCGGAACTGAAGGTTTCCGATGCCGACGCGAAGCTGCTTGGCGCGAAAACCGACCATGAAATCCAGATTCTCGACAACGCGACAGCCATGACGACCGCGGTTCAGGCGGTGCAGTCGGCGGATTTGACACTGCGCGAATTTATGGAAGGCAACATGCCGATGCAGATCAAGACCGCCGATCTCAAGGTCGCCACAGCGGCCAGCGAGTATGACCGCAGCACGAAGAAATTCGTCGAGTCGGAGCAAATCCTGAAGCAGGGCTTCATCACCGAAGACCAGCTCGAGGAAGAGCGCATCAAGCTTGAAACAGCCAAAGTGAACAGGGAGACATCCGTCGAGGAATTGAAGAATCTGAAACTTTACACGCTTCCGCTGAAAGAGGCGGAGGCTCGCAATGTGAAGATGAAGGCGTATTCCGATCTCGAAAAAACGAAGAAGAAGAATGATGTGCAGTTGCAGACGAAATTCCAGGCGATGGAGCAGTCGAAAGCCATCTTGCAAAAAGCGACGAACGATCTCGGCCAGTTGCGCGAGGACCTGCTGGCCTACAACGTGAAATCGCCGAGCGATGGCATCGTCACCTACGGCGATGCGGATGCCTCGTGGCGGCGCGCGGAAATCCAGGTCGGCATGACGCTGATGCCCGGCGAGGCGTTGATGACGATTCCCGACCTGAGTGCACTTCAGGCCGTCGTGGATGTGCCGGAGGCGGACATTCCCAAGGTGAAGGTTGGCCAGCGTGCGACGGTGAACATGGAGGCCGTCGCGAACAGGATATATAAAGGAAAGGTCGAGCGCGTCGCGGAGATCGCAAATCCCGGCGGATTTCTTGAAGCCGCGGTGAAACAATTCAAGGTGAACATCGCGCTAGACCAGACAGTGGATTTGCGGCCCGGATTTTCGTGCGATGTCGAAATCCTGATTGAGACGCTGCCGAAAGTTCTGAAAGTCCCGATTCAGGCCGTGTTCAACGAAGGCGGCGAGTTCGTCGCCTACGTTGATTCCGCGTTGGGGCCGACGCGCACACCGGTGAAGGTTGGCAGATCTTCAATCACGTCGGTCGAAATTCTGGGCGGCTTGAAGAAAGGTCAGTCTGTTTATCTCAACAAGCCGGGCGCGAAAAAACCGGGCGAGCCGGAGGAAAGGAAGTCGTGATCCGCCTCGAGAAAGTCTCGCGCACCTATGTGACCGGCGGCGGCGTCACCGTGCTGCGCAACGTTTCGCTCCATGTCAAACGCGGTGAGGCGGCGTGCATCATCGGCCCGTCCGGCTCCGGAAAATCCACGATGCTGAACATCCTCGGTCTGCTCGACCGGCCATCGGCCGGAAAGTTCTTTTTCGAAGGGATCGACACGGCAACGCTGAATGATGCGGCGCTTTCGCACCTGCGCGGACGTCGGATCGGTTTTGTCTTTCAGTCGTTTCACCTGATTCCGCATTTGTCGGTCGTCGAAAACGTCGAGCTCCCGCTTTTCTATCAGCGAGTGCCGCCGACGGAGCGCCGCCGACGCGCCGAGGAAAAACTCGCGCAGGTCCGCCTGTCGCACCGGCTGCATCATCGCGCCAACCAGCTGTCCGGCGGCGAATGCCAGCGCACCGCCGTCGCCCGCGCACTCATCACGGACGCGGAACTTCTGCTGGCCGACGAGCCGACCGGAAATCTCGACCAGAAAACCGGCGTGGAAATCCTGGCCCTGTTTGATGAACTTCAATCGACCGGAAAAACGCTGCTCGTCATCACGCACGACATGAGCGTCGCGGCCCGCTTTCAACGCCGGATCCACATCGCCGACGGCCTTGTCAGCGAGGACGCAAAATGAATTTCCAATCATTGGAAAAATGCGCCGCCGAAATTTCCAATCATTGGAACTCGTGCGTTGATCGCCGGCCGGGAGTCATTCCGTGAACGCGCCGCATTTTTTCTATTTCCGCGAACTGGCGCAAAACGGCCTGCGCGGTCTCCTGCGGCACAAGCTGCGTTCGATCTTGACGCTGCTCGGAGTTTTTTTCGGCGTGGCCGCGGTCATCACGATGCAGGGCATCGGCGAGGGCGCGCAGCGAACGGTGCTGCGCGACATCGCGGGGCTGGGCCTGCGCAACATCATCGTTGATTCCGTACAACCGCAGTACAACCGCAATGATCAGCGGGCCGCCGGCAAGCGCCGCGGCATCGTGCAATTGCAATATGGCCTGCTCGACCGCGACGTGTCGCAGATCATGTCCGCGTGCGGCAGCTCGCGCATCACGCTGGCACAGGTCATCAAGTACGACGTTTTTCAGTTCGGTCGCCGCGTCGAGGCGCGCGTGATGGGCATCGCGCCGGACTATTTCGAATTTTTCGACACGAAACTTTTGAGCGGGCGATTGCTCACCCCGATTGACAACGAGGAGATGAACAACGTCTGCGTCGTCACCAGCCAGCTCGCCGACTATGCGCGCCCGACCGTCCGCGACGCGCGCCCGCGCCTTCGCGTCGGGCGGAGCTATTTCGATGTCGTCGGCGTCGTGAAGATCGCGTCGCACCAGTCGGCGCCGATGATGTTCATTCCCATATCGTCATCGCGCGGACTCTTCGGCCTGAACACGCTGAAACGCGAGGCCGGCAGCGTCGAGTTCACGCGGCAGGAAGTCGGGCAGGTCATCGTGCGCACGGATGAGGAGGAGGATATTCCGGCCATCGCCGCGACGATCCAGCGCACGCTCGACATGAATCACGAGATGGGCGATTTCAAGGTCACCGTCCCGCTGGAAATTCTACAGGCGCGCCAGCGCACGCAGCGGATCTTGAATCTTGTGCTCATCGCCATCGCCGCGATCTCGCTGATTGTCGGCGGCATCGGCATCATGAACATCATGCTCGCCGCCGTCACCGAGCGCATTCCCGAGATCGGCGTGCGCCGCGCACTCGGCGCGACGCAACAGGACATCATGTGGCAGTTCCTTGCCGAGACGGTGACGCTTTCCACGCTCGGCGGAATTCTTGGCTGCCTCTGCGGCATCATCACGGTGCCGATCGCTTCGAAATTCATCGGATGGGAAGGCGTCATCACACCCTCCGCAGTGGCCATCTCCGTGCTGGTATCGTGGACCGTCGGCCTGGTCTTCGGCCTAGCTCCCGCGCTGCGCGCCGCAAAGCTCGATCCGGTGACCGCGCTGCGATTCGAGTAGGCCGCCGCTCCGGACTCAGCCTTCGAAAAGGAGTTCTTCCGGATCAATCGGGAGTTGAATCCGCCGGTCGCTGATCTGAACGAGCTTGGCAAGACTGGTCTTTTCGCCCGTCGTCCTCATGATGATCGTATCGCCGCCCTTTTTCAGATAGTCGCCGAGTTCGGAGAAATCGCTGGCGTTGAGCAGAAAGGTCGTCAGCCGGCGGAACAGTTTCGGAAGGATGACGACATCGTTGACGATGGTGGCGGTATTGAGGAATTGAAAATCCTTCGTCCTGTCCAGCGCCCAAAGACCCGTTTTGCTTTTCCGCGCCTTTTTGCTCTCGTTGGCGAAAAGCGCGGATAGGTCGGCCGGCGTTGTGTCGTAGAGCGTCGGATAGGCGAGGCCCATTTTCAGAAGCTGCAGGTTCACGCATTTCTTCATGAGCGGGGCAGAAAACGGAATCGATGCGCCGTCGGCCGGCGGGACGTTGCCTGCAAAAACCAGCGAGATTGGACGGTCGAAGCGATCGAGCCCCAAAACTGCCAGGCATCCACGCGTCTGGTCCTTGGCTTCCGTGATGTTCGTGACCGCCAGATTGTATTTGATGCCGGTGATGCCCAACATGCCGAGCATTATTTCCAATGCGGCCAGCCCGAAAGCGCGGGGTTGGTGCGATTCCTCGTAATGCGTCTCCAGCGCATCAATTCCTTCAAACCGGAGTTGCTTCCGCAGTGCCTTCCGACTTTTGTCGGTGCTCCAGTTGAACTGGTCCCACAATGCCGGATTATCCGCTTCGAACCTGATTGAATCCCCGTCCGGAGAGTAACCCGCGACGTGAAATATTCCTTTAATGATTGTGTAATTCACCGCTGCGTCTCCCGGCGACCCTGGTGTCTTTTTGACCGTCGCGAAGGTTTCTGTCCGGGCCGCCATTCAACCCTCGCGCCTTGTTTGACCGACACTGGTGACTGAGTCTTCCCCTGACCACGTTTCTTTGATTCGCCGCCAGCGGCGGGAGCAAAATCAATCAGGCGCTTGACCGTATCGACACGGGCGAGCATGACGCTGACTTCATCGCCGAGCTTCCATTGCTTCTTGTGGTGGCGGCCGTGGGCACAGCCGCGCTTCGGATCGAACTCGTAGAAATCATCGCTGAACGATGCGTAGGCGAGCAGTCCTCGTTGCAGCGTTTCGATGGTCTCGAGAATGAGGCCTCGAGAAACGAACCCGGTGACGAGGGCGCGATGCGGACCGACGTTCCCGCCGGCGAGTTTGTTGGCGTAATATTCGATGCGCTTGACATCGAGGCTTTCGGTCTCGGCTTCGGCGGCGGTGCGCTCCGTATCGCTGACGTGAGCCGCGATGTTCGCGCAATCGTCGGTGGAGTAGGGGGGCGGTTGCTTGCTTTCAAGCGCGCAGAGTCCGCGATGGACGACGAGGTCGGCGTAGCGGCGGATCGGTGATGTGAAATGGACGTAGCTTTCGAATGCGAGGCCGAAGTGGATATCGATTTTTTCCGAATACATCGCGCGCTTCAGATTTTTCAGGACGGCAAGGTTGACAGGATATTCGAGCGGTGTCCCGGCGACCGGGCGAACGACATCGTTGAGGTCAGTGTGCGTGTGCGGTTTTTTGTGAACGCCAAGCGATCCCAGATCGATCGCCATTTTTTCCCACTGTTCGTCCGACGGGGCTTCGTGGATGCGGTAGAGCGTCGGGACACCGCGCGATGAGAGCAATTTCGCGACGCAGACGTTGGCGACGAGCATGAATTCCTCGACCACGTGATAAGCCTCGTTTGCGCCGCGGCGATGAATACCGGTCGCGCGGCCAAGTTTGTCGAGTTCGATTTTGACTTCAGGCATTGCGAGATCGAGCGCGCCGTTTTGCATGCGACGCGCGCGAAGTTTTTCAGAAAGCGAAATCATGTCGCGCAACATCGGGCGCAAGGGTGGGGGAATGGCATCTTCGGATTTGTGGCTGATGAAG
>CAIVKH010000278.1 GCA_903906425.1 uncultured bacterium
AGCGTCCTAGTCCGGGATACGGAACTTGGAGTACCACGGAATTGCCCGCGGCGATGCAATGGCGCATAGAAACATCAGCGCCGAATCCGTAAAAAGCCGTAGAATTTGAAATCAGCAGCATACTGTCGAAGCTGATGCCTGCACCCTGAAGATAGAAGCCGTAGCGTGAACCGCGAACGATGAGATTTCGGAACACGGCATTAGTCACGCCGGACGATAAATTAAAAGCATCCGCGGACGCATTTGACGGGCTGAAGACCGTTCCACCGCCGGTCAGATTTGTGCTGCCTTGAAATGTCACATTCGTGCCACCTGAACCTGCATCTGCGGCTGTTAGAAAGACCGTGTAGTTTGAGTAGATGCCGGTATCAATGAATACCGTGTCGCCCGGTGCGATTGTGTAAGTTGCCAACAGATTGGTCAGCGATCGCATCGGAGTCGCTGCGTTTGTTCCATAGCCGGTGGCATCGATACCTGTTGCGGAACAATACACATCGCCGTTTGTGCTGGCATCGTTGACGAAATACGTCACGCCGTGGCTTAAATGCGCCGTTAAACACACGGCAGTCCCCACTAATAAATGTCGCACACGCATATACGCTTTCGTCACACAACACCGATCAAGTCATTTTGGGTATGTAGAATACACCAAATCGGCGAAACGATGCTCCGAAAATTTGCCGCAACCGCTTCTATTGATTGGAGAAGTCCTCACCTGTTCGAATCGGTGATACCGGTTGAGGGCGCAGTCTGACCGCGTGTGGTTGAACCGGCGGAAATCGGCACGACCGACCATCGGTTGTCGGGGTCGAGTCAAAAGAACGGGTGCGGCAGCGTGCGCTTCTTCCCGCCTTTCGCGTCGAGGATGTGGCAGACAAATTGGTCGCCCTCGTGGTCGTTCTATGCGACTTCGCTCACGAAACCAGAGAGCCTCTGGAGTCAGTAATCCTGCTGCCAGTTTCACGGGCGTCGAATCAAGTTCGATCCAGTTGTTACCATCGCTGAGATTGATCACGCCCACGCGGATCGTGTCATCCACTGTCAGCGAGTTGCCCGCATAATTGATTTCGTTCACGAGCGCGAAGCAGTTCGTCAGGTCGACGAGCATGTTGTTGTCGCAACACAGACAGTGGAGGTTCGATCCGCGGACGTTCGCGCGGAGCGACGGCAATTTCTGCGACTCCTGCGCGGTAGCCCGAGAACCGAGCACCACGGTAGTGACACATGTGGTGCTGCTGAATTCGCGTCCGGAAATATTCACTCGCAGACTGTAATTGCCGCGTCAGCCCGCGGCAAGTTTCCAGTGCGAGCATCATGCTGTGCGGAGTGCGCGTACCATGATGAATTTGGGGTTCATATCGAACATGAAAAGCGAAGGAAACAGACACGGCAGAAACCGAAGTTCCATCGCATGGAGAGTCGAAATTTTCGTCTCGTTGGCCGTTATGGAGACACGGGGTGGAGTCGAAAGGCCGGGAGGCATTTCGCGATGTTAACAACGCGATGATTTTCACGATACAGGAAACGTCCGAGTCGGATCACTGGCTGGATCTCACGCGCAAAGCCGGTTCGGAGAACCTCATTCTCGATTAATTCAAATCAATATGGCTCTGGCGTAATTTGGAAGTATTGCATCGCAGTATTCTTGCTTGACCTCGTTGGCCCCGCGCGCGTCATTGTCGGGCGATCGGCGGGAGATACTGATCGCTTCCTGCGGACAGCATCAGAAACGCATCGGCCATCTTTCTATGTAACCAGCAAAGACCAGATGGTTGTGCTCTATTTCCTCGCGGCTTCCTGATATCTAAACGAAAAGGAAGGTGGCCCGCAGCTTCAGCTGCGGGCCACCTTTCTGGTCATTATTTTAGCGTCTGAAATGAATTCTCCCTGCACGCCCCCAGCGTCCACAAGCATGAGCGTGTCCGTCGCTG
>CAIVKH010000279.1 GCA_903906425.1 uncultured bacterium
AGCGCGGATTCCTGAGCTTCCAGGGTGTCCTGCATGCCGTCCAGTTTGGACAGCTCCGAGTTGTATGCCGTCAGCGATCCGGTTTTCGGATCGGTGATGGCATTGATGCTGGCCTGAAAGGCCGGCACCGTGAGGCCGTTGCCGAGATCGAGATTTGGGTCGATCCCCGCAATGGCGTCTGCGCGCGTCTGCGCGTTTTGCGCGGACTGCGATGAGCGTTTTGCTCTTGCCATGATCAATTTTCTCCTCAAACACTTCGAAAACGGGCCCGTCAACGTGACGGGTACCCGATTTCGAGCATATTCGACGTAAAACCTCAGTACATCGGGTTTCCCCCGATTTTCATCAAAGAAACGTCGCGACACTTGGAAGAAACCTCGCGAGGTTTCTTTGATGGCTCGTGAGCTGTGGACGACGACACGCGAGGTTTTGTCGAGGCATCGCGATACTTCGTTGAGCTGTCGCGGTTACTCGATGAACTATCTTCATGACTCGTTGACGGATCGTGAGTGCTCGACGACTGGCTGTGTTCCGTCGTTGAGAAGTGATGATCCGTTAAAGAAGCATCGCGAGGTGGATTCGACGGATGATGACCGCTCGACGAAGCAGCATCCCCAATCTTTGACGGCTGATGTGCGCTCAACGAAATGCCATCGGTCTTCGTTGTCGGATTGCGAGCCGTCAACGAAGCACTTCGAGAATTTTTTGACGGATGCGCAGCCGTGCGTCGGCGAAGCGGACACTTTGGCGGAAGCTCGCAGCATCGCTTCCGCGATCCAAGAATAAGCGAGCAACGGAGTGCGCACTCCACCCGAGGCGATGAGCAGGTCAAGAAATGATATCAGCCGGTCAATCGCGGCCATTTGTTTCATTGACGGATTTTCCAATGATTGGATAGTTCGAATTTGTTTCGGATTTCGAGTTTTTTCTGAAGTAGCTAAGAAATGCTGTTCCACACCTGGGTCTTTTTCATTTTCTTCGCCGTCGTGTACGCGGTCTATCTGCCGCTGCGAAAGAACAACGCGGCGATGAATCTTTGGCTGGTGATCGCCTCGTACTTTTTTTACGGCTGGAGGAGGCCCCATTACTTGCTGCTGTTTTTCGGCACGTCCGCCATCTTTGGCGGGGCTGCTTTTGTCCGCGGCGAGGTCACGGCTTATCCCTCGCCGATTGGGTTGGATGCTTCGCCGGATTACCGCGTGAGAGTGGACAACAAAGACATCTTCGTCCTCAAAAGCCCGGCGTTTTCGATGGCAACATTCGCTTTCACCGGTGAGGCGGAAGTCGTCGTGGATGTTCAGCATCAGATCAAGAACGTGGTCATTCGGCCATTGGCGTTGGGAATTAAAGCGACGGTGGATGAGAACAAACTGCGGTTTCGCATAAGCCGCCCGTGCCATCTCGCGATTGAGGTTGATGACGATCTTCGGCGTCCGCTGTTTCTGTTTGCCAACGCGCCCGACGTGAGCGCGCCCCGGCAGGACGATCCGGGTGTTCACTATTTTGAAGGAGGCCGGATTCATGACGTCGGCAAGATTGAATTGAAGGATAACGAAACACTTTATCTCGCCGGCGGCGCGGTGGTTCGTGGAATGATTCGCGCGAACCATGTCTCCGGTATCAGGATTCTGGGGCCGGGTATCCTCGATGCCTCGACGCGCAGCAAGCAGACCGAACTGGTGACGATGACTGATTGCAGGAACGTGGAAATCAACGGTCCCATCGTGCTCGGCAGCCATGGCTGGTCCATCGTGCCACGTCTTTCGGAGAACATCCGCCTGTACAATGTCAAAGTCGTAAGCTGGAGGGACAACGACGACGGATTCGATCCCGACAGTTCACGTCATGTGACGGTTGAGAATTGCTTCTTTCGCACCAAGGACGATTGCATCGCCGTGAAAGCGCACAGTCATTTTGAAAACGAAGGAAAAAACACCGGTGACAATCCCGACAGCTTCAACACCGAAGACGTGCTGGTGACGAAATCCACGTTCTGGAGTTCAGACGCGGGCCACGCGCTTACTGTGGGATTTGCAGTCAGCGCGCCCGTTGTGCGCAACGTTGTGTTCCGGGACTGCGATATCATCAAGAAAGAAAAGGGATGGGCCATGAGCATTGATAATCATGACCTCGGTTCGGTTGAAAATGTTCGCTTCGAAAACATTCACGTGGAGGACGGCTGCGACAAACTCCTGGCGGTGAAGGTGGCCTTTTCCGAATACAGCGCCGATTGTCCGTTCGAATATTTCCGAAATAATCCGGCGCGCAAAGAACCGAAAGGCGACGCGTGGCAGCAGGTGCTGCGCGAGAAACGCTCCAGCGCGCGTGGCACAGTTCGGAATGTATTGTTCAAGGACATCAAAATCGGCGGCGAACGGCTGCCGGGTTCTGATATTGTGGGATTCAGCCCGCACAATGATGTGAGCGATGTCGTTTTCGAGAACCTCACATTTCAAGGCAAAATATTGGACTCGCCAGATGCGGCAAATCTTCGGATTCAAAATGCCGCGAATGTTCGATTTGAAAAATAGGAGACCAACATGAACGCATCCGCAAATGCAGTCACCCGCCGCAACTTCATCCGCCTCGCGGCGCTGACGCCACTCGCCGCCGCCACATCGTCTTACGCGCAGACACCGGTCAAGCGTGCCGGCGGGCCGATGCTCAAGCCGACGCTCAACGCGTATTCCTTCCTCGAAATGCTCAACGATAACATCGCCGACGCGAGCACAGGCATTGATCTCTTCGGCGTGTGCGACTTCTGCGCGAAGCACGACATCGAGGCCGTGGATCTCACCGGCTATTTCTTCCCCGGCTACCCGAAGGTGCCTGCGGACAGCTATGTGAACCGCATGAAGCGTTACACGCTCGACCGCGGCATCGTCATCAGCGGAACCGGCGTGCGCAACGACTTCGCCGTCGCCGATAAAACCGTGCGCGATGCGGGCGTGCAACTGACCAAAGAATGGATCGAGGCCGCCGCCCGTCTCGGCGCGCCGGTGATCCGAGTTTTCGCCGGTCCTCAACAACCGATCAAAGATTGGCAAACAGCCTCCGGCAACGCGCAGCGCGAGGATGTGGAGAAGTGGATGGCCGACTCCCTGCGCGCGTGCGCCGAACATGGCGAGAAGTTTGGCGTGATCGTCGCCGTGCAGAATCACGGCGATTTCCTCAGCACCGGCCCGGAACATCTCAGCCTGCTCAAGCGCGTTGATCACCCGTGGTGCGGCCCGCTCGTTGACACCGGTAAATATTTCACCGACGACCCGTATGCCGACATTGCGATGATGGTGCCGCACGCTGTGAACTGGCAGATCAAAGAAACACTCGGCAGTTCGCTGAAATCACCGCCCACTGACTTCAAGAAACTCGCGAAGATCATCCACGACGGCGGCTATCGCGGTTTCCTGCCCATCGAGACGCTCGCGATGGGTCGCAAAGACTACGATCCGTTCGTCGCGGTTGAGAAAGTTCTCATCGCGATGCGCGAGGCCGTTGATTCTTTGAAATGAGTCGCTGTGAAACCCGCTCGCTCGCTCCTCACCGTTCTGCTGCTGGCACCGCGCGCCACGCCTGTAAATTTCAAATGGTTGGAAAACTGGAACTGCGAAACTTCCAATGATTGGAAATTGCGGCCGCGCTCTTTTCCAATCATTGGAGATTCCGCCCGGTATGGGGTCTAGCCATGCTTTTCCACACCTGGGTCTTCTTCATTTTCTTTGCCGTCGTTTACGCGGTTTACCTGCCGCTGCGAAAAAACAACGCGGCGATGAATCTGTGGCTGATGCTGGCCTCGTACTTTTTTTACGGCTGGTGGAATCCGTATTACCTGCTGCTGCTTTTCGGAACGTCGGCGATTGATTACTGGATGGTGCTGCTGATGGAGCGCAGCCGCAGCCATCGCACAAAAAAGATCTGGCTGGTCACGAGCCTCGTCAGCAATTTCGGGTTTCTCGGATTTTTCAAATATTCGTATTTCATCACCGACAATCTCAACGCGCTGCTTGCGCATCTCGGCGCGACGTTCCATCTGCCCGATCCGGTCGCGTATCCGAACGCGATGCTGCACGCGCTCGGCATGTCGGACAGCAGCCTGTTCGCGCATGTGCTGCTGCCCATCGGGATTTCGTTCCACACGTTTCAATCCATGAGCTACACAATTGACGCCTATCGCGGCACGGTCGAAACCGAGCGCAGCTTTGTCCGCTTCCTGTGCTTCGTTTCCTTCTTCCCGCAGCTCGTCGCGGGACCGATCGAGCGCGCGCGAAATCTGCTGCCGCAATTACAGGGCCGTCCGAAAATCACGCGGCAGGACATCACCGAGGGGCTTTCGCATTTCCTCGTCGGCTACTTCAAAAAAGTCGCGCTGGCCGATTATCTCGCGATGTATGTGGACAAGATTTACGGCTCGCCCGGCAACGCCGGCTCGCCCGCGCTGATTCTCGCGACCATCGCATTTGGCTGGCAGATCTATTTCGATTTCAGCGGCTACACCGACATGGCGCGCGGCATCGCGATGATGATGGGTTTCCGGCTGATGCTGAATTTCAACAATCCGTACACCGCGACCGGACTCGGCGATTTCTGGGCGCGCTGGCACATCAGCCTTTCGACGTGGTTCAAGGACTATGTCTATTTCCCGCTCGGCGGAAACCGGAACGGAAAATGGAAAACGTATCGAAACATGTTGTTGACGATGGTGATTTCCGGCGTGTGGCACGGCGCAGCGTGGACGTTCATCATCTGGGGCGCGCTGCACGCCATCGGCCGCGTCGTCACGCGCGAACTTGAAGAGACAAAATTCTATCGCGACCGCGTTCCGAAGCTTGCGAAACAAATCGGCGTCTTCGTTTTCGTTTCGTTCGCATGGATTTTCTTCCGTTCGCAATCGCTCGATGATGCGTGGACCGTCGCGACGCGCATTTTCAGCGCCGGCTGGACGAACCCGCAATTTCCGTTGTTGATGGCCGCGATGATTCTCGCGGTCTGGATTTATCAGCTCGTTTTCGCCGACGAATCGCGCGTGCGAAACGTTCTCGCGCTCGCGCCGGTTCGCTTCGGCCTGGCCGCCGCGATGGTTTTGTACATCGCGATCATCGCCCAGCGAGGAACCCAGGCGTTCATCTATTTCCAATTCTAGCCATGCAGGAACAACGAACATTCGACAAGGGACGGCCGGAAACAACGCGCGGAATCCGCGCGCACGATGCGTCGAACACGATGCAGCTTTCCGCAAGACAATGGTTCGGTCTTGCGGCGTTCGTTGTCGTCTTCACTTTCGCATTGCCTGTGATCTGGCCGTATTTCGAAAAAATACATTTCGACGCGGATTACCGGATTCCGTTCGAGCTGAGCAACGACTACTGGCTCTATGACCGGCTGACGCGCGAGGCTGTCGCGAAATGCGACACGCTGATTGTCGGCGATTCCGTCGTCTGGGGCCAATACGTCAAACGCGATCAGACGCTGACGCATTATCTGAACGAGCGCGCCGGTCACGAACGATTCGCGAATCTCGGACTCGATGGCGCTCACCCGGCGGCGCTCGCGGGCCTTCTTGAACATTACGCGTCCGGCATTCGCGGAAAGACTGTTCTACTCGAACTCAATCTGCTTTGGCTCTCCTCGCCGCAACGCGATTTGCAGGAAACGAAGGAATTCGATTTCAATCATCCCGCGCTAGTGCCGCAATTCTTCCCGCAAATTCCGTGCTACAAAGCCGACGTTGCGACACGGCTCGGCAATGTCGTTGACCGAAACAGCGCGTTCAATTCGTGGACGCATCATTTGCAGCAGGCATATTTCAATCGCTCGTCGATTCCCGAATGGACGCTCGAACATCCGTACGAAAACCCGCTCCGGGCGATAACGATGAAGGTTCCGCCATCCGGCAATAGACTCCGGCACAAACCTGAGCCATGGACCAAGCAGGGAATCACCCCGCAGGACTTCCCGTGGGTTGCGCTGGACTCATCGCTTCAATGGCTCTCGTTTCGCCGCGCCATCGAGATTCTCCGGCAACGCAAGAATCGCGTTGTCGTCTTGCTCACTCCATTCAATGAGCACATGCTCACCGCCGAAAGCCGCGCGCGATTTGCGAAGCTGAAATCTGAAGTCGAAGCATCGCTCCGCGAAAACAAGATCACCTTCATCACGCCGAATCTGCTGCCGAGCGAATCGTATGCCGACGCGAGCCATCCGCTCTCTGTCGGCTACAAGCAGCTCGCGGACGAAATCTTCGCAAGCGGTTTGTTCCAGTGATTGGAAACTTTGCGCAGCGGAAATTTCAATGATTGGAACTGCCGCTACTTTTGTAGCGGCGCGGAACGGGCGCAGCGGAAACCGTAAACGTCGTAGCCGAGGCAAACGTCGGGGAGAACGGGGGCGTCGCTGGAGCGGAAGAACGACGTGCATTTTTCTGGTGTGGCGGACCAGTGGCCGCCACGGATCACGCGCTTGTCGCTTTTCTCCGGCCCGCGCGGATCGGCGGGCGGGCTGTTCTGATAATAGTCCGCGGCATAGAAATCGTTGCACCACTCGGCGACGTTTCCGTGCATGTCGCAAAGGCCCCAGACATTCGCCGGTTTCTCGCCGACAGGGTGGGTCTTCTTGGCCGCGTTGTCCTTGAACCATGCGTTGTTTTTCAGCGCGGCGGCGTTGTCGCCGAATGAATATGCGGTGGTCGTTCCGGCACGACACGCATATTCCCATTCCGCCTCGGTCGGCAGCCGATAGCCGGTCGCCGCAAAATTACATTGCCATGTTTTCTCGTCGTAGCACGGCGTCAGGCCTTCTTTGAGAGAACGGGCGTTGCAGTATTTTGCCGCCTGCGTCCAGCGCACGCGTTCGATCGGATTTTTGTCGCCGTCGAATTTTGCCGGACAAATTCCCGTGAAATCGCTGAACGACTCCTGCGTGACCTCGAACTTGTCCATGTAGAAGCTGCTGATGCTGACACGATGAACCGGCTGGCAATCCGCGCCACCGGCCGTTGAACCCATTTGAAATTCACCGGCTGGAATCAAAATCATTTCGACACCGGAGGCGTTTGTGATGATTTGCGTCGCAGCATTCGCTGAGCGAAATGCGGCGAACGTCAGGCACAAGGCGGTGAGAATTAGTTTTTTATTCACGTTCAGTCCGTTGATGCGCCTTCGTGGCCGAATGCGTGATTAAGCATCTCAAGCGTTCGCTCGCGCACGGCGCGGGCGAATTCGAATTCGGCATCGGATTTCGCTTCCAGTATCCGGTAGCCCGCGCGCTGGCGAAGCTCTTTCGTGATAAAACGAAAATCGCCGATGGCGTGATCCTGGCTGCCGCCGATGGTTCGCGTGTCGCGGCCGATCTGTTTGGCGATTTCGGCTTTGTTCGTTTCGGAGCCGTCGATCAGCGTGACGACTTTTGCGATCAGTTTCTTTGCGGCTTCGGGATTTCGCTCGGCGAGTTTGAGTGCGTCGCTACGTTTCTCGAACTTGGCGAGCACGCCGGAGAATTCGTCAGCGAGCGATGCGAGCTGCGGCTGTGAGGCTTTCTGCTGCGCGATGAAGTCGCCGGTCTTCTTCCGCCACGCCTGATACTCGTCAATCCGGCTACGGATGCCGAGGACGAAGTTGTCCATCGCGTCGAGTCGTTCGAGTAGGAACTTATTCTTCGCCTTTTCCTCGCTGTCGCTGAAGACGCCCTCGTATTCCGCTGTGACGGCGCAGGTCGCCGGATAGCGGTCGCGCTGCACGCGGTTGATGACGAGAACATCCAGGAGCTTCTCCTGCGGTGATCCGGCGAGCGCTTCGCGTAAGACATCAAATACGCCCCACGCCTTCGGAGGACTGCCGCTCGCCTTTTGAAACGGATAAACGATTGCGAAATCATCGCCGCGATATTTCAAGCCTTCCGGCTCTTCAAATTTTGTCCGGCGCAGGAATGCGCTGCTGCCGTCAATGCAAACTGGATAGGCGAATGTTCCGCGCGCCGATGTCCAAACGGTCCGCGTCTTCGGCTTGTTGAAGCTCACGCCGAAACTGTCCCAATCGCTTTCCGATCGCCGGACCGGCATTTTCCAGGAATCAATCAATCCGTCTTCGCGCCGGAAATCCGTTCGCCAGAGCGCGCGGAAAGGAATCTGCCAATCCAGTTTCGTGTCTTTCACCGGATCGAGTTCGGCGATCTTCTTGCGGCACCAAATGGAAGGCGCGGACAGAACCGCGACCGTGACGGTCGAAGCTTTCGGACATCCAATTTCCGCCGCCGCAATCGCTCCGTTCTCACGCGCAAGCCGCGCGGACTGCGCTGTGGAACGCCACGCGGCGACGGCGATGGAATTGCCCTCGTCGCCGAGCAACGCCACCAAGTTCTCGGCGGGCAAATGCAGATTTGATTGATGAATCGCGCCGGGATCTACGACGAGGTCGCCGGCAAAAAGGTCCGGCACGATGGCGTAGCGGCTGCGGCTTTCAACGAGCAGACTCTCCATGCCATCGCCGGCGGTCACCTCAATGAAAGGCTTGTTCTTTCGGATCGCAAAACGCGTGATGATCTTCCTGCCAGCCGCACTGGCTGACTGCACTTCAACCAAGACTTTCGCCGCAGTGTTTTCAATCACGGTGAATGCGGTGATTGTCTTTGCAGCATCGTCTTTGCGGGCGATGGGCACGAGTGCCGGGCCCTTGGTTGCCGGACATTGCACTTCCGCAGTGCGTGCGCCTTTGCGAGCAGTCAGCGCGAGATAGTTGTTGCTGACAAGAAGCGCATCGGCGGTTTGCATCAGATGGACGCCGGTGGCCGCATCGTCTTCGCGGGCCAGTTTCTCGAACGGGACAAATTCGCCTTCGCATAGACGGAACATGTCGGCGCGGAACTCGCAGTTGGGCTGTTCACAACTGATGTAGGCGAACCAGCCCTGCGGGAAATCCTTCTCCAGGGTGAATGTCGTATGCAGTTCGGTCCACTTGTCCGGCGTGATGGTGAACGGTCCGCCCTTCGCGGCGCGGTCGTACGGTTTTGCGCAGCGTTCGATCTGGAGACTGACGGTCACCGGTTTGCCGACGGATTTTGCGAGGATGGAGAACGAGTAGGTCTTGCCCTTCGTTCCGGCTGCCACCGTCTGTCCGAATTGTACGCCCCAGTCGGCAACGCGGCCGATGTGAACCAACGCACTCCGTTCGCCCTCGGCGGCGTCTGTGCGATCAACGTGAAATTCTGCCTCCGTATTTCCGCCCCGGTCCAACTTCCACTCATCGCTGCCGGGGCCGACGATCTCGAAACCGGCATTCGAAAACTTGTTTTCCTGCGCCTCTGCGAATGCCGGCGCAAGCGGGACGACGGCAAATGCGATGCCGATGAAAAGACGCAACAGATCATTTCGTTTCATTTCTCGTCGCCTCGTTTTCAGGGTGAATATGGGACTGTTCCGGTGGCATCAACGCGATAGCCCCACTTCGCAAGGTATTCATCGCCCGGCCGGAATTCATCGCCGCGATCTTTCAGTTTTTGTTTCAGCTTCACGTCGAGTTCGGATTGCAGCGCGGCGGACTCCGGCTTGTTCGCGAGGTTGTTCGTCTGAAAAGGATCGGCCTGGTTGTCGAAAAGCAGCCACGGGCCGGTGAGGTCGCGGACAAACGTGTATCGCGTCGTGCGGATGCCGCGATATTCCCTGCCGCCGTTCTTTCGCGTCCACTGGCCGAACGGCGCGATGCACTCGATCACCACGCAATCGTCGCCGGGATTTTTTCCGCCGCGGATGTGGGCGCTGAAATCGAGACCTTGAACGCTTTTCGGAATTGCGACACCGGCGAGGCCGAGGACGGTCGGCATGAAATCCTCGGAGCTGATGACCGTGTCGAGTTTGCGCGCTTCGATGCCCGCGCCGCTGACGAGCAGCGGCACGCGGATGCTTTCGTCGTACGGCTGCTGCTTGTTGCGCCCGCCGTGCGAACCGAGCAGGTCGCCGTGATCGGACGTGAAAATGAAAATCGTGTTTGTTTCGAGGCCGGCGCCGCGAATCGCCGCGCGCAGATTGCCGATGCAGTCGTCGAGCGCGGAGCAGTGCGCGTAATAGCCCGACATCATTTTCTGCGCCGCCTCGCGCATTTCGGGCGGGACATTCTCGCGGACCTTCAACGAGGCGGGCGGATACATCGCGCGATATTTTTCCGGCGCGGTCTGATAGGGATCGTGCGGCGGCCCCCACGCGAGCACCAGGAAGAACGGCTTCGCGGACTTCGCGCGGCCGTCCAGAAACTTCTTCGCGTCGTCCGTCTGCGCGATCGCGTCGTAGCCGGTCCACAGCTTCTTTTCGGGATCGTCGCCGTCGTAATAAAACGAGTGGTTATAATCGTGCGTGCATTCGAGAACCTTCCAGTAATCGAATCCCTGCCGCCGCTCGCGCGGGATGAAGCTCGACCGCCCGTGGCCATCAACGTGCCACTTGCCAATGTAGCCCGTCTCGTATCCGGCATCGCGCAGCACCTTCGCGACCGTCACCGAATCGGGCGCGAGCGGCACGTCGTTCATGAAGACGCCGTGCGTGAGCGCGCGCTGGCCGGTCAGCATCGTCGCGCGCGTCGGGCAGCAGACGGGCAGCGCCGAAATCGCGTTCGCAAAATTCACGCTGCACTTCGCGAGCGCGTCCATGTTCGGCGTCTTCACGTTCGGATCGCCCGCAAACCCGAACGCCTGCGCGCGCCACTGGTCCGCGATGACGACGACGATGTTGGGCGGCGCGGCCGGTGGCGCGGCATCGCACATTTCCAATGATTGGAAAAGTGCGGAAGCCAAAATTCCAATGATTGGAAAAAGGCGGAAGGCACATTTCATGGCCGGAGAATCGCACGCGGGATCATTGCTGGCAAGCAGACGGCCACCGGCATTTTTGCGGCGCGATCAGGGCTGCGTCTGGACGGCCCGGTAAAACAATATGGAGGTCCCGGACGAGCCGCCGCTCACCGACAGGTTTGTCGTCGGAGAGCTGGCGACGAAGTTTGTCACGAGTTTCCAGTTGCCGGAAATTGGATCGCTCGTCTGCATCAACGCCGTCGTCCCGCCCACTTTCAAATTCGTCAGCTTGATCGTCGGCGAAATGCCGGCGGACAAAACTTCGACGAAGGGGCCGGGGTCAGGCGGCTGGACCGGAACGAACACCTGGAGCGAATTGAACGGCACGGGGCCACCGCCGCTGCCGGCCGCCAGCGCGGTGGCCGCGTCCATGCTTGTGTTGGTGAAGACCGAGTAAATGAAAATGTAGGTGCCCTGCCCGGGCGCAAGATCAACGCCGGGATTGGTGATCGTCGTCACGTTGTCCGTGATGGCCGCGGTCCAATGCTGCGGATGCGGAAGAAACTTGACGCGGTACACGCCCTGGTTGGTGCCGGCCGGATACGAGAATGAAACCAGGTTGTTGGCCGGAATATTGTTTGTGCTCGTGTTGACCAACTGGAATCCGATCTGCAATTCCGGGCCGGCCGAGTTGGTGTCAAACGATCCCGTTTCGCAACCGGTGCCCCACAAATGGTTCGTCATGGCCGGATCGTCCGCCCGGGCCGATGGCAACGCACAAACCACGGCGGCCGTCACCAGCATCGCGCACAGTCTGCACAATTGTTCTGCCCCATTCATTCGCATCGCCGGAAGTTATCATTCCGCGGCCTCGATACAAGCGCGCGGCTTATCCCGTAAAATTGACCGGAGTCTTCTTGCGCGCTTTTCCAATCATTGGAAAAGCCCGCGCGCCGGAATTCCAACGATTGGAAAAAGACGAAAGCCGGTTTTTTATCTCCGCAGACTTGCCCGCTCCGCGCGTGCAGGCGAGCGGCGGCCATCGCCGCCCGGTTGACGCATCCAGACGCTTCTCTTCTGGCAACTCACACCCGGCTTTCGAATGCAGACATTCGTCTTGCAGTCACCGCTACCAAACTTCTCCCCGCTGGCACCCGGCTTTCGAATGCCTGCAATGGACTGGCCGTCCCAGACGAACAGCTTTCCTCCCCTGACAGCCGGCTCATGGCACCTGACATTTGTCATCTGACCATTTCATGCGGACTTCCGAGCGCTGACAGTGGACTTTTGAATACTGACATTCGACTCGCGGCCATCAGCAATGGACTTTGGGCCGCTGACGGTCGTCTCGTGAGCCCTGAAAACATCAAAAAATGCCAAAAAACAGCAAAAAGCGACCCAATCGCGCACCTCGCGCACCGCATGAACCGGCCCGTCATCCGCCGGGAGAATCCTGGCCCGCTGGCGGCGCAACCGGCGGCACATAATCCGCCGCCACATAGAACGGCCGCGCGGCCGCAAACATGCTGGCGATATAAGCCGGATTGTCCTCCAGCGCGAAGCCGATATCCAGCTCCACCACCTGCCCGGTTGCAGCCTGGGCCGCCATGTTCAGCTCATGAAAGATCACCTCATCCCGCGGGTCCATCAGCACCATCAGCGCATAAGTCTTCTTTTCGCCCGGCGGCTCCGGCGGCAGCCCGAAAATCCACGCCGCCCGGAAATTCGCGAACCTGCGCATCACCTCGAACGCCGCCTGCACGATGTCCGTCGGATATTCCGCCGGGTCCAGCAGCGAAAAACCCCGGCGCTGCACATTCTCCCCCGGCTTGCCCACGCTGTGCGGCTTGAACACCTTGCCCGACGCCAGGTCCCGCATCATGTCCGGCGGAATCGTGATCGAGCCGGTGCTGCATCCGAAATTTATGATCGCGTGCCGGCCGCACCCGCCCAGAATTTCCAGCGCCTGCAGCGACGGCATCGAAGCCGCGATCAGTTCCCGGTCCGACTTCTTCGCCGCCCGCAGGTACTCCTGCGCCCGGTCCACCGACGAATACAACAGCGCGCACTCCCCCACCTCCTGCCTGATCACCTGGAACGGCAGCTTGTCGCCATTCTTCAGCCCCAACTTCTGCCCCTCGATTTCCGGGTGATACCTCATCAGGAAAAAAATATCCCCCTGCGAAATCGCCCGGTAAAAATCCGGCATCACGCCCTTCTTCCGGCACAGCGCCATCACCGCCCGGTCCAGATCATTCACAACAAACTTGCTCATGTTCCGTCTCCATTCATTACCAATCAACTGCCGTGAAGATCAGACCGGCCCGCCCTCCGGCGGCAGGACGCGCCCGTCCGCAATCTCCTGCTCCGTGACATAGCACCAGCCCGTCGAGTGATAATTCCCGTTGAACGCCATGCGCCAGCCCGTCCTGAAATTCTTCCCCGTCTTTCCGACGAGTTGCCGGGCCACACGGTCCCAGCCGGCGCGGCTCGCCTGCGGACTCGTCTCCAGTTGCGGAATCGCCGCCGGAATCTTCTGCCTCCAGATCGCGACGACTTCCTTCTGCGGAAAGAAATCCTGGAAGTTGTAATGCACACGCTGCGGAAAATGGCGGCCATAGTGCGAATCCAGAACCCGCGCCGGCTCCACCGGCTCCAGCGCATGGATTTCATTCACCGTCAGCACCGTCGTGAAAAAGAAGTCCGTCTCCGATTCATCGAACGCCAGCGCCGCGATGGTTCTTTTGGGTTTATCCGTTGCTTCATCCAGCGGTCCGTCGTGCCAGACCATCAGCGCGCTGTCCCGCGAATTCACCCGCATCACATAGCCCGACGAATTCTGCATGAACCCCAGCAGGCTCGTCATCGGCGTGCGCTCCAGCTTCGCCACCCGCTCCCGGTAGCGCTCCAGAAAATGCGTCGAAAGCCCCACGCGCTTGCCCGAAATATGCACATCCGGAAAAAACGCCCCGTTCGCAAAATAGCGGAACCGGTGGCAGATGCCCATCGGGTGCGGCTCGGCGATCCTCTGCACCACCGCAACGCGCGCAACCATGTCGCGCTGCAACACCGAATGCAGAATCAGCCCGTCCTGCCGGAACACATTCACCAGATCGCAAAACCGCAGCGTCAGCTTCCAGAGCGTGTACTTCCGCTGGTCATCCGCCCGGTGATCCGTCTTCGCATAGAACGCCGGAATCCCCTCAAAGAACTCCCGCTCCACCGCCTTGAGAATTTTCGGCAGTTGCTCCGTATGCGGAAACAGCCGCGTGCCGTCCTTCGCGATCTCCTCCACCAGCACGAAATCATCGTGCAGATATTTCAGCTTCGACTCGCGAACGAGAGTATGCCTGTCCAGGGGGTTCATGGCCTCACTGTGCTATTTCTTCACCCATGCCTTCATCTTCGCAATTACGCGGCTCCGCAGACGCCTCAAATGGCCTTTCACAAACCGACAGCTTGGCGCAGCTTTCGCAATTATTCATAGAATTCAGGCCGCGGCTTTCGACAGAACCATGATTCGACGATGCCTTCGATGCGCATATTGCGCTCGGGTTGAGGACGGACATTCGCGAGATCGGGCAGATCGTCTGGCAGGCCCATCCATGTCAGAAATAATCTTCTGTCATGTTTCTGATGCGAACGAATCGAGAGGATGAATAGTTTGCGCATTCCTGTGATCTTCTTCTGATCGAGTCCCAGCTCGTCAATCAGACGGATGCCATCATCATTATGCGCCACGATCTCTCCGATGTTCGCTCCAGTCATCAAAACTTCCATGCATGCGCCATAGGCCAGGTCTTCGGGTGTGGGCAGCCGCTTGGCTCCCTTGCGGTGATTGCAGTTGCTACAGGCGTAAACAAGGTTCGTATATTCGCGACAAAGAGCGGGAGCGATGCTCTGAGGAACCAGATGGTCGAGCTGATAATCGTTGAGTTGAAAGCACCACTGTTCCCGTTTCAGACAATAGACACATCGGAAATCGAATTCATCGCGCAACCAGGGACGATGGTGCGAATATTTTGAATAGCCTTGGGGACCGTGCCTGCGAACCAGTGCCGTTTGCGGATAACGGAAGGGCGCAGCAAAGATCACGGCTCTGTCTCCCACTTTCCTTTGCGCTGAAGCTCAGCCTGCAAGCCAGCCAGTTTCTTGAGCGGCAGCGGAGCATAATATTCACCGCGCGCCTCTGTGAGAAACTTCAGACGATCTAATTCGGTGAGATCTTCCTTCGAAGCCTCACGGCGAATTTTCTTTTCGATGAGCTGAGTCTTGCGCTCGGAAGTTCTCGGCCAATCGGCAGTGATCGCCAGAATTTCATCGAGCGTGACTTCTTCCTCGAAATGAGCGGGAAAATATTCGCTGAAATCGAGATCATATGGAGACGGCAGAGGACGTGACCAACCATTGAATATTTTCAAGAGCTGCATCTGCTCCGATGCTAAAAGGCCGTAAGCCTGAAGAACAGCAACGTCCAAACGCAACATCGCATCGAGGACAGCATCCTTGGCGGGCGGATGCGTGAAATCTGGCACCACAAGCATATTTTGAAGCGCGGTGGCAAGACGATGAAGTTCACCGCCGATTTTCAAATGAGTGCGTTCTGGAAGCGGGAGATCTCTCAGCGTCTCAATGCGATTGTCGCGCCTGCTGACATCCTGCCGGGTACAAAAAGCGTTCGCGATTGGCGACGACAGAATGGCTGCCAGAGCGCATTCCGAAACATCCTCATGAGGCCACACCGCGAAGAATTGTTTGGAGAATGCCAGGCCGACCGAATCAGCATAGCCACGCAAACGCCACGGCGAGCCTCTTTCGAGCGCAGCAGCGTTGCAGACTGCTTTGCGTTGCTCCCATGGTAGCTTCCAAGCCTTGTCGCGATACCATTGGTCTTCGTCGCGCAAAGACAGAAATCGCAGCGTGCGCAATTGAAATTGCGACAGATTTCCGTCCATTTTCTCGGCGCCAAGGCGGAAGCCCTTCTTTTCTTTATCGGAAACGACATCTGTTCTTGGCGCCGTCTTGGACTTTTTATCGGTACGCGCGATCCAATTCACGCCTTTGTGAATTTCTGCCACAGATCCCAGCTTCAACGAGTTCTCGAAACGGAGGAAAATCGAATCTTCCGGCAGCAGACGCAACGTGAATCGCGATCCACGGGTTCCTGACGGGACAGAAAGGTCTGCAATGCGCTCCTCACTGACGTGCCAGTCCTGAAGAAAACGCTCCACACCGTCTTTCTTCACTTCGGAATAATGCACTCGTACCTTGTGACCATCTGTTCGAAGGCCGCTGGCCATCAGGGCGATGGTTTCATTGTCAGCATAGCGAAATATGGGCGGCAGTTGAACGATTCGGACTGAATCATATCTCTGGGCAATCAGTCGGTTGGCGTCGCGATAGATGGGGTCGGTCAAGAAACCCAGAGGCAACACGAGGCCCAATAGCCGGGGCGGTTCTTTCATGAGCCGATGCAGGAATTCCGCCGGTGGTTTGGTTTTTGTTGCATCGATGCGGCGGCGATATTTCTCATCAAAAGCTTCGTACGGTGGGTTTGCTAGGACTGCCGCAGCAGACTTCAAAGTTTTTCCCCATTCGGGCCATTCGAAAACATCAGCAGCATTCAGCTGCCAGCTATTGTCGTTTGGATAGTCTGTTAGCGTCAGCACAAGCCGGCAGATTTCAAGCGACAGAGGATCGGTCTCAACGCCAATAAGGCGATCACGAAAATATTCATGACGTTTCTTCGGACTGAGGGCTGGATCAATGTCCTCACGGAGCCGTTCCATCGCTTTTGCCAGGAAGATTCCATGGCCGGAAAACGCCTCCCATACTACTCGCTCATCAACAGGCACCTCGCTCCAAGGCAAATGATTCACGATGAAATCCGCCAATCCAGCGGGGGTGCTATGCACGCCGAGTTCATCTCGCGTGGCATCTGTGATGAATGCGCTTTCGGCAACGAAGGCTAGGTCTGGCACAGAAAGATTTTGAAAATGAAGATTACTCGAAACGCTGTTCCACGCCGCTTCAAGAATTCGTTTGCGTCGGAAGTCAGATTCGGGTTTGTCCAGTAGCCCGGTTTGTCTTTCTGCAGCCTTCAAGATTTCGAGCGGATCGTTCAAGCCATCCCAGCCCTTGGCATCCGCTCGATCCATGAAAATCTTCGCCGTCACAAATCGGAACAGAAAGGCAAATGAAGGCGTCACTTTCGGTGCGCGACCATGCACTTCCTTGTAGGCAGTGGTGATTTCTTGAAAACTGTGTTCGAGCAATTCCTTCAGTCGTGTTTGGAAGCGTCTTTCCAATGCCGGGACAAGACCGCCGTCGAAAAAATCGGGCCGGCTGCGAGCTGTCACATCGCCGGCATTCTTCAACCTTCCAAACGCCTCTGCGCACCAAGCATCACGCTTCTCATGGAACACGCGCTCGGTGTCTCGCAAATGAAAGGCAGCACCTGCGGGCTTGCACTGTTCGATTCCGGTCGCCCACGGCTCCACAGTTTCTTTGTTTACTTTCAACAACAACGGTGCGCCCAAAGCGCGATATTCGTTGACTGAATTTCCCGTCGTCTCGTCTGCAAAAAAAACACCCACACGAGCGTTGCGATAGTTCTGAGGATAGCCGGCAAATGCGGCCAAGGGGATTCGTCGAACAAGTGAGGAGGAAACCGTCAAATCGCAGAAATCATAGTTTCGACGAATGCGCGCTTCGTCGTACCCAACAGAATGCAGCGCATCCTTGAACCTCGTGATGATTTCAGTTTTCGTCATGCGTCAATGAAAAATATCAGGAGACCTTGCCCTTGTCATCATGTCCTTCAAAGCTGTCTAGATATTTCCGCGGCTCATCTTCATCACATCAAGATCATCCGTGCCAAGAGCTCTGAATCCTCGGTTCAATTTCATCCGCAGATTTCGCCGAGGCCGCCGATATCGAGGGTGCCGGTTTTTTCTTTGCGCTCTTTTTCGATGCGCTTAAGGGCGATTTCATAGCCGGATTTTTCTTCTGCCATGTTTGCCGTGCTCCCGTTTCAGATTCTTAACCGCAGATTGCGCAGATGGCACAGATTGTTTTCGACGGTCTCCTGCGACGGCGGGACGGCGTCGCTCCATAAACCCGGCGCTCCGGAGCTGAATCCGTGTGAATCTGCGTTCATCTGTGGATGCGTCCAGTTTCCAGTCCTTGGAAATTCCCTCTGCCATTTTTTCCAATGATTGGAAAGAGTGTTTTACGCAGGGGGGTTCCCGTCGGTGCTATGCGAAATGGCAGCGCAGGCCGCGCGCGCACCATTTTTTTGAAGCGGGGGGGCGGGAAATAGTTTCGACTTTTTTCGACTTGCGGGCGTTCGCACTTTTTTGTTTTCTATGTCCATCGAAAGGAAGGAAGGAAGGACGTTATGAATCATCGGGATATGGCGCATGTGAAGATGCAAACGACGGTGTTCGGCGTGCTGGATACAAACAAAACCATCTGGCAGGCAAATACCGCGATGACGACGGTGAAGAACTCACTGAAGGCAGGCTTGGATTTGATCACCGAGCTGCAGAAGAAACAGCCCGACACGACCACGGGCGTGACGCAGGACAAGGCCGTCTTGCGGCGGGCTGTCGCTGACGCGGCCATCATCGTGGCCGGCGCGGTGGGTGCCTACGCGGACGGCAAGGGCGATCACGATCTGTTCGAAGATGTGAATTTCACGGCGAGTGATCTGAAGTTCGGGCCCGAGCAGAATTGCAAGACGAATTGCGCGAACATTCTCAAGAAGGGCACGGACAATCTCGCGGCGCTGACTGCGGCCGGAACGCTGGCGCAGACCGATCTGGATACGCTTTCGCAGGCGCTGGCCGCATTCAGCGCGAGCATCACCAAGCCGCGCGAGGCGAAGGCGGCAACCAAGGAGGCGACCGACCAGCTTCCCGCAGCGGTGCTGGCCAACGATCGCACGCTCGAACGGCAGGCCGATGGGCTGATGGAAAAATATCGCGTGTCGTATCCTGATTTTTACCGGGCCTATCAGGTGGCCCGCATCATCGTGGATATCGGGGCGCACCTTTCCGAGGCGGAAAAGGAAAAGAAGGCGGCGAAAAAAGCCGCCGTCACAACGCCGGCAGCCTGAGCGGGAGTTTCGGGCTGCGATGAGCCACCATCATCATCACACGCATCATCCGCACGAGGCGGAGGCCGATGCGTTGCGCGCAAGGCTTGCATCAGCTGTCGCCCCGGCCGGGGCGACGGCGGACGCGTATCGCATCGTGGGCTACACGGACGGGCTGGTCGGCGGGGCGGAGCCAGAGTGTGATTCATTGGCCCCGCATTGGGACTCCGGGCTTACATGGCCAGACGAAAACGATCCGCAGCCTGGCGATGTTTGCTGGGACGCGGGCGTGGCGGGTGGCGTTTCATGGGATGGCGTCTTCTATCGCGATCTCGCGCGGTACAGCGGAAGCGGCCCGCTTTTCTGGAGCGCCTATCTCAAGCCGGGCAGCGTGGCCGGAATGCAGGGTGGGTTCTGGATCAATTTCGGCCAGGGCTGGTCGCATCTGCTCAATGACGATCCCGCGCAAATTCTATCCGGGGCTTCGCAGAAACTTTTCTTCGACCCGGCGGCGGGGAACTGGAAGCTGGTGATCGAGGCGACGATGTTCGTGACGTTCGAAGTCGTGGTTGTGTGGTCCGGCGTGAAGATCGGCGGCAGCGATCCGGCGGGAATCTATGCTCGCGAGTTCGGTCTCGACCCGCTCGCGTCGCTGACGATCAAGCCGGTGTAGCCGCGTTCTGAGAACGCTGCTACAGCCAGCGCGGCGTGACCTCGCGACGTCTCCATTTTCCGGCGGCGGGACGTCGTCGCTCCTTTCCAATGATTGGAAGTTCGCGCGGGCGCTTTTTCCAATGATTGGAACTTGCGGTCGGGGTGCGCGGGTCAGGGGGTTGGTTTGGCTGACTCGACGGCGGACGCGGGGGCGGGCGAGCCGGGCGCGGGCTTGGGGGTGCCGACGTAGTCTGCCGCGAGGGCTTGCTGCTTGAGCGCGGCGAGGTCGTGGTAGCCGACGACGGCGTTCTGGATGATGCCGTTGCGGTCGATGAAGAACGTGGTCGGGATCGCGGTGAGGCCGGAGAATGGCGGCGGGAGATTTCCGCCGGAGGTGGCGACCGGATAGTTCATGGATTGCTTCGCGGCGAACGATTTCAGCTTGCCGGCGTCTTCGTCGCTGATGCCGACGATGACGAGTTCATCGGGCGAAATTTGTTTGCGCAGGTCGATGAAGTGCGGAATTTCGCGGCGGCACGGCGGGCACCAGGTGGCCCAGAAGTCGAGCACGACGCGCTTGCCCTTGAGCTCGCCCAGCTTGATTTGTTTTCCGTCGAGATCGGTGACGGTGAAATCTGGCGCGCGCACGCCAGCCCAGTCCTCCGGTTTGACCGCAGTCTCTTCAGTTCCAATGCCGTCAATCCCGGCGCTGGCCCGCTTGAACATCGTCACGCAAAACACGGTCATCCCGCCGGCGATGAGCATGCCGGCGATGGAAAGAATCAGCCCGGCGATGGCCATGCCCTTCGGTACGCCGCGCCGCCGCAGATGAACAATCGCGAGGACCAGCCCGACGATGCCGATGACGCCGCCGATGAGAAAGAGGCCCATCAGGACGGCAAGAATGCCGAGCACGAGGCTGGCAATCGCAAGGCCGACGGGCGGGCGGGTTGTCTGTTCAGTCGTTGTGTTCATATCGGTTTCTCCTGCGCACATTCTTCCACCCGCCCGGCGGCGATGCAATTGTCTTCACCGCGTCGCCGGGGAAAGGGGTTTTATCTTCGCGGCTCTTCGCGGCCGGCGCACATGCAAGAACTCCGACGCCGCCGGGCACGCTCGTGATCCTATCGCGTTCTTTTCTGCGTTCGTGTTTGTTCCCGCTGTTCGCCAACCAAGGAAGCAAATCGGGTCCGCGATTACAAAATTTCCAATGATTGGAAAAGAGCGGGGCCGGTGGTTTCCAATCATTGGAAAGTCGTCACGGAATGAGCTGTGCGCGATAGAAACGCTGCGTGGCGGAAGGCGTGTCCGTGATTTGAATCACGAAGCTGGATGCGCGATTGGTGCTCAGCAAGGTCCACAGCGGCGAGGTGATCGTGTCGTTGAATTCGATGCGGTACAGGTGGCCGGGGGTGCCGGAGAGGCCGAGGCCGATCGAGCCGGCCTGGCAGTTGATGGAACTGACGGACGTCGTGGCCGACAACTGGTTCGCGGCGCGCGGCGTCCAGTTGGTCATGAAATAGAACGTGTTCGTGCTGCCGTCGGGGAACAGGCCCTGGCTCACGTTTGACCATTGCTGGCTGAAGACGATGGCGTGTTGCAAAACGCCCGCAGAATTATACAAGCCGATGGCCTCGCCGCTCGCGCTGAGCTTGAAGTTCGTGTGCAGATCGCCGTTGCTCGACGTGCCGGGCGGCGTGCTGCCATCGGCCCACAAGAGCAGGAAACCCCGCGCGGGAATGACCGTGTTCGTCGGCACGGTCCACTGTGACGGCTGCGAGAGGTCGTCGGTGAGATGAAATCCGGAGAGATCAACCGGCGCTGCGTTCGGATTGTAGAGTTCGAACCAGTCGGAGAAATTTCCGTTCGCCGGATCCGGATAGCCGCCGGGACCCTTGTTATCCGCCATCCACTCGTTGACGACCACCGGGCGCGGCGCGGCCAGGCCAAGGTTCGTGACGGTGATGGAGGTGAGCGCGTTCGAGAGCGTCGCGCCGCGCAGGTCGAAACCTTGAAGCGTCATCGCGTTTGCGTAGTCGGTGAGCGGGATCGTGAGCAGCCAGTTTGTCGCGCTGAGCCAGGTGACCTGATAGTTGACGCCATTGACAAAAATCGCGCTCAGGCTGACCGGCGCGGTGCCGCCGATGGTGACATATGAATTTGAAACGGTGAATCCGTTGCCGCTGTTGTTCGTGATGACGAACGGCGTCGAAAGCGCAAGCTGGCTCTTCACCCACGCGGCGCGCTGCGCGAGCCACGTGACCGCGCCGCTCCAGTTCTGGCCGACGCGCGGAGCATAGTTGCTGGCCCACGCCGAATTGTAGGCGGTGTCGCCGGTGAAGTTGGCGAGGTCGTTGATGTGGCCGTAGTATGCGTGCAAATTCGCGGGCCGGTTGATCAGCTTCGTCGTGTTCGCCGAACCCGTGCCGGGGAATACGTTGTTCGTCGCCTGAACGAACGAGTAATCAAGATCCCAAAGGAAGCCCATGGCTTTGCCGTCCTCGGGACGGAAGTAGATGATGTGGTTGTGCGAATTACCGTAGGTGTAGATGTCGCTTCCTCCGATCAGTCCAATATACGCGACAGACCGCATCCACTCGTCCACGTCCATCAACGCGGACATCTGCGCGTCGAGCACGGCGCCGGTGGTGCTGAACGCCTTCGCGAGCGCGACCATCGGTGCGTAGTTGTTTCGCGCGGTGTGATTCTCCTTCAGAAAAATCCAGCGGTATTGCTCCGCATCATCGCCAAGATCCCTGAAGTCGGTGCCGATAACGCCATCCGGCTGCGGCATCTTTGCCGACTGCGGATCGTTCGTCACGACAGTCGTCGTCGGATAGTAGATCAGCTCCAGCTTGAACATGTCGCCATCGTTTCCGTTCTTGTACTGCGAATTGAGAAACTCGCTTCCATATTTCGCCAGGATCATCAGTCCCGTGCCCGTGTCCTGCGCGCGCGGCGCGATGAACTGGCAGAGATCGTCATACATGCCCGGCAGCATTCCCGCGCGGTTGATGATGTGCTTGAGCAGAATCTCATCGTTGTCCCCACCCTTGCCCGAATAACCACCCGAGCGGTCAATCGTGAAGCCGTCGAGGACGCCGCGAAACGGCTGGTCCGACGGATAGCGAATCGTGAAGCCGACGCGCGTCGTATTGTCACGCCCGCGCTCGCTGCCTTGCAGATGAACCGTCGAGTCATAGGCGACGGTTCGTTCGTCCGTGATCACCGTGCAGGGCACCTCATCGTTGCTCATCACATTCGTGTCGGAATGCATCCATGCCGTATCAGCGGGCGTCATCAGCAGCCTCACCGTGCGAAGCCGCTGCGAAATGATCGTTCCGTCAGAGACGCCGAACAGCGCGCGCGAATTCGTACCGCCCGCCGGATAATATGAAATCGCGCCGGCGGCATCGGCGGCCTCGACATAAAATTGAACATTCGTTCCGGCGGCCTGCCCGGGAATTCCTGCCGACAACGACACGCTTCCATCGGCATTTGAACCCGGCGTCATCAACACATCCTGCCATGTGCCGCCGCCCACGGCGTAGTGAAGCGTCGCCCAAACAATGCCGTCGGGATCGCTCGCGTTCACAGAGACAGAAACCGGTTGCCCATTCGTCGGCACCACCGGCAAATGGCGAAGGCTGGAAAATGTCGGTCCGATGTTCGCAACGTGCCGCGAATTCTGCGCGCCGGGCGTCCCGTTCAGCGCCGGCACAGCCAGTTCGTGGATGCGCGCGAGGCGATTGAAATAAAGCCGCGTGTTGAGCCGGTTGCAGCCTGCAAGCCACTTCGCCCGGAACGAAACTTCGTACACGAGACCATTTGTGATCGGCAGATTGTTCGTCAGCGTCGTCTCAACATGATTGTGCATGTGCTCGGCGTAGCCGTCCGAAACGAGATGCAACACATGATTCGCGGCGTTGTCCGGATCAACGATCACTTCGCTGTTCTTCTGGGTTCCAATGCACCGCCACGTCGCCATCCCGCTCTCGAAGTTCCCGTTCTGAATCAACTGTCGCGCGGTTCCCGTTGGCGATTCGATCACGCTGATATCGTCGAGCAGGATCTCGCCGGAATCGAGCAGGCCGAAAACAAATTCCTTCCACACCGTCGGGCTGCTCGCAGTTTCGACCGTGGCCGTGGCCGAATAGGTGATGGTCTGCCACGAGGCCTTCGTTCGATCATCGCTGGCGGCCCATGCCTCCGGCCGCGAATTGTCGGCGCGCGGATCGCGAAGCTCCAAGCTCGAACCGAGGCCGTCGGTATATTCCGGCCACGGCCGCGAATCGCGGTAGTGGACCGAATCCGCGAGATTACCCCAGCCGTCCGCCGGATAATTCGCCGCGTCAAAAAGCTCGAGCAGTGCATCGCCGCCGGAGAGCCGGCTGGAAAAATTTCCGATGATGTCCGCGCCGGAATACATCGCGGCCAGATATGCCACGTCGCGCGCGACGACGAGATAACCCCCGGCGGAAATCGTCTTCCCGTCGGGAAAACTGAAAATCGTATTGCCGTTCTTGTCGATCCTCCATCCGGTCAGGTCAACGGCGTTTGATCCGCGATTGAAAAGTTCGATCCATTGTTCCGGCGAATTCGTGGCCGGCCCCTGCGGGTCGCGCGGGTGATACATGATTTCGTTGATCACGATATCGCGATTGAATGCAAACTGGTTGGTCGCGCCCTTTGTTTCGACAGACGGATGCATCCACGTTCCCGTTCCATCGGGGAACCGCGCCCGCGGATAGCGCTTGGCGACCATCGCATCCACGACGTTTGATTTTCCCGGCGTGTAGAGCACGATCTGGTCGCCGGGGTCCGCGCCCCAGCCGAGCTGCGCGCGTTCGATGACGAGGAATCCGCCGGGCGGCAGGTTCGTCGGCGGGATGATGTATTCCTGATCCGGCAGACCGAATCGTTTGAAAACGTAGTTCGTCATCGGCACGTTCGTGGTGCCGTAGTTCATGATCTCGACCCAGAAATTCGCATTCGTCACATAAGGCATTTCGTTGAACGCAAGCGTCGGAAGTTGAGGCAGAGGACTGTTGGAAGTGCACACCGTCAATTCCGCGCCGAACGTCGCGTCGTTGGTTCCGTCCACGGCCTGATGAAGTTCGACCGCCAGGAAATTCGTTCCGGAAATGAGCGAAGTTCCCGGCAGGAAGAACGGCCCGGAGATTCCGGCGCTGCCGATGTTCGTCGTTGCGGGCGTTCCGTTCGAAATCGCGCCGGAGGGCATGTTCAGCCGCAGGATTTCCGCGCCGTTCAGATTGAACACCGCGCCATCGTCCACGGTGGCGCGCAGCCGCAGCGATGCGGCGGTCACGTCGCCGGTGACGACGAACGTCGTGCGGAAATAATACGACGTACCGCCGGTGCTCAACACCGCGTTCGTTGAAAAAGATTTCGTCGAGCTTCCGCCGGCCTTGACGCGAAATCCAGACGGCCCGGCGCCGGAATTCCATGCAAAGAAATCGAGCGTATTCGTCGCGGGCAGGAAGCCGTTCGTGATCGTGAACACGGGGCTGAACGCCGCGAAGCCCGTGAAGCTCAGGCCGCGCATCGTCCCGTTGAGCGCGATGTTCGTCAGGATGTTGTCCACCGCGACCTGCAACGTCACCACTGCATTTGTCGGGTCGTACGACGACAGATCGAACGTCGTGCGGAACTGGTAGAGGCCGTTCGAAACCGACGTCGTGCCGTTCGACACGACGCCGATCCATCGCGAAGTCGAATCGTTGTTTGTCCACGCGGAGTGATTCTGCATGACCATTGCCGGGGCGGGATTTGTTCCGTAGGCGGAAGCCGCAAGCTGATAGTGCGGGTCAAGCTGGCCGGGCGCGAGCGCGACGCCGCCCGCGTCGAGCCCGCTGCTGAAAAGCGTCGCGATCGCCTGCGTGTCGCCGGGTCGCCAGTCCGCGAAAACGCCCGTGCCCGAAAGCCACGTCCCTGCGTCGAAATCCGCGGCGCGCCAGTTGCCCGTCGGCGCAATCGCCGTGTATTTCCAGGCCGAGTCGAAATGGACAACGATGTTTTCGCTGTTCGAGCCTCCCGGAAAATTCCGCATGCCGGGCGAGCCGCCGACTTGCACGCTCGCGCGCCAGTTCGTCGCGTCGCCGCTCGCGGATTCTTCGTCGAGTTTCGAAAGTGACGGGCCCGCGCCGTCGGGCGCGACGGGCCAGTCGCCTTTCGGGCCGTAGGTGACGGAATCCATCAGCCGCTGGTTGTTGTTGCGAAGTTCAATCGTGTCGCCGCTGTTGCCGAGCCGGCCCGCGAACGGCCCGATGACATTCGTGATTCCGAAAACCGCCGCGATGTTTGTCGGCGAAAGCGCGACGACCAGAAATCCGCCGGCGGCGATCGCGGTTCCCTGGGGAAAAGTGAAATCAACCGCCTTCGCCAGCGACCAGCCGGAGATGTCCAGGTCCACGGCCATCTGGTTGTGCAGTTCGACCCATTCGAACGCCGACTCGTTCGTCTGCGGGTGGTACATGACCTCGTTGAAAACGACGGTGACATCCGCGCGCAGCGAAAATGCCGCGCCCAAAATCAGAATTCCCGCCAGACATGAAAATCTTAATCGCACGGCGGGTCATTATGCCTGCATCCCTGCCGCGCCGCAATGCCACTGCGCCGGTTTCCAATCATTGGAAACTTGCGCGGCGGTCTTTTCCAATGATTGGAAATTTTCTGCGCGGCCCGCGGCCCCGGCGTTGTCGCGGGCCGGTTTTTCCGCGTGCAACAGCGGGCATGAGGGAGTAGTAAGAGTTGCAGATATTGTGATGAACACATCCGGCGTTCATCCAATCAAACCAGGGGATCCTGCGATGGCGGTTGCCGCCACGCGGGCGCGGGCACGAACGGGCCGGATGCGACCAGAAGTTTGAAAAGGACCGCAACATGACGAGAGTTCAATGCATTGTTCTGACGATTTCGCTGGCGGCCGTGAGTTCGCTGCAGGCCCAGTTCACCCCGGCGCCGACGAACGCCGCGGCAGAAATGGCCCTTGCCGGCACGAACGATTATTCCTGGCTCACCGGCGCCACCATGCCTCCGCCGGGGCCAATGATTGATGCGGCGCTGGCGGCGCTGCCGAAGTCGCTCTCCGACAGGACCGACTGGGTGGCCCGCATGAGGAAGGCCGCATGGATTCCGGTCGTCGGGCTGAAATACGACATCGGCCAGGACGCGTTCCGCCACTATCAAAATATCCCGAACGGCCAGCGCACGACCACGACCACGCAATCCCAGCACCAGGACTCGTCGCAAGCCGGCCAGAGCGCCATGCAATCGACGAAGGAATCGCAGACCCAGCAAAGCATCAGCAGCGGGTCGCAGGACTCCTACTCGACCAGCTACTCCGTCGAGAACGACGGCCCCACCAGCATCGCGCTGGGCGACCAGGCGCAGTGGGTCAACACCTATGGCATTGTCCTTTCGTGGGATCTCTCGCGGCTCGTCTTCCGGCAGGAAGAGATGTCCGTGCTGCGCGCCGACATTGACAAGGAGCAGTTCCGCCAGAACGTCCGCCAGCAGGTCATCCAGACCTACTACGACCTCAAGGAAGCCCTCCTGCTCATGCAGTCGGACACCTACAAGGATTCCATCCCTCTGCGCATCCGCAAGGAGCGCCTCGCCTACCTGCTGGACACCCTGGCCGACGGCGCGCTTTCCACCCGCTCCGGCCGCAAGGCCCCGTGACAACTTCTGGCCAGAAAGTACTCTTCACAGAAAAGTACACCGGCTAAAGGAGCATTCTGCCGCGCCAGCCGCCGTCCCCGCGCGATTTCCAATGATTGGAAACTTGCGGAGCGGTCGTTTCCAACCATTGGAGAAGTTGCGTGCGCAGATTTCCAATGATTGGAAGCCGCGGGCCGGCGGGTCGCGGCGGATCAATCCGGGGCGGCCGCTCAGCGGCCGGGTATGAAATGCCGCCAGAGCTGCTCGAATTTCAGTTCCCACCAGGGCTGGCCGACGTGGACGGTCACGCTTTCGCCGGGCATCAGGTCGTTCGGGCCGTTGGCCACGATCACGACGCGGCGGCCGCGCACCGGCTGCTTCGGCACGGGGCTGGCGGTGGGCGGAAGCGTGAGAATCTCCGGGCCGATGGCGGTGACCTTGGCGCGCAGCGGTTCAACGTCGCGCAGGCGCTGGGTCAGCAGCACGGTGTCGCCGATGTTGATGTCGCGGAAGAGCCATTCGGGGACGAAGGCGATGACGCGCTGGCTCTCGCGGGCGACGAGGCTGACCACCGGATCGGAGGCCTTGATGACCTCGCCCGGAAAATGCAGCAGGCGCGAGACGGTTCCATCGTGCGTGGCGCGGATCGTGTAGTGGCCCTTGCGTTCGCGGAGCGAGGCGATGAGGTCGCGCGCGGCGGCGATGCGTTCCTGAGCGGCCACGGCGTTGGTCGCGGCGGCCAGGCTGTTGGTCCACGTGCGGGACAATGCAAGCTGCTCGCACCCGTGGGCGATGTCGGCCTCGGTCTGGCGGATGGCTTCGGGATACAGCGCCGCGCCGCGGGCCAGGCTCTCCATCTCCGAGCGGTACACGATCATGTCGCGTGCGTCGGTCACGGCGGTGTTCATCACCTGGCTGATCTGGCGGATTTCGTTGCTCAGAACGTCGAGCCTGCTCTGGTCAAGCGCCTGGCGGAACTTCAGATCCCGCTGCCTGATTTCGGCCTGGTTGATTGCGTTCTCGAACTGCCGCTCCATTTGCGTGTGCTCGAGCTGATATTCGGTGCCCAGCTCCGCCATGCGCGCCGCGAGCTGCGACTGTTCGAGCGCCATCTGCGCGGTGGTCTCGGCCATCTGCGCATCGAGCACGGTCGAATCGAACTCGGCGATCAGGTCGCCGGCCTTCACCTCCTGGCCCTCGACAACCGCGATTTTCACGAGGCGCGCGCTCTCGACCGGCGCGACGTCCTCGTGGATGGTCTGGACCACGCCGCTGACGGCGGCGGTGCGCATCGTTTCGTCGTAGAGCCAGAAGAAGAGCGCGATGGCGGCCAGCCAGGGGATCAGCGGCCACTTCAATTTCATGCGGCTCCACCAGACCCCGGGGTGTCGCCTCATGCGGTGCGGAGTAGTTTCGTCGGTCATTTCAAATCTCCACGGTGGAGCGCTGCATCAGCAGGCTGACTTCGTCGATGTTTTTCACGCGATGCAACGCGTCGAGAAATTCAGATTGGTAGGACGGGTCCATGAGGCGGACCTGATAGGAATATTCGATGACATCGCCCTGCACGGCCTCGCGGATACCGATGAGCGTGGCGGACGAGCAGAACTGCTTGAAGATGTCCTGCACCTCCACCCCCACCTTGACGTCCACGGGGAACATGAAGCGCAGCAGGCCCTCGAATTCGCGGCGGGAGGCGAACGGCGACCAGTGCAGATAAAGCGCCAGCACGCAGAAGCCGAGCGTGCCGTAGATTATCACGGAATAGACGCCGGCGCCCGCGCCGATGCCGATGGCGAAGGTCATGAAGAGAAAAATGATGTCGCGTGGGTCGCGGATCGGCGTGCGGAAGCGCACGATGGCCAGCGTGCCGAGGATGCCCAGCCCGCGCGCCAGATTGTTGCCGATGGCCATGATCATGATGCTCGACGCAAACGCGCCGAGCACCATCGTGTGGACGAACGACCGCGAGTAGGATAGGCCCTGATAGGTCCAGCGATACACCGTCGCGACCGCCAGCGAAAGGATGGAGGTGAGCAGCAGTGTGACGAGAATTTCCACCCCGCCCAGGCTTCGGGCCGGCGGAAACAGTGCATTGAGTTCATCCATTCCCATGACAAATACCTCTCATAAAAATCCCGTGCTCTTGCCGTCCTCGGCATAGGCCATGCCCATGAACAGCGATTCAAGCCGCATGGCCGTGTAATACTTGCAAAATCCGATGCGCGAGAGACTGAACCGTTCCGTCAGCTCAACCATCCAGTTCGGCGCATCGCCGAACGTTTTCAATTCGAGAATCAAACCGCTGAACGGCCATCCCTGTGCCATCGTCGAATCCATCGCATACCACCGCGGGTGTTTCGGGATGACATCCCAGCTGCGCGCCGGTTGATAACAGAGTTTCCGATCGAATGTCAGGCGCGAATAAGCATCGTTGCGCCCCAGGTACGACTCGCGATGATAACGGATGATCGCCTTCGGCTCCGCATCCAGTTCCTGCGTGAGCCGCACAAACTGGATATAATTCGACTCCTCCTTGAGCGACTTGAACCGCAGCGTCGGATCGAGCTTGCGGATCATATCACCGTGATAGCGGTTGGCCGGGATCGTCACGCGGCCCTTCACGATGACGCCTTTGATCTTGCGCTTGATCTCCAGAAAAATCGGACACCTGCCATCCGTGCCATACGTGCGGATCCGCAGCTTGAAGCGGTTCAGCGCGTCATCGTCCTTCATTTTATAGAGCGCCAGACCCGGCGAATCGATTTGCAGCGTCGTCACGATGTACTCGGGAAACTCCCCCGGCGGCGCGTTGTCATCCGGCGCGCAAAACGGACGGATGAACTCGCGGATGGCCGGGACCTGCGACCGATGCACCATGTATTTTGCCTCATGGCGCTCCAGCGACATTGCCTGTGCGTTTTGCTGGCTCGTTTTGTTTAGTGTGGCCATTGCTGAAAAACAACCGGGCCGCATTTCTAATGAAACGCTAACACAGAGTCACGGTCAAACGCGCGCCGCGCACTTTTCCAATGATTGGAAGTCTGCGCCGCCGCATTTTCCAATCATTGGAAATGACCGCACGGGTCGGCGCGCCAGTCCGAGGCGGGTGCCGCGATTATTTTTTTTCGGCCGTAGCGTCGCCATACACGCGGAACGCGTCGAGGATCGCGTAGTCGCTGGTTTTGTTGACGATCTTGATCGTGTGCGGGCCGGGCCGCAGATTTTGCGCGCTGAAAACGGTGACCTGCGCGATGCGCGGGAAATTCGTCAGCATCAGATTGACGTTTTGTTTGAATTCGCTGTCGAGAAAAACGTCCACGCTGCCGTGGTCGTGAAATTTCTCGGCGACGTAATCGATGCCGGAACCAGCGAACGAAAATTCGGCGGAGTCGTTGACGTTGGTCGCGGAATGGATGTCGTCGTTGAAGTCGTGGAAGCGGCGGCCGGGGCCGCTGTGAGTCCAGTTGCCGGTGTATTTGATCGCCGGATCGTCGTCGTTGATCATCTTCGACGCGGGTGTCGGCGTGGTTTTCAGCACGAGCGGAATTGACCACATTTTGTAGAGGCCGGCCGGTTTGTCCTCGAAGGGGCAGCCCGATGTGAAAAGCGTGATCACCGCGTCCGCGCCGGACTGCTGTTGAAATTTCGCGCACAGAACCGGGCCGTACATGTGGCCGCCGACGATGAAGTGGTCGCTGAGCGAACTGACGAAACGCCACGGGCCCCACGGATGTTCGGCCTGATAAAAGTCGTATTTCATTTCCTGCGGCTCGAACCATTTTTTCAGCGTCACCGGAATGTACCAGACGGTCATCAGATAAATTCCGAGCGAGGGCACGAAGCAGGCGGGCCCGGAACCGCACTGCGCCTTCGCGGTCAGAATCGGCGCGGCGCTTTCGATTTTGCCGGACCAGTTTTTTGCGTCCATTCCGTTGCCGCCGGTGAAATAGGTCCAGTCCGCCGTGTTCAGCGCGGCGATTTTGTTCCGCGCGACGCGGCCGAGAATGTAGTCGTCGCCGCCGTTCCAGAATCCGTTGTTCGAAATCACATAGACGAACCGGTCCGCGCCATCCTGCAAAACCTGACCGCCGTTTTTTCCATAGTGGACGAAATACGGCGCGCCGAAACGCGGGCCGGGCCACATCGGATTCGCATAATTTTCCGCCGCGCTCCGCGTCCAGGTCAATTCCTCTGATTTGATCAGGCTGCAATTGACGGCGGTCTGCCGCATGAGCGGGTCCTTGCTTTCCTTGCCGTAGGTGTGACGCGACACGAACGCATAAAAAACCGAATCAATGCATTCCTGCCCGAGCGCCTTCCATGTCGCACCGTCCTTTTCCTTCTGCCCGCTCTTGCCATAAGCATCCATGCTGTTGACAAGCCTGCCCGTGAGTGACGTCACGCTGTCGCCTTGTAATTCATTGAACGCAAAATTGCGCCCCTGCTTGCCGAAGCCGCGGCCGTCGCAGTTGAAGGCATAGAGGTTGTCGTCATCGGCCCAGAATGGATCCCACGTGTCGCCATTCGCATCGTTCCATTTGTGAATGCCGTTCAAATCAACGAACACATCCGCAATCGGCGTGACTGCGCGGGCGGAGATGACCGCGAGACCAACCGCACAAAACAAGATCGCGATTTTGCTGAGCAGGGAAGTTTTCATGGCTGGCAAATCTAGCCGGTCGGCCGGATTCTGTCCCGAAAATCCAGGCCTCGTCTCGCCGCAGAACGGCGCGAAGACGCGATTGCACCGCGCGGCGATCCCGCTACAGTGGCCGCATGAAAAGTCCCTCGGCCATCCTGCTTATTTCGTGTCCTGACCGCCGCGGCATTGTGGCGGCGGTCACGAAATTCATTCTTGACCACGACGGCAACATCATTGACCTCGAACAATATGTTGATTCGGCCGCCAACGCTTTTTTCATGCGACTGGAATGGAGCCTCGATGGCTTCCGCGTGCCGCGCGAAAAAATCGCGGAGGCGTTCGCGCCGACGGGCCGCGAATTCGACATGACTTCGGCCTTGTTTTTTTCCGACGTGCGATCGCGGATGGCCGTGTTCGTCACGCGCGAATCGCACTGCCTCTTCGACATCCTCGGCCGCGTGGAATCGCGCGAGTGGGACGTTGAAATTCCGCTCATCATCAGCAATCGCGAAGATTTGCGGCCGGCGGCGGAGCGCTTCGGAATTCCGTTTCACGTTTTCCCGAAGACCGCGGAAAACAAAGCCCGGCAGGAAAAATGCGAGATCGAACTTCTCGCAAAGCACCGCGTGGATCTCGTCGTGCTCGCGCGCTACATGCAGATTGTCGGCGGCGATCTCGTCGCCCAATATCTCAACCGCATCATCAACATTCACCACTCGTTCCTGCCCGCGTTCGCCGGCGCGAAACCGTACCACGCGGCCTACGAACGCGGCGTGAAGATCATCGGCGCGACCAGCCACTATGTGACCGAGGATCTCGACGAAGGCCCGATCATCGAGCAGGACATCGTCCGTGTTTCTCATCGCGAATCGGTCGAGGAACTGATCCGCCGCGGAAAGGACGTGGAGAAGATCGTGCTGGCGCGCGCGGTGGCTGCGCACATCGAACATCGCGTCCTGGCGTACCGCAACCGCACCGTCGTGTTCGCGTGATTTCGATTCGTTCGCGGCGGTAACTTCCATAATATTTTGCGCGTAGAAACGTTTGGTGGAAACATGAAATTCAAATTTGCGGTCCTTTTCCTCTTCGTCGCGTCACTTTCGGCAACGGCGGCCGATATGTTGCGAATCAAAGCCACGAAGCGGCTCGACAATCAGCGGAGCAGCGGAAACCAGCAGGCCTTTGGCGGCCGGACCTCGCTGACTCAAAAGGAATATTATTATCGCTTCGACGTCCAGTCCGTCAGCCCGCAGGTGGGCAATCCGATCAATCTTGAATGGGCCGTCATGTATGAAGATTGGGAGGGACACATCCGCCCCGGCACGCACGGCACCTGTTCGACCAACGTCACGATGACCAAGGCCGTCACTGTCGAGACCGACACCGTCCATCTCAATCAGCGCAACTGGCAGGGCCCCGCCGGCCGCACCAGCAAAATTGAGGACAAGGTCCTCGGCTACGGCCTGCGAGTGACCGACAGCAACGGAAATACCATTGCCGAGGAATACGATCCCGTGTCGCTCAAGAAGGAAATTGACTGGAAGACCATCGACGCGCAGCCGAACCAGGAAGCGCTCAAGGCGCTGCAGCAACTGATCGGCGGAGGTCAGGGCGGCGGCCAGCGCCCCCCGCCCGGTCAGCGCCCGCACCATCCGTGACAGGTTCTCAAAAGAAATCAGCCTGACTTCCAATGATTGGAAAAGACGGCTTCGCAATTTTCCAATGATTGGAACTTTTGTGCGTGAATTTTTCCAATGATTGGAAGATACGGCGGGTGTTTTCAGGTACGGACGGCGGAGGCTTCGTCCATGAGGCGCGCGCCTTCGAGCAGCAGGGATTGAGTTTTGCGCAGGATTTGCTTTTCGAAATTTTCCGTTCGCGCTTTGTCGCCGGGTTGGGGGCGCGGGCGTTCGAGGGAGTTGACCGGTTCGGTTTTGGTGAATTCGAAGCGGCCTTCGCGTACGCGCATGACGGCGAAGACGGCGTCTTCGCCGGTCTTGTCTTCAAATGCGGCCTGGACGATTTCGCCGTCGCGAAAAACGAAGGTGGACGACTTTTGTTTGCTGTCGGCGATGGTGAGCACGCCGTTTTGCTGGGTGGAGTTCAGGAGCTGGACGATGTCGGTGACGCCCAGGGTGCTTAGCGAGCCTTCGAGCTTGCCCTTTGGTTTTTCGTCGGTGATGCGGGTGGCAATTTCTTCGGGGACTTGCGAAAGGTCGGGGCTGACGAATTCGAAGGTGAAGGGGCGGACTTCGATGATGTCGCCGGCGTTGAGGACGGGCGCGCCGCCTATGCGTTTGCCGTTCAGATAGGTGCCGTTTGAACTGTTGAGATCCTTGACCATGTATTTGCGGTCTTTGTGGAAGATCATGGTGTGAACGCGGCTGACGCGGTCGTCGGCGAGGACATAGTTGCAGGTGGTCGGGTCGCGGCCGAGGACGATCGCGGTGCCCGTTGCAAGCGGGATCACGAGATCCTTGGAGACCAGAAAACTTCGACTGTCAATTGTGCCTGCCATATCAAAAAGTGGGTTCCATCATAGCGGCTGGCAAAAACGAAACCAAATCAAAAACGTTTTTCAGCGCGCCCGCTGGAAAGGATTGCGTGAAGAATCGAGTTCAAAAACGGTGTTGGAAGCCGGCATCGCGGTGGAGTTGAACGGCTGGTGGCCGAACATGTCATCAATGGCATGGCAGGCTTCGGCACAATAAAGTTTGACTAGGCCGGGATTGGATTCCTGACCGAAGACGACGAGGATGAGCAGGTCGCAGTCCATGATCTGCATGTACATGCTGGTGTTCGAGCCCTGGTGGATGGCATGGCGGAACTCGGCTTCGCCGAGAAGCTCGGCGAGCACACGCGTGGCATAAAATGAACCACTGGCCAGCGCGGCGATGTTGTCCTCGCCGGCGTAGGCTTGTGCGGCCTTCTGGGCCATGATGTTTCCACCGCGGTCGCAGAGATAGACGGCGTTGGCCTCCGCCTTCACCAGCAGATTCATCAACTGGTTTTCAATGGCGTCGTTTTGTTGCTGACTGAAAGCTTGAAGCATGACGGATCATCCTCCTGACGTCGAAACGGCGATTTCATCGGGCAGACTCGGCGCGGGCATGTTGTTGGCCTTCATAAACGCCGCCAGCACCATCCGGGAAAGCAGATTCAGCGTTTCGAAAACGCCGACGCCTTCTTTGGCGACGCTTTCAACATAGGGTACGCGCGTTGTTCCATTGTTCAGCATGAAATCTATGTAGTGCACAGGCGCGGCGGTGGGGAGGTCTCGCTTGTTGAACTGAAGCATGTAGGGGATGTCGTCCAGCGACATTTTGTGCTCGGCCAGGTTGTCCTGCATGTTCCTGAAACTTTGCGCGTTTTCTTCCATCTTCTCCCATTGCGAATCCGCCACGAAGACGATGCCATCAACATTTCGGAGCACGAGCTTCCGGGTCTCGTTGTAGATCGCCTGGCCCGGGACAGTGTAAAGCTGGAACTTCGAGGTGAAGCCCTTGATGATGTCGGATTTCAAGGGAAGAAAGTCGAAGAATAACGTGCGGTCCTGCCGGGTTGACAGCATTGTCAGATCGCCGCGCAGGTCGGGGGCGACGGCGGCGTGAATTTCTTCGAGGTTGGTCGTCTTGCCGCAAAGAGCTGGACCATAATAGACCAGTTTGAACGCAATTTCCTTTCGTGCGAAATTAATAAACGACATGACAACCTCTGTTCTTTTTTGAACGCTTGTGAAATTAAGCAGAATTTATGCCGCGGTTGCCAGCACATAGTTTCGGTTTGTTTTTACTGCCTCATACCGGCGCGGTCACAAGATCGCGATTCGCATTCGCGCGAATGTGAAAGGTCTTTCACGGTCGTTTTTCATTTCCGAACACCGGCTTCCCGCCGCCGCACAGGCTCACGGCGGCAGAAAAGACATCCGGGCTTGAGCCTGATTTTTGGGCCCCGACTTTTATCAGCTTGTTTCTGCGGCCCGTTTTTCAATATGTTTGGCCCTGTAGATAAATGAGGCCCATGCCGACGCATGTTTGATGCCGATAAATACGAGGTGAAGTCCGTGGCATGGCATCTGCTTGATGTCCTATGGCCCAAAAAATGGGGGAAGTGAATCGTGTCCATATTCAACATTTTTCGACGTGACAAACCGCCCGAGCCGAATCGCCCAGTAACGCCAGCTTCACAGCCGCCGGTGCGTCCCATCGCCGCGCCACCGCCGAGTCGTCCTCCCATTCCGATCCGTCCGTCCGCGCCCGCGTCACGCGCGCCGGAACCTCCGCCGCCCTCGGCACCTCCTGCGGCACAGTCTGTGGATCTGGACAGGATTCGCGGGGAACTGATGGAAATTGCGAAGATCGTCGGTGCCGATGATGCCGGCGGCACCAAGTCCGGCGAAGAGCAAGGCTCGCGGATTGATCTGCCTCTGATCGAAATCATGAAACTGGCCCCTCACGCGTTTCGGCAGACGGGTGCGCCTCCGCCCGGAATCAAAGTCACTATCGTCATTCCAGATCTGTTCGACCAATTGACGAAAGGGAAGGTCATCATTCCGCTCTCGCGTCTGATTGCCGGCGTTCCTTTCGAAAACCGGTCGGCCGAGGCGACGATGCACGGCGATGAACCCGTCAGCCTGCCGCTGCCGCTGGTTGTCGCGTCTATCAATCCCGCAGAGCTTCAAAAACGTACCGCAAAGCAAGAAGTTGATCGCGGTGAAAAGTTGCTTCCGAATTTGTTCACGCCCGGCTCCCTGAAGAAGCCCGTTGCAACTCCACAGCCAGCAGCAGCGCCCGCCGCGCCTCCCCCCGGACCGGCACCGGCACCGGCGCCTTCGATCCGCCTGCCTGAATCGCCCGTGGTACGCTCGCAGCCACCTGCCCCTGCCCCGTTGATTCCCGCAATCGCTCCAAGGCCCGTTCAGCCGGCGCCCTCTCCTGTACCACCTCCGCCTGCTCCTGTTGCCCCCCCGCCTCCGGCCAGACCAGCCGCGGTTTCAATATCAATTCCGGCCGTGCCTGCGCTTGCGCCCGTTGCGCCGCCCGCTGCGCCGCGTCCGCAGCCGAAACCGGAACCTGCAGTGCAACTGCCGCTGGCTCCCGCCGCGCCTCCGCCGCGTCCTGCGGCCGCGCCCGTGCCGCCGCCGGCGCCACAGCCTGCTGCCGTCACGCCGCCCCAACTGCAGCCAGAACTCGTCGAAACCCCGCCTCCGGCACCTGCACCTGCACTTTCGCGTGCCGAAGTGGAAGCGCAACAGGCCCGCGATCAAAAGGCGGTCATGGAAGCGGCCATCGAAGACGCCTCGTCCCGCGAACACGGCCTCGTGCTCTACGGCCTCGACATCAACCGCGCCGCCGCCGAGGAAATGGTCCAGCGCTTCAACGGCGTCGGCCGCAAACTCGCCGAAAAAATCGTCGCCAACCGGACCGAATTCGGCCTCTTCAAAGACGTCTATGACCTCGCCCGCGTCCCCAATGTCAAAGGCAAGGTTTTCCAGCGCATCACCGGCATGGTCTGGCCTGCCCAGCTATTCCGCCACCGCGAACTCGTCTCCAAGCTGATCGGAGTCGTCGGCGATGAAATCCCCGACGTGCGCGGCGTCGCCCAGCGCTTCAAGGAACTCGAAGGCTTCCTCGGTTGCATCATGATTGACCAGGACGGCCTCGTCCTCTCCAAAACGTGGGAACATCCGTCCAGCGAGGCGCTCGGCGCATTCGCCCCGCAGATGTTCAAAAAACTCAGCCGCTACGTCAAACAGCTCAAGATGGGCAACATCAAAACGCTCACCTTCTTCACCGACGAAACCCCCATCACTCTCGTCACCAGCGGCGCGATTTTGTTCGTCGCCCTGCACAAACCCACGCGCTTCAGCAAGCGGCAGGTCGAACTCGTACAAGCCCTCGCCACCGAACTCGGCCGCAAACTCGATCGCTGATCCCGCACCCAGCCCATAAACTTCCAATGATTGGAAAACTGTCTCCCGCAGACTTCCAATCATTGGAACTTTCCGGCCCGGACTTTTCCCCGCCGAACTTTTCATTTGCACGGCGGAGCCGCGGGACTAGATTTCTCGGCCATGAAAATTCTTCTCACCGGCGGTGCCGGCTACATCGGCAGTGTCACCACTGAACTTCTCCTCGACCGCAAACACGAAGTCACCGTCTTCGACAACCTCGAACGCGGCCATCGCGCCGCGGTGGACCCGCGCGCCAAACTCGTCACCGGCGATCTGCGCAACAAAGACGAAATCCGCGATGCGATGAAAGCCGCGAAGCCGGACGCCGTGATGCATTTCGCCGCCTACGCCCTCGTCGGCGAATCCATGGAAAATCCGCTGCTGTATTTTCGCAACAACCTCGACGGCGGCGTCAACCTCGCCGAGGCGATGTCTGCCGCGAATGTGAAGCGGATTATTTTTTCGTCCACCTGCGCAACCTACGGCTATCCCGACAAAGTCCCGATGACCGAAGACCTGCCGCAGCGGCCGGTGAATCCCTACGGCGAATCGAAACTGCAATTCGAAAAAGTTCTGATGTGGTGCCACCAGCGAATTGGATTTCAGCCCGTGTTTCTGCGGTATTTCAACGCCTGCGGCGCGACGGAAAAATACGGTGAGGACCACCTGCCCGAAACGCACCTGATCCCCAACGTCCTCAAGGTTGCGCTTGGCAAAGCCGAAAAAGTTTCCGTCTTCGGCGACGACTACGAAACGCCCGACGGCACCTGCATCCGCGATTACATCCACATCGTTGACCTCGCGCAGGCCCACATCCTCGCCATCGAAGGCGACGCCACCGGCGCGTTCAACCTCGGCAACGGCGACGGCTATTCCGTCAAGCAGGTCATCGACACCGCGCGGAAAATCACCGGCAAGGAAATCAAGGCCGAGATGTCGCCGCGCCGCCCCGGCGATCCGCCGCGGCTCATCGCCAGCGCCGGCAAAGCGAAGAAAGTCCTCGGCTGGAAACCGAAATACGCCGACCTCGAAACGATCATCAAACACGCCTGGGCCTGGCACCAGAAGCATCCGGACGGTTACGAGGTTCCGCAGAAACCAGTGCTCTTCGTTCCGCACGAAGCGGCACATCGTCGCCAGGTAAAGAAATTCCGCACATGATTTTGCCGCGTGAACGCTGCGTGGAACTTGTCAGCAGCGGCAGCGAACTGCTCGACGGCCGCCGGCTCAACACGCACGCGCGCCTCCTCGGCGGCGAACTCGAACGCCTCGGCCTGCGGCTCGTCCGCGATACAACCGTTCCCGACGATTCAGCCGCGATGCGCGAAACGATTCTCTCCGCGCTGCAGCGCGTTGATCTGCTTTTCATCACCGGCGGACTCGGACCGACCAGCGACGACATCACGCGCGAAGTTGTCGCAGAAATCGCATCGCGAAAAATCGTGATGCACGAGCCGACGCGCGAAAAAAATAACGAATGGCTGAAACGGCGGAACCGCACGCCGAACGAATCCTTCGACCGCCACGCGCTGATCGTCGAAGGCGCGGCGGTGCTGTCGAACCGCGCCGGACTCGCGCCCGGCGAACGGATCGAGCTGGACGGTAAGACGATCGTTCTTCTTCCCGGCCCGCCGCACGAATTGCGCGCGATCCTCGATGATCATGTCATTCCGTGGCTCCGCTCGTGCATCGGCGGCGATCTTCCGCTTTGCCGCTCGTTCCGTTTTTGCGGCACCGGCGAATCCGACATCGCGATGCGACTGGCTTCCGCGGGCTTTTCGGAAGTTGGCCTCGAAGTCGCCTACTGCGCGCGGCCCGGCGACGTTGAACTCCGCCTCATCGCGTCGCCATCGGCCCGCGAAAAATTTGATCAGGCCATCGCGCTCGTCCGCAAAATCTTCCCGTCCGAAATTTATTCGGAGACGGCCGGCGAAGAAATTCCGCTCGAACTGGTAATCGGAAATCTGCTGCGCGAAAAGAAACTCACGCTGGCGACGGCGGAATCCTGCACCGGCGGATTGATCGGCCATCGCATCACCAACGTCAGCGGCAGTTCCGATTATTTTCGCGGTGGCTGCGTGTCCTACTCGAACAAAATCAAAATCGCGCAACTCGGCGTCGCGCCGGAAACGCTCGCGAAATTCGGCGCGGTCAGCGAGGCGGTCGCCCGCGAAATGGCCGAAGGTGTCCGCCGAGTTTTCGGCGCGGACATCGGCCTGAGCACAACCGGCATCGCCGGGCCGACCGGCGGCACCGCGGAAAAACCCGTCGGCCTCGTCTTCATCGCCGTCGCCGACGCGCGCGGCACGGTCGTCCGCGAAATGCGCACCGGCGGCGAACGCGAATACATCAAGACCGTCTCCGCGCAATCCGTATTTGATCTGCTGCGTCGGCGTCTCTGCGACCTGGCGTAAATTTCCAGTGCTGGAGATTCTATTTTCTTCCTTGCTCGGCCGTCAGCGCGACGAACACGTCTTCGAGGCTCGGCGCGATGGGGCGGATGTCGGCGTGCGAAATGCCGGCGGTTCGCAGGGCTTCGAGCAGCGCGGCGTCAGGCAAATCGGATTGCGCGAGGATGTTCATCGTCTGGCCGAAGACGGTTCCGCTGACGACGCCGGGAACGGGGCGAAGCGCCTTCAGGCCGCGCGTGACGTGGTCGCAGATGATTTCGATGCGGCGCGTTCCGGGCAGGTTCACCTCGGGCAGTTCCTTCAAATCGTCCGGCACGCCGCAGACGATGAGCTTCGACATGTAGATGTAGCCGACGTGCGAGCAGCGCTCCGCTTCGTCCATGTAGTGCGTCGTGATGAACAGCGTCATGCCCTGGCTGGAGAAATCGAAAAGCAAATCCCAAAGTTCGCGGCGCGCCACCGGATCAATGCCCGCGGTCGGCTCGTCGAGAAACAGCACCGGCGGTTTGTGGACCAGCGCGCAGACCATCGCGAGCCGCTGCCGCCAGCCGCCGGAGAGCAGCGCCGCGCGCCGGTCGATGTACGGCTCGAGATGCGCCAGCGCGACCAGCTCGTCGAAACGCTGTGTGAGTTTCGCGCGTCGCAGGCCGTAGAGCCGGCCGTAAAAAAGCAAATTTTCGCGGACGGTCAATTCGTCGTAGAGCGAAAACTTTTGCGACATGTAGCCGATGAGTTCCTTCACCGCGTCGGTCTCGCGCGTCACGTCCAGGCCGGCGATCCGCGCCTCGCCGGAGGTCGGCGCGAGGATGCCGCACAGCATCCGGATGACCGTGGATTTGCCCGAGCCGTTCGGCCCGAGGAATCCGAAAATCGAAGCCTTCGCGACGCCGAAGCTCACGCTGTCCACCGCGGTGAACTCGCCGAACTTCCGCGTCAAATCGCGGCACTCGATCATCATCTCCTGGGCCATGGCCAAAACTCTACCACGCGGCGCCGTTTCCAATGATTGGAAATTTGCGCTTCCGGACTTTCCAATCATTGGAATTTTTCGGCGTTGTCTTTCCTGCGGGATTCTGTACAAGCGCGCGATTCATCCGGGAGATTCTCATGCGTAGATTGATTATTGCGATGTTGATTGCAGTGGTGGGATTGACGGTCGAAGCCAAAACGAAACAGGCGGCAAAGCCCGCGGCGGCGGCGAAAAAGGGTGCCGAGGATTCCGTGGTCACCATCGGCCAGCTCACAAAGGACAGCGGCGGCGGCAAGGACGTTTTCACGCTGGCGAAGGACGGCGGCGAAAAGATCGTCGTGTCCGAATCCGCGGCGAAACGAATGAGCATCAACCTCAATGACTTTGTCGGCAAGAAGGTCGCGATTGATGGCGCGTGCGACGCCAAGAAGGGCATCACTTCCATCCGCTTCGTGAAGACCGACGCCGATTACAAAAAGCAGGGCGGAAAATAGTTTTTATTTTCGCGCCGGCTTGGCCGGGCGCGAAAGAATCTGCGCGTCGGCCAGCAGCCGCGGCTTCAAAGTTTCGTACGGCACATCCTGCGCCGCGCATTTCTCATCGAGCGCCATCGCCGCGGCCGTCGCCGCAGACTGTCCCAGAATCATGAACACCGGCTCCATGCGGATTGAGCCGTAGGCGATGTGCGTCGCGCTCAGGCAGACCGGCACGAGAAGATTTTCGCACTCGGATTTTTTCGGGACGATCGCGCGATAGGAAATCGGATACGGCCCCGCGACGTGCTCCTGCACGTTGCCTTCGTTATGGACGAAACCGTCCGCATCCACGTAGCGCTCGACGTTGTGCGAATCCATTCCGTACGCCGCCAGCCCGACGCTGTCCGGCGCGACTTTCTTTCCGGTACAATGATGTTCCGTCATCACCACCTCGCCGATCATTCGCCGCGCCTCGCGGACATAAAGCTGCTGCGGCCAGTTTCCGTTGTCGGTGAATTCGTCCTTCGCGAGCCCCCATCGCGCCATGTTCGTGCGCACGCCCTCCGACACGCGCGGATCGTTCGCGAGAAAATAGAACCAGCCCGCCTCGTAGCTGCGATGCTCCGCGATGATCTTCTCGCGCGTCGCGTAATCGCCATCGGGATATTCGTAATTCATCCCGATGTTGTCCGTCGAAAACGGCCCGTGATTGTTCGTGTCCGTCTTGCGATTCGGAATGCGGTCGAATTTTCCGAACACCTGGTTCCAACCTGATTTCAGCAGCCGCAGCATCAGCTCGTACTGTCCCGCGTCATAATTCTTCGGCTTCGCAAACGGCACGCGATTTTCCGGCTCGTCCGTCAGACACATGCGAAAGCAATACGCCTGCACGCGCCGGTCAGCGGTCCCGTCCGCGGCGGGCGGCGACATTCCAATTCGCGGCAGAACTCCGCTGTACGGATCGCCCTCGATCTTGTATGCGCTGATCTTCGGCGGGAACTGATGCCCCTTCGAATGCTTCACCGCCACGCCGTCGAACTGCTCGCCATATTGCGCGTTGGCCTCGCGCCCGACGGTATACGCCACGCCCGCCTTCGCCATCAAATCGCCCTCGTACGTCGCGTCAATGAACTCGCGCCCCGCAAAAACTTTCCCCGACTCCGTGCGGAACGAAACGATCCGCGCGCCGTCCTTCGTCACGCCGTCCTTCAAATCCAGCCGTTCCCCGCGCAGCACCTCGATTTTATTTTCCGCCACGAGATCCTCGAACACCTGCTCCGCGACGTGCGGCTCAAAAATCCACTGCGTCTCCTCGCCCGGCTCGACGCTCGCGCCTTGCGCGCCGAAGGGTTTTCGCTTCTCGAATTTCCACGCCGCATCGTCCGCATATTTTTTCCAGACGCGCTTGTAAAAATCTCGACCCAGCCCGCCGATCGCATTTTTGTTTCCGATGTCCGTGTAGCCCAGCCCGCCGCTCGTCAGCCCGCCGAGATGCTTCTCCGGCGCGACGACGACGACCGACTTCCCCATTTTCTTTGCCTGCACCGCCGCGATGACGCCCGCCGACGTTCCGCCATAAATCACGATGTCGTTCGTGACCGTCTCGCCGCGCGCGATCATCGCGGCGCAAAATGCTGCCAGGAAAAAGCCCGTTCGTTTCATGTTTCGATTTTTCCAATCATTGGAAGTGTCCGCGATCTAATTTTCCAATCATTGGAAAATTGCTGAGTCAAAATTTCCAATGATTGGAAAAGTGGAGTTTCCGCGGGGAATTTCGCGGACGCGCGGCTAATGCGGATTGATAACAACAACGAAGGAGATCGCTTTGAAAACATTTCGGATTATGTGCACGACCGCGGTGGTGATGGCGTTTCAATGGAGCTGCCTCGCGGCGGATGAGCCGGCGCTCGCATCGCGCAATCTTGAGTGGGCGGGCGTCGTGATTTCAAAAATCGAGAAAGACCTGGGTGATCTTTCTCAAAAGGCGGGCATGACCGGGTCGGACTTCGCATCGGATGCAGTCAAGCACCTGCGCACCAAGTCCGGTGAGTTGAAAAGCGCGCTGAAGTTCCCCGGGGGAGACGACGACCCGTCAGGCGCGGCGCTGGATTTTTCCAAGATGGTCAATGGGCTGGAGCAATCGCTCATGGATCACATGTCCGATATCGACGGGCGCGAGCGCGATTTCACGTCGTTCGCGGCGGACCATTCTGATATCGCCGTTGGTGTTTTCGCGATGAAGTTTCGCGCAGAGCAGGCTTCCGCGGCCAGCAATCTGATTTGCATGGTCGCGTATGAAATCGGCGAGAAGGAGACGGAGCGGATCAAGGCCGAGGGGGCCTACAGGATGGATATGCTGGCGACAGGCCAGCTTTTCGACACAATGAACGACGAGGCGGATTTCGTCTCGAACAAGTCGGAGATGGTTGACAGGAACAAGGAGCGCACCAAGCCCGTTGATTTGTCGCGGCTGGATGAAGCGCGCAAACGTGTCCGCGATGCGATCAAGGCGCGGCAGGATGTCGAACTGGAAGATGCGGAGCTGGAGATCACGGCCAGCCTCGTGCAGCAGCAGCGCGACCGACTGAACGATAAACGTGGCGAGCTGGACGGACAGGTCAGCGAGGCGCGCGATTCGTTCAACGAAGTTCACGATGAGCTCAACGACGCCATCGATAACGACTGATAAGGAGTTCAAATCATGAAGACGTTTTCCTGCCTCTGCATCGCATTTTTGCTACCGCTCGCATCGTCGGGCGCGAGTTCATCCACGAATACGGTTGATGTCGATTTCAAGGAGGCTCCGCTGCGCGAAGCGGCCGAGTTCCTGACGGAGAAGGCGGGGCTGAAACTGCTCGTGGCGGAAAATTATGCCACGATCCCGATCACGTTGAAGATGTCGAAGGCGACACCGGAAGACGTGCTCGCTGCAATCGGCGCGAGTTTCGCGGGCAGCGGCTCGAACATCGGCTGGAAGGAATCGCCGCTCAGCGACGGGCAGAAGGCCTACGTGGTGGCCGAAATGCCGCCGCCGCCATCGAAGCCGCTTGCCGACTGCGTGAAGGCCCTCAAGGGTGCGCCGCGCGTGACGATCCAGTTCAAGCAGGCGAAGCTTGCCGAGGTTGTGAAGTATCTGGAGGTACTGACGGGCAACAGCCTGACGCTCGTTTTCGGCGACGGGACGGCGGATATTCCGATTGATCTGAAGTTGAACGACGTCACGCCGGTTGACGCGCTGCTTTCGATCAACGAATTGCTGAAGTCGTCCGGCACGACGATGGCGTGGCGCGGCGTTCAACTGCCGTCGGGCCGGATGATTTTCGCATTGCTCGACACACAGGCTCTGGCACCACCGCAACCGGGAATCTCCGGACCGACCCGTGTTTATTACGTTGGCGATCTCGGTCGCACGCCGGATGCAACACTCGATTCAGTGAACCAGTTGCTTTCCTCGGCGAATCTGCGCGCCGAGGTCAACATTCACGAAGAGACAAAAATGCTCGTGGTGAAAGGAAACGACGAGGCTCATACGTTCGTGAAAAATGTGGTAGATGAATTGCGGCGCGGCGCGCAGAAGGCCGCTGCGGAACCTGAAAAGAAACAGTGACGATTGCGCAGACCATAGTTTTCGAAAACGGAACGACGGAAGCCATGTCGCAGCATGCATGCGATGCCGCGGCTGGTGCGCGCGAACTTTCAGCCCGCGTCGGCGCGGGCGACGAGGCCGCGTTTCGCGAACTTTATGATGACTATGCTCCGCGCATCCGCCGTTTCGTTCTCGCCCTTTCGCGCGGCAACGAAACGCACGCCGATGAAATCACGCAGCAGACGTTCCTGACGGCAGCTCGAAAACTGCGCGCGGTCGAAAGCGAAGCGCACCTGTGGAACTGGCTGGCCCGCGTCGCTCGGCAGCATCTCGGCAAGGCGTGGCGACGGCAAAATCGTGAAGGCGAAATACAGCCGCTCGGCGACGAAGCCGAAATTGCGGATGAGCCGGCGACGGAACGCAAACTCGAAACAGCCCTCGAAATCGCGATGCGATCGCTCGTTCCCGACGAACAAAATCTGATCCGCCTTTTTTACGATCAACGATTGAGCCAGCAGGAAATGGCCGCGCGCCTCGACACCACGCCGAAAGCCATCGCCAACCGGCTCGACCGCATTCGCGAAAAGTTGCGCAAGAAAATTACGGAGGGACTCCGCGATGAAAAATTCTGATCGCGATTTGCTCCAGGATCTTTTCCCCGATTCATCACGCGAGGCAACGCTGCTGCGCGGAGGCCGCGTCATGCGCCGTCGCCGCTTCGTGCATCGCGCCGCCCGCGTCGCGCCATTCATCGCGGTCATCGCGCTGGCTGGGGCGCTCGTTCTTCGTCACGAACAGCCCGCCCCGCAAAGCGCCGGCATTCCCGCAACCGTTACGAAAAAGTCCCTCACCGACGAACAGCTCTTCGCGCTTTTCCCCGGCGTTCCCAAGGCGATCATGACCGTCAACGGCCAGAAGCGCCTGATCTTTCCGCGCCCCGCCGACGCCGTGCGCTACGTTGGACGCGCGGTGCCTGAAACGCGCACCTGATGGGCCTCAGCCCGTGACGGTCGCGGAGACGGTGTTGCTCCACTGGCCGACCATTTTGTCGTCTTTGAAATAAATCGCCTTGTATCTCCACACCACGGCCGTGCCGCGCGGGGGCAGCGGGTGCTTGTCGGCGTAGGTGGATCGCGTGCTCATGTCGATCAACACGAAACTCCCGTCTCCATAGTCGGCCCAGATTTGCACGCCGGGCAGGCGGCCTTTTTTCCATTTGAGCAGGGGCTGCAGGCCGGGCGACGCGATGACTTCGATTTTCGGCTGGACGGCGGCGAGATCGAGGGGATGTTTTTTCGGCGCGATGAGGCCGAGGGCCGCGCCGATGTGCGAGGCATAGCCGGACGATACCTTGACGCGTTGCGCGAGCTGACCGGCGCGTTTGAAGATGCCGGCGAGGGCCCCGGGCGGCGGAGGTTCGAGTTGAGGCGGCTGCGGGAAGTCGCCGAGCTTGCCGCCATCGCGCAGCGCGTCGCGCCGGGCGGTCAGCGCCTTGGTGTAGGTCTCGAATGCGGCGCGCGTGCGGCACAGATGGTCGAACACGGCCGCATCGGCGGCGAGCTGCTCGACGTCGCCGTCGCCCAAGTGCAGTTGCGGGGCGTATTGGGGCAGTTCCGCGGCGAAGTTCTTCAGCCAGACCGCGCGTTCAGGATCGTGGCGGGGGATGAACCGTACATCAGGCATGGGTTTTATTCCTTATATGACGTCGCCCGTTCGTCCGAAGGCGGCCCGCAGCGATAAAATCGCGCGTCTGAACGTAAAATTGGCATATTTGGGCCATTTCGTGCATTGTAGCTGCCCTTGAGCGGCGGTGCAACATGTAAATGCACCTGCACTGGAAGCCTCCGGAGCGTCTATGGATCATTTCACACTGGTGCAAAATAAGAATGCACCGTTGCTGAGCGATGCCATACCTGCCATAGGTCGTCCAGCGAAGGTGCTACATAAGAATGCACCCTAGATACTGCATTCCGCAGCTGTACGGAAGCATTCATTCGCGGTGCAATTACAGATTGCACCCGCGTAGAGGCTATCCGCACAACGCTTGGAACGTCCATCCGCAGTCTTTTAAGGCGGCGGCGCGCGCCTCCGCCGTTCCGCGGCGGGCAGCCGGAATTCCGGGATGAGCCGCGACCTCTCCGCGATGAGCCGCGACCATCGGACGTCGGGGTGGAATCATCCCGCGATGGGGCGCGGCGAGCCGCGCTTCTGCCGCGACCGGCCAGTTCCAATGATTGGAAACTCCGGCCGCCCAAACTTCCAATGATTGGAAAGATCATCGGCCGCCTACTTCCCATGATTGGAAAATGCGCCCGCGAAAGTTTCCAATGATTGGAAGCTGCGATGCGGCGGCGGCGGGCGACGCGGGCGTGGGCGATGAAGTTCGTGCTTGCGCGGCGGGCGGCGCGGGGCGATTTTTGCGCGCATGAAAATCAAGCCGTCAACCCGCCGCCAGTTCCTCGCTTCCACCGCCACCGCCGGATTCGCGTTTACGTTCCTGCCGCGCCACGTGCTCGGCGCGCCGGACCAGCCGGGGCCGTCGGAGAAACTTAACATCGCCGGCATCGGCATCGGCGGGCAGGGCGGCGGCGTGACGAAGGAGATCGCGGGTTTCCCGAACGCGAACATCGTGGCGCTTTGCGACGTGGACATGAAGTATGCGGCCAACACGATCAAGCAGTATCCCGGCCGGCCGCTCTACAAGGACTACCGGGTGATGCTCGAGAAGGAGAAGGGCATCGACGCGGTCATCATCGGCACGCCCGATCACTGGCACGCGCCGATTTCGCTCGCGGCGATGAAGCTCGGCAAGCATGTGTATTGCGAGAAGCCGCTGACGCACACGATCGAGGAGGCGCGGCTCTGCGGCAAGGTGGCGGCGGAAATGAAGGTCGTCACGCAGATGGGCAACATGGGCCACGGCGGCGAGGGCATCCGGCTGACGAAGGAATGGATTGATGCGGGCCTCATCGGCGCGGTGAAGGAAGCACACGTCTGGTCGGACCGGCCCGGACATTTCTGGGACACGCAGGGCAAGCGCGCGCCGACCGATACGCCGCCGGTGCCCGACACGCTCGACTGGAACATGTGGCTCGGCGCCGCCGCGATGCGGCCCTACAACCCGGCGTATTGCCCGCGAAAGTGGCGCGGCTTTTTCGATTTCGGCTGCGGCGCGCTCGGCGACATGATGGTCCACAACGCCGATCCCGCGTGGTACGCGCTCGATCTCGGCGCGCCCGAGTCCGTCGAGGCGCAGACCGCTGAAACGAATCCCGACACGTTCCCGCTCTGGTGCATCGTCACGTGGAACTTCCCCGCGAAAGGTTCGCGCGGCCCGGTGAAACTCGTCTGGTACGACGGCGGAAAACAGCCGCCGCTGCCGCCCGGCTCCGAGCCGGACCGCAAGCTTGAGGACAACGGAATTTATTTCGTCGGCGAAAAGGGCGTCATCATTTGCGGCGGCTGGTCCGGCGCGCCGCGGCTCGTTCCCGAAACCGCGATGAAAGATTTCAAGCCCGTGGCCAAGACCATCGAGCGCGGCATCGGCCACCGCAAGGAATGGGTCAACGCGTGTATCGCCGGAAAACCCGGGGACGCGAAGGCGGGCTTCTGGTATTCCGCGCCCTTCACCGAAGGACTGCTCATCGGCGTGCTGCCGATCCGCCTCGGAAAGAAAATCGAGTGGGACGCCGCGGCGATGAAGGCGAAGAACGCGCCGGAAGCCGACGCGCTCATTCGCAAAAAATATCGCGAGGGCTTCGGCCTGCCGGCCTGACCATCGCCAGGAGTGGGACCGGATTTCATTTCAGCGCCCTGATATCAGGCGGTCATATTCGCTGTGATGCCCGAGCCAGAACCAGACCATGTCGCCGCCATCTTGCACGGCAGCGGCGCGGTAATGAATGCCGACGCGCGCCGACCAGAACCGTCCGACACGCTTGAAATGCAGGGATGCGTGCCAGGGATCGGTCTTGAGGAGTTCGAAGTTTTCGTCGGCGAGGCGCTTAATTTCAGGCGGCAGTTGCCCGTAAAATTTCCAGAACTTCTGGCTCGTCCGATGCCTCACAGATCCTTGCAGCGCCCTTCGCGCAAATCGCGAAGCGCCTCGTCAGCCAGGGCGTCGAGCCGGCCCGCGTTTGCGTCTGCCTCGAATTGCCGGTCCCATGCGGCGGCATCGAAAGCTGAAAACCAGTCGCGGAACTTGGTGAGTTCCTTCTGTGGAAGCTGCTCCACCGCGCTCTCAATTTCCTGAATCGTGCTCATGGCCGAAATTGTATCGCAACCCTCAGCGTCTTTCCAAACCCTGCTTCGCAATTTCGGCGAGTTCGTCAATCGTGCTGGCGACGGGGACGCCCGCCTGGCTGAATGCGCGCAGCTTCGACGAGGCCGTGCCCATGTTTCCGCTGATGATTGCGCCGGCGTGGCCCATGCGTTTGCCCTCGGGCGCGGTGAGGCCGACGATGAAGGCATAAACGGGCTTCTTGATATTCGCCTTGATGAACGCTGCCGTGCGCTCTTCCTCATCGCCGCCGATTTCGCCGACGAGCAGGACGCCATCGGTGTCGGGATCTTTTTCGAACAGCGCGAGCAAATCCATCGGGCTGGTGCCGACAATCGGATCGCCACCGATGCCGACGACGGTTGACTGGCCGATGCCAAGATTCGTCAGCGCATAGACCAGCTCGTAGGTGAGCGTGCCGCTGCGCGAAATTACGCCGACGCGGCCGGGCTTGTGGATCACCGCCGGCATGATTCCAATTTTGCATTTGCCGGGCGAAATCAGGCCGGGGCAATTCGGGCCGATGAGTGTGATGCCGCGTTTCTTCATGTCGTGGAAAGTCTCGAGCATGTCGAGAACGGGAACGCCTTCGGTGATGCAGACAATCAGTTTGACGCCGGATTCCGCGGCCTCCTGCATCGCGCCGAGCGCGAACTTTGCGGGAACGTAAATGACGCTCGCGTTCGCGCCGGTCGCCGTGACGGCTTCCTTCATCGTGTTGAAAACGGGAACGCCGTCGTCGGTTTTCTGTCCGCCTTTTCCAGGCGTGACGCCGCCGACAATCTTCGTGCCGTAGTCGAGCATCTGCTTCGTGTGAAACGAGCCATCGCGGCCCGTGATGCCCTGGACAATTACCTTCGTGTTCTGGTCAACCAGGATGCTCATTCCTTTTCGTCCTCCTCCGGCGCGTGAACGGAGCCGCCGGAAACAGTGATGACTTTCTTGACCGCCTCGGCGAACGACTTCGCCGGGATCAGCTTCGACCCTTGCAACATTTTCAAACCAAGTTCCGCGTTCGTGCCGGTGAGCCTCACGACCACCGGAACGCCGACGGTCATGCGCTCGAACGCGGTGAGGATTCCCTTCGCGATGTCGTCGCAGCGCGTGATGCCGCCAAAAATATTGATGAGGACGGCCTTCACCTTCGGGTTGCTCAAGATGATTTTGAACGCCTCGACGACCTTGTCCGGATTCGAGCTTCCGCCGACATCGAGAAAATTCGCCGGCGCGCCGCCGTATAATTTCACCATGTCCATCGTCGCCATCGCGAGACCCGCGCCGTTGACCATGCAGCCGATGTGCCCATCGAGTTGCACGAAGCTGAGGCCCTTTTCCTTCGCGGCCATTTCGTTCGGGTCTTCCTCGCCGAGGTCGCGCAGCGCCGCGATTTTTTCCTGACGGAAAAACGCGTTGTCATCGAAGTTCATCTTGCCGTCGAGCGCGATGACCTTGCCGTCGCCGGTGAGCACGAGCGGATTGATTTCGACGAGCGACGCATCGGTCTCGACGTAAATCTTGAAAATCTTCCGCATGATATCGAGCACCGCCGGCGCGGTGGCCGGATCGTTGAAAAGCTGTCCCGCAAATTTCTGCGCGTCGGCTTCGGGAAATTGTTTTGTCAGCGTCGAGAACTTGATGATTTTCTCCGGCGTCTTCGCGGCGACCTCCTCGATCTCGATGCCGCCCGCGGCGCTCGCGATGAAAAGCAGCGCGCGCGTGGAGCGATCGAGCAGCACGCTCAGATACGCCTCCTTCTTGATGTTCGCACCGCCCTCAATCAGCACCTTCCGGACGATGCTGCCCTTGATGTTCATGCCGAGAATTTTCGCGGCGTGCGCCTCCGCCTCATCCGGCGTCTTCGCGATTTTGACGCCGCCGGCCTTGCCGCGCCCGCCCGCATGGACCTGCGCCTTGACCGCGACGATGCCGCCAATTTCCGCCGCGATGGCTTTCGCCTCCGCCGGCGAACTCGCAACTTTTCCATTCGGCGCCGGAATTCCGTACGACCGGAAAATTTCCTTCGCCTGATATTCGTGAATCTTCATGTGTCCGCGTTTCTCCCACCGAAAACAGTCCGCGAACAATACGGACTCCCACAAGCTGCGCAAGTTCCAATCATTGGAAATTGCGCCGGCGCTGGCTTCCAATGATTGGAACTCCCACCATGTGGGGCCTGGGCTACGTTTGAAAGTCCGCCGCAAGGAAGGTGTGATCCGATGCCTTCGGCTGCAGGCGCGGCTCGATATCAATCCATGAATCCGCCGCCTTCGCGGCCAGCGGTGGCGTGGCGAGGATGTAATCAATTCTCCAGCCCAGCCCGCGATTGGCCGAAAAGACTGTGCGGTAATCGAAGAAGGTGTACTGGCCCGGCTCGGGATGGAATTTCCGGAACACGTCCACGAATCCCCACGCGCGGGTCTTCGCGAAGGCGCGGCGCGCGTCAATGTGGAAGCAGACATGATTTTCGCGCTCTTTGGGATTGTGAACGTCCATCGGTTCCGCGGCCACGTTCAAGTCGCCGGTCCAAACAAGCAGATCATCCGTCGTGAAATGTTTCGCGAAGAATTTTTCGAGCCGCGCGAACCATTGCAGCTTGTATTGGTACATCTCGTGATCGATCTCGCGGCCCTGCGGAACGTAGGTGTTCACGACATGAACGTTTCCGAACCGCGCCCAAGCGAGTCGTGGTTCATCGGCAGGCCCGCCATCGTCGAGGCCGAAATGGATTTCATCCGGCACGCGTTTCGAAACAATCGCGACGCCGTTGTACGACTTCATGCCCTTGAACGCGACCTGCCAGCCGTCATCGAGAAGTGGCTGCGCCGGAAATTCGTGGTCCTGAACTTTCGTTTCTTGAAGACACAAAATGTCGGGCTCGTTCGCGCGCAGCCACGCAAGAATCATGTCCATCCGCGAGCGGATCGAATTGCAGTTGAAGGTTGCCAGTTTCATTTTGGAGCTATGGCTGAAAGCGGTTGAATAATATTCGCGACTTGAGGAACGACCGAATCATTGCCGTTGAAGGCGGCCCAGCGAACGGAATTTTCGATGATGCGAAGAATGTTCGGATCGAAAAAGGTCGGATATGTTTCGTGGCCGGGGCGGAAATAGAAAACGCGTCCCTTGCCGCGACGCCACGTGCATCCGCTGCGAAAAACATCGCCACCTTCGAACCAACTCACAAAGACGAGCTCGTCGGGCGGCGGCACGTCGAAGAACTCGCCGTACATTTCTTCCCGCGGCAGATCGAAGTGTGGCGGCAGGCCGGCGGCGATCGGATGTGTCGGATCAACGACCCACATGCGTTCGGTTTCGTCGGCCACGCGCCAGCGCAAGCTGCACGTCGTGCCCATCAGCCGCTTGAAAATTTTCGCGAAGTGGGAGGAGTGAAGAACAATCAAGCCCATGCCGTCCATCACGCGCCGGTGAACCCTGTCCACGACATCATCGCGAACTTCGTTGTGGGCCTTGTGGCCCCACCACACAAGCACGTCCGTTTCTTTCAGCGCCTCCTCCGTGAGACCGTGATCCGGTTCGTCGAGCGTCGCGACGCGGACATCGAAATCGTGTTCTTTCAGGTGAGCGGCAATCGGCGCGTGAAGGCCCTCGGGATAAACGCGGCGGACATTTTCATTATTCTTTTCGTGTCTGCCTTCGTTCCAGACGGTGACGCGGATTGACTTCATGGCCTTTGATGTACCGCCTTCATGCAGATTCCGCAAGGCGAAGGCCGGCTGAAACCGGGCACTTGGCTCAAGTGCGAAAGTTTTTCAGCAGGCCGGGAAATGGACACGTCGCGCAGCGCGAGCGGTCGTTCAGGCAGTAGTCGTGGAAGATTTGCAGCAGGCCCTGGCGCCGCCGGCCCGTGTCGTAAAGCTTCGTCGGATGATCGGGACCGAAAAGATGGCGCGCGGTCTGGCGAATGATCGCGTTGTCGCCTTCGACGGGCAGGCGATTGAGCAACCCGGTATCGAACAGGTTTCGTTTTCCGATGGCGGCGAGGAACGGCGTGACGACGTTGATCGCCATCGCGTCGGCGCGCTCCTCGCCGATGAGCTGAATTGGTTTCGCGGATTTCTTTCCGGCGAAACCTTCGCGGAAACTCCAATACGGATCGTGGACGCGCTGGACGGCGGCTATAAAATCCTCGAGTCCGCCTTCGATCCGAAGCAGCGGATTTGCGCCAGCGAAAATTTGCGCGGCGGCCATCAGGCGGCGAAGCGGATGGTTCATCGGGCGCAGGCCGGCAAGATTCCAATGCTCGCGCTTCAGCGCGCGATCTTCCCATTCATCTTCGATCTTCCACCACTCGTCCCAAATTTTGCGGACGAAATTTCGCGTGTCCTCGTCCCAGTCGCTGCGCAGATTTTTCGGCAACAGACCGGCGACACCCGCCAGCAGCGCGTAAGCGATTCGCGGATTCGCCCCGGCGTTGCGGCGCAGTTCGTCGAGCGTGACAATTTCAGCGAGCCGGCGGAACGGCGATTTGTTGTTCTTGTAGCCGAGCGCCGACATGATTTCCTCGTATAGGATTTGTTCCTGTCCGCGCTCCGCAATCGCGATGGCGAGCCGTTCGGCCTTGCGGCGCAGCCGCTCCTCGCCTGCCGAATCGAGCAGCGTGGTTTTCTGATCGGGCGAGAAACCGCTGAGTTCGTTCGAGCACGGCGGCAATTCGGCGCGGGCGGCGTACGGATAGGCCGTGGTGTCAATGTTCTCAAACGCGAACATCGGGCTTGCGGCCAGCGGTTCGCGCAGCGCGATCTGAATGCAGCCGGGCGGGAGCAAATTTTCCGGCAGCGGCGAGCTGAAATAGGTGACATGGGCGACGACGCGCGAAAAATTCGGATCGTCGCGGTGGCCGTGTTGCTGCCAGTCGGATGGATGCACGTGGATTTCGATGTCGCCGGTGACTCGGCGCTTTTCTTTTCCGAATCGGAGAACCGCGCCGAGAAAATCCGGGCCGGCTTCGAGGTTCCAGACGCCGGGATTTTCCACAGCGATTTCCTCGCCGCGGTGATCCGCGAGCGCGGCGGGCCGCAGCGACGGATCGCACCAGACGCACTGGAGGTGGCGTTCGGAATAGGGAAATGCGCGGAAGCGCGCCGCCGGCTCGCGCAGCGCGGCCGCGGCTGGCCCGCGCCAGGCCATCTGCGAGTAGCGCGCAGCCAGCGGAAAGCAGGCGCTGATGAGATCGAACATCGTTTCCATCGGCGGGGAGAATAGTCGAAGGTCCGCGCGGGGAAAGACCGATTTCTGCGTCGCGATCCGCCGCCGACCGGACTTTTCCAATGATTGGAAAATGGCGCGGCGCAAAGTTCCAATGATTGGAAAAAGGATATGAGCGGCGCATCGGCGCGACGGGATTTGCGATCGGCGAACGAGCGCTCTTGCCTCTGCGGTCCGGCTCTGTATCTTTGCGGAAATCCGATTCGCGTGCGCTGCGAAGAAATGTCCGGGGCGCATTGCGGCGAATCGAAGCCGAGGGTTTTTGCCGTGCAGAAGAAATTTTTGACCGATGGGTGTTTCGCGCTGGCCGCGATGCTTTCGCTTGTCTTGACGCTGCAGCCGTTCGCGGCGTACGCGCAGGCGCCGAACAGGCCGCCGGCAATCCAGCACGATCCGGTCACCTTCGCGATGGCCGGCGAGTCGCTCACGCTGAAGGCGAAAGTCACGGACGTCAGCCCCGGTGTGCAGGACGTGACCCTTTATTATGCGCTGTTCCGCGATGCGACGCCGTTTCGCGTGCCGATGAAGCCGACCGGGCTGGATTTTTATGTCGGCACGATTGACGCCTCGATGATCCGGGACATCAAGACGTTTGCTTATTACATCGAGGCGACCGACAAGGATGGCGCGACGGCGGACACGCCGTGGTACTCGGTCGAAATCCGCAAGGCCACGACAACGCCCGCCGCGACGACGGCCGGATCAGCCGCGGGCGCCGCGAAGAAAAGCGAAGGCACCGACTGGAAAACCTACGGCCTCATCGGCGCGGGCGTCGCGGCGGTTGCGGTGGGCGCAGTCGCGCTTTCCGGCGGTGGCGGCGGCGGCGGTGGTGGCAGCAGCAGCAACACAAACACCGCCAGTCTTTCCGGGACTTACAACGGCCTCGTCACGACGTGCTTCACCGCCAGCGGCAAGCCGCCGACTTGCGAATCGCACAATTGCACCGTCGTGATTGATTCGAAAGGCGTCGTTTTTAGTGACACGCTTTTGCAGGGCACGCCGATCACCGGCAATTTGAAAGGCGACAATTTCCTCCTCATCGGCCAGATCACCCAGCCGGGCGTCACCAACGGCGTGATCAATTACAACGGTACCGTCGTGAACAATCAGATCGTCGGCTCCATCACCGGCAGCGCCACGACATCCGACGGCGCCGGCAGCTACTCCGGCTCGTTCTCCGCGTCGAAGCAATGACCGGTCGCGCGGCGATCCGCTGAGATTTTCGCGCACCCACAATGCTGGCTTGGCATCCGTGCGCCAAATGCGCATGATGTGCGCCGGGCCGATGAAACCGGATTTACCAATTCTGCCTTTTGCGATCGCGCTGTTCATCGGCGCGCTCATCGGGTTGGACCGCGAGCGGCGCAAAGTCGAGGCCGGTTCCACGGGCGTCGGCGGCATTCGCACCTTCATTCTCTTCGCGATGTCCGGTGCGATCTCGGCATGGCTTGCGGTAAAGCTGTCCACACCGTGGATTTTCCTGACGGCCGCCATTTGCGTGACGATCATCGTGATGACCGGTCACGCGGTTTATTCGATGCGCAACGAGGAGGCGGCGCGCGGGCTGACGACGGAGATCGCCGCGTTCGTCACGTTCCTGCTCGGCGGGCTTGCGCTTTTCGGCCAGCAAACCCTCGCCGTGGCGCTCGGCATCGCAGCTTCCGCGATCCTCTCCTACAAGAAGCCGATCCACGGTGCCATCGGGCGGCTCGGCGAAGACGATGTCCATGCGATGCTGAAATTATTGATGGCAACGTTCATCGTCCTGCCGGTATTGCCGAATCATCCTGTCGATCCGTGGGGCGCGCTCAATCCCTATAAAATGTGGTGGATCGTCATCCTGATTTCCGCGATGTCACTCATCGGCTATATCGCCTCGCGACGGCTCGGCGAGCGGCGCGCGCTACCGCTGATCGGCCTGTTTGGTGGCATCGCATCATCGACCGTCGTCTCGCTTGAGTTTTCGAAGCGCAGCCGGGAGGCCGTGCAGCCCGGAGCCGTTGCCGACGCGCTCACGAGCGGACTGCTCTTTTCGTGGTGGGTCATGTTCCTGCGGATCATTCTCATCGTGGCGGCGATCAACGCCGCATTGGTCTGGCGGCTTGTCCCCCCGATGGCCGCGATGGGGTGTGTCACGCTCGCGCTCGCCCTGATTTTTTATCGCCGCGCCTCGCGGCATGCGTTTGCCGCGGCCGCCAGCGGAGAAACTGCGGACGCGATGCCGCTGAAAAATCCGTTCAGCCTCACAGCGGCCATCAAGTTCGCCGCACTCTTCGCGGTGATTTTACTCGTTGTGAAAATTGTCCCGCAGTTTTTCAAAAGCCAGGGCATGTATCTGGTCGCCGCGCTCGCCGGCCTCACCGATGTGGACGCGATCAGCGTCTCGATGGCCGGCTACGGCAACGTTCCGCAGCAGGCGTCCGTCGCCGCCCTGTCGATCGTCATCGCCGCGGTGACCAACACGTTTGTGAAGCTCGGCTTCGTCATCGCGCTCGGCAGAGGCGGCATCAAACCGCGGATGATCCTCGCGACGATCCTCATCCTCGTCGCCGGGGCCGCCACGATCCTCGCCTGACGGCTCCGCCGCTCCGGAATTTCCAATCATTGGAAAACATCGCCTGCGCAAACTTCCAATCATTGGAAAAGATCGGAAACGCGATCTCGCTCAGCGTCCCGCGTGCTGGAAGAAGTGAATCAGCTCGCCGGAAAGAACCGCCTTGCTGCGGTTCAAAATGTAGAGATGAACGCCCGGCGCGCCGCCAGCGATTAATTCCATGATCTGCCGCTCGGCCCAGCGGATGCCGACATATTCCGCCGCCTCGCCCTCGTTGCCTGCGGCTTCCATCGCCCGCGCGAGGCCGTCTGGCAGCGTCGCGCGGCACATCGCGCACATCCTCTGGACCTGCTTCAGCGAAATCGCCGGCAGCAATCCGGGTACGATCGGAACCTTGATTCCCGCGGCGCGGCAGCGTTTGACGAAATCGAAATAGACGCGGTTGTCGAAAAATAATTGCGTCGTCACGAAGCCGCCGCCGGCGTCGGCTTTGCGTTTCAAATGCGCCAGATCAACCTCCAGCGAGACGGCTTCGGGATGCATTTCCGGATAGCCGGCCACGCCGCAGCAGAAATCCGCATGGCGCGACTTGAGCAGCGTCACCAGTTCCGAGGCATTCGCCAGCCCGTCCGGCGCGGGCTTGAACGTCGTGTCGCCCTTCGGCGGATCGCCGCGAAGCGTCATAATGTTTCGGAAACCGCGCGCATAAATTTCGTCCGCGGTCGCGATCAATTCCTCGCGGCTCGAACCGACGCACGTGAGGTGCGGCATGACCGCGTCGTAGCCCATGTCGCGAAGCATCGAGCAAATGGCCAGCGTCCGCTGGCGCGTCGAGCCGCCGGCTCCGTAGGTGCAGGTCACGAAATCGGGACGCAGCGCCAGCAGTTGCGCCGCGGCAATTCGCAGCGGTGACATCGCGGTCTCGTCCTTGGGTGGAAAAAACTCGAACGAAAGCAGCGGCCGCTTCGCTCCAGCAAGCAAATCACAAATTCGAACATCAGGCATGGAGGCGCATAATTCCGGCATGAATCGCCCGCGTCAACGATGGACTATTCCTTCAATCCGAGCTTGTGCAGCTTCGGCCGGATGACCATCTGGCAATACGGATTATTGTTTTTGTTCAGGTCGTAATAATTCTGGTGATAATTTTCGGCCGGATAAAAAACCGGTGCCGGCTCGATCAGCGTCACGATTGGCGATTTGTATTTGCCGGACTTCGCCAGCTTCTCCTTCGACGCCTCCGCCGCCTTCTTCTGCTCCGCGCCGTGATAAAAAATTTCCGACCGGTAACTGTCGCCCACGTCGCCGCCCTGCCGGTTGAGCTGCGTCGGATCGTGCGCCTGCCAGAAAATATCCAGCAAATCGTCGTAGCTGGTTTTTGCCGGATCGAACTCGATCTGGATCGCCTCCGCGTGGCCGGTCGTGTGCTCGCAAACCTGTGAGTAGGTCGGATTCGCCGTGCGCCCGCCCGTGTAGCCGCTGGTGACTTTCTTCACGCCCGGCATCTGCTCGAACACCGCCTCCATGCACCAGAAACACCCGCCCGCAAATGTCGCGATTTCCGTATTCGTCGAACTGTTCGAATTGGCCTTGAGCGCCTCGAGCTTGTCCTTCAACTTCGCCTCCTCCGCGCTGGCACATATCGCCATCGCGAAAATCAATACAGCCAAAATCGTTTTCATGCGGCGTTAGAGTACAACCTAACGGATGTTGTTCAATTCACCGTCGCCAAAATTCGGCGCATCGAACAAAAAAGTCTCGAAGAAACTCGAGTGGTTTCAAAATCATTTCTTCGCGGAGATTTTCTAGCCCAGCGAAGATAACTTCCGGCGGTCCGCATGGAACGGACCCGCTATGATTACGAAAGGCAAAGAGAGAATAAATGCGTTCATCAACGAGCAGCGGTTGATAGTGTTTTCTATGGAGGAGTTCATCTGGACAAATGGCAGCAAACATCTCTGCTCCGTTTCCAATACCATGGAAAATGAATAATCCATCGGGGCTTGAGGAAACACGAATCTCGCGAGGATAGGCCCCGCATTTCTTAAGGAAGAAATCGGATGGCAAGCCTCCGAGGATCTTTTCTCCGGACGTCAGTATAAACGCTTCTGATTCAGATTCTGGGTTATAGCCGGACCCAAACATGCATCCGCCAAAACAAAACACCGAGTAAAGAGCATTGCTTATTACACATATATCTGTTGAGGGGAACTGTGGGTCTTTTCTAATTTCGATAGGTTCCTGTCCGGCGCGCCAAATTCGAGCATACGTACAGAAATTTGTGAATACGTGTGGAGTTGGTCCCAAAGCCCCGTGGCTAGAATTAGTTCGAAGTACAAGTTCTGTCTGAAATCCTTGTTCCCTCAATCGCACAAGCGCAGGCGTCAAGAGGTCCGGGTGATTACGCCCCTCATGTGGAATTCGGACGAGAAAACGAAGGCCCCAGAAGACCGGATGGCGGTGATGGTCGTAGATGTCGTAGGCGGCGATCGCGATCAGGACGATGAGCGCGCCAATCTTCCAGCGTCTGTATTTGCCGAATGCAAAGCGCATGACGGGCGGCAGAATAAAATCCGAGCAGCGCAAAGACAAGCATCCAAATTTCCGGGCTGTTCACCGCCGCGCCCTTCGCGTATCGTGCGCGGCCAGCAATTTTTTCCAATGATTGGAAGTCGCGATTGCGGAATTTTCCAATCATTGGAAGTGACGCAAGATTCAAACGCAACAGGAGAGTTCGCATGAAAGTATGGATGGTTCTGCTGGCGGCGGCGGCGGCGCTGACGGTGCGCGCGACTGAAAAAGGAACGTTCGGCTACGACGCGGAGTTCGTGGCGAAGCACGCGAAGACAATCGTGCTGAAGAGCGAGGACGCGCGCGTGCTGCTGGTGCCGGATTATCAGGGCCGCGTGATGACGAGCACGGCGGGCGGCGACGCGGGGCCGAGCTACGGATTCCTGAAATATCAGGTCATCGAGGCGGGCCTCCTCACGCCCGAACAGCGGAAGGGCAAACTCGAAGATCATATTTATGTCTTCGGCGGCGAGGAGCGTTTCTGGATGGGGCCGGAAGGCGGGCAGTTCGCCATCTTCTTTGCGAAGGGCGCGGAGTTCAAATTCGACGACTGGCACACGCCCGCGGTGATTGATTCCGAACCGTTCGATCTCGTTTCATCGTCGGACACGGAGGCGAAGTTCGCGAAGATTTTCGCGCTGAAAAATTACAGCGGCACGGAATTCTACGGCAAGGTCGAGCGCACGGTGAAGCTGATGGGCGTGTCGGAATCCGCCGCCGCGATGGGCATCTCCCTCGGCGTTGGCGCAAAGTCCGTCGGCTATGAAACGGAGAACAAGCTGACGAACGAGGGCAGGGATCCGTGGACGCCGGAGAAGGGCTTGCTCTCGATCTGGCTGCTCGGTATGTACAATCCCGCGCCGCACACCACCATCGTCATTCCGTTCAAGGCGGGCGATGACGAGGCGCTCGGCCCGAAGGTCAACGACGCATATTTCGGCAAGGTCCCGGCGGAATATCTCGTCGTGAAAGACAATGTGCTGCTCTTCAAAGGCGACGGCACGCGCCGCGGGAAAATCGGAATCAGTCCCAAGCGCTCACTCGGCCTCGCGGGCAGCTACGACGCGGACACGAAGACGCTCACGATCGTCACCTACAACGTGCAGGACGCGCCGAACGGCTTCGTGAATTCGATGTGGGAAATGCAGAAGGAGCCGTACGCTGGCGACGTGCTGAATTCGTACAACGACGGATCGCCCGGCGAAGGCAAGCCGCCGCTCGGCCCGTTCTACGAAATCGAAACCTCGTCGCCCGCCGCCGCGCTGAAGCCCGGCGAAACGATGACGCACATTTCGCGGACGATCCACATCCAGGGCAGCGAGGCCAACCTCGACGAGATCGCGCAAAGGAAATTCGGCGTGAGCCTCAATGAAATCGCCGGCACGTTTGCGAAATAGGATCAGCGCGTTTCGGTCTTCTGCGCGAAGAGGTCGTATTTGCGCGCCTCGCCGCGGCGGTTGCTGGATTTCCAGAACGCGTTGAGCGATTCGTGAAGCGCGTTCATATCCACGCCCTCGAAACATTTTTCGGCGGCCTTTTTGCCGTCGTTCGTCTCGGCCAGCGCCGCGCGATATTTTTCCGCGAGGCCGGCCCATGGGCGGTCTTTTTCGAGCGGCGCGCCCTTGCGCAGGAAATAGCAGAGCGCCCATGACCGCGCGTAGTTCCACTTGCGGTCTTCCTCGGAATTCTTCTTTTCGGAATAGAACGCCGCGTGGTCCATCGGCAGCAGGTCGTCAATCTTCAGCGGGCCTTTCTTCATGTGCTCGGCCAGTTGCTCGGCGTAGCGCGGGACCTCGTCAATCTTCACGCCGTACGGCGTAAACTCGATGCCCTCCATCACCGTCGCATGGCCCTCGTTGTACCACACGGCCGCATCCGCGCGGCTGAACGCATAGCTTAGATATTGGTGGAAGCCCTCGTGATAAAGCGTCTCTCGCAGCCACGCGTTCTTCTGTTTGATGTCGCCCCATTCCTGCGGGCGGATCACCAGCTCGCCGCGGCCCGGATCCCAATAGCCGCCGCTCCATTTCATGTTCGGCGCCACATAGCGCTCGTAGCTCTGCGTATCGCCGAAGAAGCGGATGATGCTGGCCGCATCGAGCATCTTGCCGGGCGGCACGACGCGCGAATAGGCCGAGCGCAGATATTCAATCTGCTTCTGCATTTCTTTCACGACGACGGCCTTTCCGGACGGCAGATCCGTGATGATGATGTAGTTCGTCGTCTCGACATACCACCAGCCCTTCATCCCCTTCACGCTGTCCAGCGCCGACTGCCGGCTGGCCAGAAAAGCAGCCGAATGATTGCCCGCAGCGCTGGCGGCCTGTCCCGGCATCGTGGACAACGCCTTCGGGCCCGAACTCCGGCCGGCGACACTCATCTGCGGCTGGATGGACGAAAGGAACTCGCGCTCGATTTGCTTCGACAGCATCGCCGTGTCCATGGACGAGGGCACCGTGAAGATCGCCAGAAGCCAGCGGTTCGTATCGGCCGCCGCACCGCCGGCGCGGAACCGGAACGCGTAGCCGATGTGAAGAGCGTTGCTGGCCGGCGCGGTCATCGTCCGGACATCTGCCATGCTCATCGGCAGCGGAGTCACGGTCTGCGGCTGCGTGCCTGGCTTTGCGCCGAGCATGTCCGCCATCCATTGTCCGACATTTTCCGTCGTGACCGCTGCGGCGCGATCCACGCCCTTGTCGAATTCCTCGCGCGTGACGCCTCTCTTGTCGAGCGCCGCCGGCATCACCTTGTGCGCCAGCGCCAGTGCGATCGTGTCCCCTTCACGGTTGGCCCAGCGGCCGAGATATTCCCCGGCGAACCAAAGCTGATACGGATTGTAAACCGATTCGGTCCGCCCGTCCGACCACGTGCGCGTCCCCGTGTCCGGCGGCGGCAGCGGCTGCGGCTGCCCGCCCTGGAGATTCGCGCAGCGGAAACCGCCCGCCTCCGAATTGATGCTGCCGGCGAACATGATCTTGTGATTCTTCGTGGCGGCGAATGCCGCGTGAGCGGCGAGAATCAAAACCGCCCCCATCATCCATCCACAACGCCGTGAAACGTGAGCCTTCATAATTTCCATCCGAGTCCCTGCAAAAAGTATCGCGCAACTTAGCGCACCCGAAACGTCCGGCACAAGCCTGCGCGCCCGCCTGCGCCGCCCGCCCGGCCCGACGACTTAGCTTGACCCTGCCGGAAAATTCGGCGACTTCTGTCGCCCATGAAACTCAGTCCGCGGGCCGAAAAATTCATCCTTCACTGGGGCGAGATGGGCGCGCGATGGGGCATCAACCGCACCGTCGCGCAGGTTCACGCGCTGCTATACCTCTCGCCCAAGCCGCTCAACGCCGAGGAAATTTCCGAAACACTTTCCGTCGCCCGCTCCAACGTCAGCAACAGCCTGCGCGAACTGCAAAACTGGGGCCTCGCCAAAAACGTCCACGTCCTCGGCGACCGCCGCGACCACTTCGAAACGCTCAAGGACGTCTGGGCCATGTTCCAGATCATCCTCCGCGAGCGCAAACGCCGCGAAGTCGATCCCACCCTCACCCTCCTGCGCGAAGCCCTCGCCGAAAAACCCGTGGACGACGCCGACAAGGCTGCCCAGCAAAAGATGAAGACCCTGCTGGACTTCTTCGAAACCACCTCCGCCTGCTACGACCAGCTCGGCGACTTCTCCCCCAACACCCTCAAGCAGCTCGCCGGCCTCGCCCGTAAACTCGGCGGCGGCCGCTGACCCCCGCCGCAACTTTCCAATCATTGGAAAACGCGCCCGCGCAAACTTCCAATCATTGGAACTTTTCGTTTGTAGTTCCGGCTTCAGCCGGTCTTCCGTTCGCCATTCTGCTTGCGCCGCGCCCGCCACTTCGCCGATTCTGGCGGCCACATGAAAACCGACGCGCAGACCTTCGCGACCGTCCCGATGAAAAACATCGGCCCGGTCAAAATCATCGGCCCCGAAATGGACGACGAAGTCATGGTCCCGCTCGCGACCTACGAATCGCCGCTGTGGCCGTCCGTCGAGCGCGGCGCGCGCGTCGCCCGCGTCAGCGGCGGCATCCGCTGCGTCGTCGTTGACGAACGCATGACCCGCTCGATCCTGCTCGAAGCCCCCACCGCTGTCGAAGCCGTCATGATCGCCGACGCGCTCAAAGCCCATCACGACGAAGTGCAAGCCGTCGTCGCGACCACCAGCCGCTTCGCCGAACTGCTCGACATCCACACGCAGATCGTCGGCAACCTGCTTTTCGTCCGCCTCGAATTTTCCACCGGCGACGCCTCCGGTCACAACATGGTGACGAAAGCCGCCGATGCGATCATGACGTGGACGCTCCAGAAATGGCCGTCGCTCAAATACGTTTCGATCTCGGGAAATTACTGCTGCGACAAAAAAGCCTCCGCCGTGAACGGAATCCTCGGTCGCGGCAAATACGTCGTCGCCGAACTCGTCATCCCCGGCAAACTCTGCTCGCGCTACCTCAAGACCACGCCCGAAAAGATCGCCGAGCTGAACGTAAAGAAAAACCTCATCGGCTCCGTTCTTGCTGGCAGCACGCGCAGCGCCAACGCCCACTTCGCCAACATGCTTCTCGCCGTCTATCTCGCCACCGGCCAGGACGCCGCCAACATCGTCGAAGGCTCGCAAGGCTTCGTCCACGCCGAACCGCGCACTGGGAGCGGCGACGTCCCGTCGCCGGCACTGGGAGCGGCGGCGTCCACGCCGCCGGATGACGAACAGCGGGCGGCGGGACGCCGCCCCTCCCAGTATTCCGATTTATATTTCTCCTGCACGCTCCCGAACATCATCGTCGGCACCGTCGGCAACGGGAAGGACCTGCCCTTCGTACAGGAAAACATGAAACTCCTCGGCTGCGCCGAGCCGCGCGACCCGGGCAAAAACGCCCGCCGCCTCGCCGTCATCACCGCCGCCACCGTCCTCTGCGGCGAACTCTCGCTCCTCGCCGCGCTCACGAATCCCGGCGAACTCATGGCCGCGCATGTGAGGTTGGAACGCAAAAAGGAATGATGAATGTTCGAGAGCGTTCTGGTTGAACTGCGGGAAAAAATTCGCGGACGTCTCTACGTCGTGACCTATCACGCGCGCATGGAAATGCTGGACGATCTGCTGACGACGGATGACCTCGAACTTGCCGTTCTCAACGGCGTTGTTCTGGAGCATCAGAAAGATCGCGTGACGGGCGAATCGAAATACCGGATTCGCGGAATGGCGGCGGACGGGCGGCCGGTTGAAGTAATTGCAAAAACAGGCCTCACCGGTAAAGTGGTGTTCGTGACAGCATACGCATTATGAAAAACGAAGAATCAACAACGGTATGCGATATTTGCGGTCAGCCCGGCGCGCGCGTCCGTCATGTCAGCGAAGCACACGGCAGTGGTGCGGACATGCTTGTGATTGACCACATCCCGATGGTGAGCTGCCCGCACTGCGGCGAAAGTTATTTCACTGCTGAAACGCTCCGCGAAATCGAAAACCTCAAACGCAACCGCCACTCGCTCGCTGTCGAACGCCCCGTTGAAGTCCTGTCCTATCACTGACCGCAGGACAATTTGGAATCACCGTTGATAATCTACAGAAAACTCGGCGACGGCATGGCCGCGCATGTGAGGCTGGAGCGGAAGTCGAAATGATTTCAATTTCCAAAAAGTTGTTCGCGATTTCCCCACCCCAACGGGGTGCCAAGCCTCCAGCCCAGGGTTGCCCGATTCGTATCGGGCTACCCTGGGAACGCAACGCAAACAAAAATCTTCTTCCTCTGATTTCAACCCGGAAAGGGTTGAAGCCGCGTGCAAATTTTTCGCGGGCCGCAACCCCTTCAGGGTTGAATTTTTCACGCGCAACTTTTCCCAGGGTAGGCTCGAAGACTCGCCAACCCTGGGCTGAAGGCTGCCAACCCCGTTGGGGTAAAACGGCACCGCAACTTCCAATCGATGGAAGACATCGTGACGCAAGTTTCCAATCCTCGGAAGCCGCGCTCACGAATCCCGGCGAACTCATGGCCGCGCATGTGCGATTGGAACGGAATTCGAAAAGTGACCGAGAAGCCGGAATACGAAGAAGGATGGCCCAATGATCGAAAAACCGGAAATAGACAGTACAAAGATGGGTCGTTTTCTAGCTCGCAGGGGCACTCTGATAATAAAAGAAACACGCCCCATCGGACGGTTCTTCACAACACACGAAGATGTGATCCAAGTTCACACAATGATCATAGCTCTCGGCAATGAGACAAATCGCCAAATGATATTCGGTGTAAAAATCGAACATATGGACCAAGAGGACAAAATCCTTTGTTCAGTGTTAATTGATTTCGACGAGTTAGACGAACTCTTGGGGGCCTTAGACTTAATCCAATCAACTGCCGCCGATCTAATGGACCTTCAACGCGACTATACAGAATGTGAATATGTAACAAAAGATGTGGCAAGGTTTGGCTTCTATCAGAACAAGCAAGAGCAACAGGGTTATCTCTCCCTCGTGCCGGGTGGTGACTCAATATTTGTCGCAGTCGATGATTTTGGAATGCTAGGGAAGTTGATGGCGATGGCGCAATCTCACTTGGTTTCATGTGGTGCCAGCAATGAGAGCTAGTCATTTGGACTTATCAATAGTGAGCCAAAAAACATTTGAAGAAATAATTTCACATTTTTGATTTCATGTGTAATTCCATGTGAAGGATGAATAAATATGAGAAGAGAAATATACAAAATTGACGACGTAACCTATGAAATCCAAGTAGAGCGTGAGGAAGGTGCATATTGGGGTTGCTGGACTTGTCTTGCCTGTGAAGCTGAGCGAGGAAGTTCCAGTAAACGCTGTTCTTCGCAAGATGAAGCAATCTTGGCAGCGAAGACAAATCTCGGAGGGCATCACGGCACAATTCACAGGAGAGCGCGTTAAGAGCAGTTGCCGAAACAAAGAGAGATTGAGTTCTGGCTCGAAATGGAGGTTTTCACTCATCTGAAACCTCCACGCGCGCCCCAAGCCGCCTCGACGTTTCACCCATCCGCCTCATCCGCGAAGACTGCGGGACGGGCCGGCTGGTGACTGCGGCGGCCTGAAGGGCCGGACGTTGACAGCCCGGGGCAACGCCCGGGTATGGGAGAGAAAACATTTTTCATGAGCCCTGAAGGGGCGAAATGGTTCCGCCCTTTCAGGGCTTACGAATTCTTCGTTGCGACGTTTCCCGGGCCGCCGGCCCGGGCTATCAACGTGCGCCCCTTCGGGGCTTCTGACCTCTGCGCCTTTTGCGCCTCTTTGCGGCCTTCTGTTTTTATTCCGGGTCCGGATGGTCGAGGTGCAGGACGCAATGTCCGAAGTGGAGGACGGGGACGGAGCGGTCGGGCTGGAGGCCGGCGCGAAGTTTGTAGATTTTGTTGCTGCCGCGGGTGAGGACGCCGACGTCAACGAGGCGGTTGAGCTGCTTGCGCGCGGCGTTGCGGTGGGTGTTGATGATCGGGGCAATCTCGCCGATGGTCGTGTAGCCTTCGCCTTTGGCCAGGTACATCAGGATCCACCAGCTTTGCCAGCTTCCGAGCATCGTGAAGAGGTCGGAACGCTTGAAGGCGGGCGGGGCGGGCGGCGGGGTTGTTGTAGCGGGCATGGTTCGGTCTCCTTCGTTTGGTCTCAAGTCCTGTTTCGATCCGCAAATTTCACAGGGGCCACGGATGGATTTCCCGGTCGGCCATCACCGCTGCCGGGATCTGTGAACTCTGTGCAATCTGCGGTTGCATTCTTCGCCTTTCGGAATCGGTCGTTGACGAACTTCCAGCCTTTTCCCCTTATTTCTCGTGAAAAGCAAGCGAAAAAAGGTCCATATATGGAGCTAATAGAGTAATATGCGTTGCGTTTAGCTTCATGTAAGAAGTTATTAACTTCGCACATGAAGTTAATAACTCCACACATGGTGCTAATAAATATGCGATTGATACTAATAGCTTCTAGCATGAAGCTAATAGCTCCATAAATGCTGCTAATTTCTCCATTATTGAAGCTATTAGCTTCACTCGTGAAGCATATAACTCCGAACACGGAGTTATTTTCATCGGCCTCGCCGGCTTTCCAATGATTGGCAATCTCCGCTTCGCCGGCTTCCAATGATTGGAATCCAACGGGCTGTGAGTTTCCAATGATTGGAAATCATTTTTCACCACAGTTCACACAGATGACACGGATTTCAAATGAAGGTGAACGGGTGTCGGGCCTTTCATCTGTGACATCTGTGTGATCCGTGGTTCAAGAATCTGAACTCAATCCGACCGAAAGCGGAATCGACACGCGGGCGGATTTGTCCGATATACGGCGTGCATGCCCGACACAACCAACAGCCGAAAAGTGGAACACATCCGGATCATCCGCGAGGACCGCGGGGCGGACCGGCGGAAATTTTATTTCGATGACGTGCGGCTGAAGCATCGCGCGCTGCCGGAATTGAATTTGTCCGACGTTGATCCCGCGACGGAATTTCTCGGCAAGCGGCTTTCGTTTCCGCTGCTCATTTCCTCGATGACCGGCGGCGATCATTCGCTCGTGCGCAAAATCAACCGCAACCTCGCCATCGCCGCCGAGGCCGAACAGGTCGCGCTCGGCGTCGGCTCGCAGCGGGTGATGTTCACGAATCCGAAAGCCCGCGCGAGTTTCGAGCTTCGCGAGTTCGCGCCGACGACGCTGCTCTTCGCGAATCTCGGCGCGGTGCAATTGAATTACGGCTTCGGAATTTCCGAATGTCGCGAAGCCGTCGCGGCCGTCGGCGCGGACGCGCTCTGTCTTCATTTGAATCCGCTGCAAGAAGCGGTGCAGCCGGAAGGCGACACGAATTTCGCCGGCCTCGCCGAAAAAATTGGCGCGATCGCGAAAGGTTTGAAGGTTCCCGTCATTCTGAAGGAAGTTGGCGCGGGAATTTCGGCGGAGGACGTAAAACTCGTTTTGAAAAAAGGCGTCCGCATCATCGATGTCGCCGGCAGCGGCGGAACATCGTGGAGCCGGATCGAGCATCACCGGCAGAACGGCGGCGATCTCGGCTTGCTTTTTCAGGACTGGGGAATCCCGACGCCCGACGCGTTGCGCGAACTCGCACCGTTCAGAAAACAAATCACGCTGATCGCGTCCGGCGGCATCCGCAGCGGACTCGACATCGCGAAAGCCGTCGTACTCGGCGCATCGCTCGGCGGACTGGCGCAGCCGTTCCTCGAACCCGCGATGCAATCGCCCGACGCGGTTCGCAAAGTGATCCAGCGATTGCGAAGGGAATTTGTGACGGCGATGTTTCTGACCGGCTGCCGCAACGTAAAACAGATGACCGGAAATTCGCGTTTGGAACTCTTGAAATGAACGTCGGAATCGATCTGATCAGTTTTTACACGTCGAATTATTTCATCGAGCTGAAGACGCTCGCGACGACGCGTGGGGTCGATCCGGCGAAATATTATATCGGCATCGGCCAGGAGAAGATGGCGATCCCGCCGCCGGACGAGGACATCGTGACGATGGCGGCGAATGCGGCGCTGCCGATCATCAAGCAGATCGATCCGGCGCAAATTGACCTTGTGTTGTTCGGAACCGAATCGGGAATTGACCAGTCGAAAGCGGCGGCGGCGTTTGTCCACGGAATGCTTGGATTATCGCATCGCTGCCGTGCGGTGGAGTTGAAGGAGGCCTGCTATGGCGCGACGGCGGCCGTTCACCTCGCGATGGCGCATGTCCGCACGAAGCCGGATTCGAAGGCGCTGGTGATCGGCTCGGATGTTGCGCGCTACGAGCTCGGCAGTCCGGGCGAGCCGACGCAGGGCTGCGGCGCGGTCGCGATGATCGTGTCGTCAAATCCGCGCACGATGAAGATTGATTTGCAATCCGGCATCTATACCGACGACGTGATGGATTTCTGGCGGCCGAATTATCGCGATCAGGCGCTTGTTGACGGAAAATATTCGACGCGCGTTTATCTGCACGCGCTGGAGGAGGCGTGGAAGCATTATCAGGAGCAGACCGGCCGCAGCTTCGGCGACTTCGCGCGGTTCTGTTATCATCTTCCGTTCACGCGCATGGCCGAGAAGGCGCACGAGCGGCTCGCGAAATTCTGCGGCGTCGAACTTGCCGCGGGCGATCTCGAACGGCAGATCGGCGACACGCTTTTCTACAATCGCATCACGGGAAACAGCTATGCGGCGTCGCTCTACGTCGGCCTCTGCTCGCTGCTGGACCGCAGCGCGGAGGACCTCGGCGGGAAGCGCATCGGGATGTACAGCTACGGCAGCGGCTGCGTCGCGGAATTTTTCAGCGGCACGATTCAGCCCGGCTATTGCGCTCATTTGCAAACTGCGCGCCATGCCAAAATGCTCGCCGAGCGCGCGGAGCTGACGTTCCGGCAGTACGAGGACATTTACAATTTGCGCTTCCCGACCGACGGCGGCGACCACGAGTTCACGCGCTACCGCACCGCGCCGTTCCGCCTCGCCGGCGTGAAGGCCCACAAGCGGCATTACGTTCATTCCGCCTGACCGCGCTGCGCAACTTTCCAATGATTGGAAAAGGCGGCCGCGCAAGTTTCCAATGATTGGAAAAAATGACGGTGCGGCTAAGATGCCGGCATGAAAACGATCTGCTTTGCCGTTTTTGTTTTCGCACTCGCGCAATTCGCCGCCGCCGCCGACAAGAAATTCATCGAGCTGGGCTGGGATATTCCGGACACGAAATTTCTGCGGGAACATTTTCGCGAGATGGAAAACGAGGGGCCGTTCGATGGCGTGATGTTTCGCGTCGAGGCGAAAACCGACGACGGCAAAATCGTCAGCACGCATAGCGGCTGGAATCGGGAGCCGTGGAAGAAGGAATTGTTCGCACCTGCGCTCGAGGACCTGAAGGCCTGCAAGTTCGCGAAGTTCACCGACAACTTCATTCTCTTCAACGCGACGCCGAAGCGCGTTGATTGGGAAGACAACGAGGGCTGGGCCGCGATGGAGGAGAAGGCGCGGATTTGTGCGTGGCTGGCGCGCGAAGGCGGCGCGAAGGGTATCGCGCTGGACTGCGAGCCGTATGGCGAGAACCAGTGGCAGTTCGATGCGACGAAAGGCAAGAGCTTCGCCGAGACCACGGCGCTGGCGCGGAAGCGCGGCGCGCAGTTCGCGCGCGGCATCGGCGCGGAGATGCCGGACGCGGTGGTGCTGACTCTTTTCCTTAATAGTGTGGTGATCCGCGCGGGCCGGGCGGACGATCCGAACGCGATGCTCGCGAAGGAGCATTACGGCCTGCTGCCGGCGTTCCTCAACGGGATGCTCGATGCGGCGACGCCGGGCATGGTCATCGTGGACGGCTGCGAGAACGGCTACTACATGGACAGCGTCGAGGAGTTTCAACGGGCCGCGCTGGACATGCGCTCGTGGAACGGGCCGGCGATGAAGCTGGTCGCGCCGGAGGATCGCGCGAAGTACCGGCGGCACGTTCAGGCGGGCTTCGGCTTCTATCTCGACATGTTCGTGAACGAGGAGGGCAATCATTATTACCGCGGGCCGCTCGACGGATCGCGGCTCAAGCGGCTCTCGCGGGATCTGCGCGCGGCGCGCGAGGCGACGGATGAATATGTGTGGATCTACGGCGAGCAGTGCCGGTGGTGGAGCGGACTTGCGAAGGAAAAACCGTGGCGCGAAGAGCAGTTGAAAAAGACCGCCGGCAAGGGCCGCGCGTGGGAGGAGGCGATGCCAGGCATCACCCGCGCCATCGCGTGGGCGCGCGATCCTGGTAGCGCTGCTCGCGAAGAACTGGCCGCTCTGAAATCGCGCGGCGAGGTTACGAATCTTTTGATCAATGCGAGTTTCAAGGCAATACCAGCCAATGGAGCGACGATGCCGTTCGGCTGGAGCGCATGGCAGGACGAAAAGCATCCGACAGGGAAATTTGCATGGGACGAAACGATTGGCGGCGGCTCGGCCCGCGCGACGAAGGTCGCGTGGGGATGTTTCATTCAGAAGGTGCCCGCAGCGCCGGGCGAGGTGTTCGTCGTTCAGGCCGGTTCACGGGCGAAGGGTTCTGGCGACCTCAATTTGACGATCCGCTGGCAATCAGCGGACGGAAAATGGATGCACGAAGTTGACGACCGGACGTTCACATTCGTGGATGGCAAGGGCGAATGGAAGTCGGCCTCCGGCGTCGTGATTGTTCCGCCAAATGTGGGACAGCTCGTTGTGTTGCTCGATGTCCGCAGCCAGAAGACGGACGACGATGCCTGCTGGTTCGACGACGTCGAAGTGTACCGGCTCGGCAACCTGAATTTCTAAGCTGTCGCCGCGGTGTGTTTGCTGGCGATGTCACCGACGAGCCGATCAATGGCCTCGTTATCTGCGGCGCGAGGCAGGCCCCTGCATGACAGTGGCGGCAACCAATCCAGCTTCAGATCCGGCATCCACGTCGGCGCCTGTTCAAGCGGCTTGGCGTTCCAACCGAACGAGCCGATGACAACGGCGCGCTGGAGCTTGGGCTTGAGTGCGTTGATCAGCGCGGCGGCGTGCAACACGACCGGATGCGCGCTGTTGAGCACGAGCGGCGTCGCGAGCACGAGCGTGGAGGCATCGAGCAGCGACATCGCGAGCTGGCCGATATCGGCGGTGGTCAGATCGAATCGCTGGAACGTGACGCCACGGTCGGAAAGCCCGTTGCAGAGCCGGTCCACCATCGAGCGAGTGCTGCCGTGCATCGAGACGTAGGCGATGATCACTTCGCGGCCCGGTGCGGGATCAGTCCAGCGCCGCCACGTTTCGACGATTTCATCGGGATGGTCGTGCAGCGGGCCGTGGCTCGGTGCGATGAGCTTCGGCTGTAGTGCGGCGACCTTCTCGACATTCTTCCGGATGATGCTCGCGTAGGGCATCATGATCTCGGCGTAGTATCGCTTCGCTGCGTCGAGCACGCGGTTGTCGTCCGAGGCGTAGAGGCCCGACGTGGCCAGATGTGACGCAAAGAAGTCGCACGAGAAAAGAATCTTTTCTTCCTCGTACCATGTGCAGAACGTTTCCGGCCAGTGAACCCATGGCGTTTGAACGAAACGCAGCGTCCGCCCGCCGAGCGAAAGCGAATCGCCATCCTTCACAATCTGGATCGAGTCGGGCGAAAGGTGGAGCATCGCTTCCAGCAGATTTTTTCCCGGCGCGCTCGTCAGCACCCTGGCATTCGGAAATCGCCTGAGCGTCTCGGGGATCAGCCCCGAATGATCCTGCTCGGCGTGGTGAGAGATGATGTAATCGACCCGCGGACGTTGCGCGAGATAGGCGAAGAACGTGTCTGCCATCGACGGATCGACTGTGTCCAGCAGCGCCGCCTTCTCCGAGCCCTCCACATAATATGCATTGTAGCTCGTCCCATGCGGCAGCGGCACCAGCGCATCGAACAGGCGCCGGTCCCAGTCCACCGCACCCACAAACGAAACCGTCTCCGAAATCTTTCGCAGCTTCACAAATCTCCTTCGCGCGCTTCCCGCGCAAAAACGCGAACAACATAGGTCGCCCCGGCCGGCCGCGCAACCCACACGCGTCCGAAGAGATATTTTCAGCCGCTGGCGGCGGCTGCCGGCGAGAATGTCGCTTCTTGTGCGTGCAATCACGCGTCAGCTCACGTATTCTTGGCGGGCAAATGAAAGCAATAGCTCCAGGCAAATTGATTCTCAGCGGCGAACATGCGGTCGTCTATGGCCGGCCGGCGCTGGCGATGGCCATTGACCGGTTTGCCGAGTCGGTCGTGACGGCGGGTCCGTCCGACGAAATTGCGTTCGACATGGTCAATCTGAAGGAGTCGGACCGTTTCACGATGCGGGCGCTGCGCGACATGAAGGCGCGTCTGGCCCGCAGCTACGAGCTTTTCCTCAATGGCACGCTTGGCATTCGCGACGTCGTGTACAAGCCGATCGAGCTTTTCGAATATGCCTTCATCGCGCTTCTCGACGGGCTGCATCTGAAGGCCGAAGGCCTGAACATCCAGACACAGTCGAACATTCCGATCGGCTGCGGCCTCGGCTCGTCGGCGGCATCGGTGCTGAGCCTGCTGCGCGGCGTCGGCCACTATTTCCGCGTCGAATTCCGGCCCGACTGGTATTTGAAATACAGCCTCGAAGTGGAGCGCCTCCAGCATGGCCATCCAAGCGGCGTGGATTCGTACATTTCGCTTCACGGCGGCTGCGCGCTGTTCCAGCAAGGCAACGCCACGCCCGTGCCGATGCCGCGCGACACGATGTATCTCGTGAACACCGGCACACCCGCAGCAACCACCGGCGAATGCGTGGTGCAGGTTTGCAGCCGGTTCGAACACGATCTGATCTGGAACGATTTCGAAGCGATCACCCGCGCACTTGCCGAGGCGATCCGCGTGAACGATATCAAAGGCGTACGCCGCTGCATCCGCGAAAATCACCGCCTGCTGACGCGAATCGGCGTCGTCCCGCCGCGCGTCCAGAAATTTATTGATGACGTCGAAGCCGCCGGAGGTGCGGCGAAAATCTGCGGCGCAGGCTCCGTCACCGGCGAGGCGGCGGGCATCGTGCTGGCCAGCGCCGACCGGCCGCCGCGCGAGCTGTGCCAGCAATATGGCTACACGCTGATCCCGGTTCGCGGCGATCCGCTCGGCACGCGGCTCGTTTGAAACTTCCAATCATTGGAAGTTCCGGCATCCGATTTTTCCAATCATTGGAAACATGAACAACGCGATCACATTTTCCGCTCCGGGCAGCCTCATGTTGCTCGGCGAACACGCCGTGCTGCACGGAAAACTTGCCGTCGTTTGCGCGGTAAACCGGCGCGTGCGTGCGACGCTGACTCCGCGCGCTGACCGGAAGATTGAAATCCATTCTGCGCTCGGAAATTTTCAGGCCGACCTGGACAACGTCGGGTCGTCTCCGGAATTTCGTTTCGTTCTCGCGGTCATAAAAAAGAAACTGAACAAGCTGCCGTCCGGCTTTGATCTAAAAATCGAATCGGAATTTTCGCACAAGATCGGTTTCGGTTCGTCCGCGGCGGTCACGGTGGCCGTCACGGCAGCGTTCGCGCAATGGACGTGCGGTGTCGTGGACTCCGAATTTCTTTTTGGATCGTGCCGCGATACGATCCGCGAAGTTCAGGGCGTCGGTTCGGGCGCAGATGTCGCGGCGAGCGTTTTCGGCGGCGTCACCGGCTACCGCGCGGACCCGCTCGAAATTTTTCCGTTCGCCGTTTCGCATCCGCTGACGGCCGTTTATTCCGGCTCGAAAATGCCGACGGTTGAAGTGATCGGGTTGGTCGAGGGGAGGCGGCAGAAGCAGCCGGCGCTGTTCGATGGAATTTTTTCGTTGATGGAGGAAACATCGCGCGAGGCGCTGGCGGCGCTCGAAACGGAAGACTGGCCGAGGCTTGGCGCGATCATGAATTTCGGACAGGGACTGATGGACGCGATCGGCGTGAACAATGAAAAGTTGGCGCGGATTATTTTTTCGCTGCGGGCCGATCCGGAAATTCTCGGCGCGAAAATTTCCGGCTCCGGGCTGGGCGATTGCGCGGTCGGCCTCGGGCGCGCGCGAGAAAATTTGAATGCTGGCGAACAGTTCGCCGTTGAAATTGATACGGCCGGAGTTCGCAAAGAGACGATTTGATGACGAAGAAAAAAGACATTGTGAAATTGCTGCTGCAAGGCCGCGAAGTTCGGCCCTGCAAGGAGCGCGGCTTTGGAAAAGCGTGGGCGAACATCGCGGTCTGCAAATATTGGGGAAAGCGGAACGAGGAACTGAACATTCCGGTGACGTCGTCGCTTTCGATTTCGCTCAACGGCCACGGAACGGAAACGACGGTGACGCCGTGTTCCGGCAACGATGAAGTTTCTCTCGCGGGCCGGCCGATCGCGCCGGCATCGCAATTTGGAAGAGGCGTGGCGGGTTTTCTGAACATGTTCCGCCCGGACGCGAACACGTTTTATCGCGTGGAAACGACGAATACGATTGCGACCGCAGCAGGGCTGGCGTCGTCGGCATCGGGCTTCGCGGCGCTGGCGATGGCGGTGAATGATCTTTACGACTGGAAGTTGAGCGGACGCGAACTTTCGATTTTTGCGCGACTGGGCAGCGGCAGCGCGTGCCGTTCGATTTTCGACGGCTTCGTGGAGTGGAATGCCGGCGCGAGCGCGGACGGGATGGACAGTTTCGCGGAACCGCTGAGCGTGGAGTGGCCGGATTTGCGGATCGGGCTGGTGCGCGTTTCGACGGTGCCGAAGACGGTGAGTTCGCGCACGGCGATGAAGCGGACGCGCCGGACATCGTCGCTTTATGAGGCGTGGCCGGTGAAGGTGGCGCACGACATGATGTTGCTGAAGGATGCCATCGGCACGGGAAATTTTGAACTGTTCGGTCAGGTTGCCGAGAGCAATGCGCTGGCGATGCACGCGACGATGATCGGCGCGTGGCCGCCGGTTTTGTACTGGCTGCCGGAATCGGTGGCGGTGATGCGCGACATCTGGCGGGCGCGGGACGAGGGGCTGCGCGTGTATTTCACCATGGATGCGGGGCCGAATCTGAAGCTGCTGTTCCTCGCCGAGGACGAGGACGCGGTGAAAAAATATTTTCCGGGCGTGGATGTGGTCACGCCATTCGTCAAGCCGTAGGCTCGCGGCGGCGTGTGCACAAAAAAAAGCCCCGCATTTCGCGGGGCCTTTTTTGCGCCAGTGTCGTTTTCCGCTCAGGCCGGAACTTCGACGGCAGCGCTTTCAACATCGAGTTCGCGCGGCTTGCGATGATTGCGCTTGGAAAGTTTTTCCGTCTTCCGCCGCTCAAGCTGGTGCCCGACTTTTTCGAGCACGAGGTCAACGGCCTCGATCGGCGCGCCGGCCTGCTGTTCGGCGCGGATGTCATTGCCGGGCAGTTCGAGCAGCACGGACGCGGCGAACTGTTTCGGCGACGGATGCGCGCTGAGCCGTTTGAGCGTTACACGGGCGCGGATGACGCGCTGGTCGTGAAATTCAATTCGAGCGATTTTATCTTCGATCTGCTCTTTGAGTTTGTCGTAGAGGGTGAAGCCTTCTGAATGCACGATAGTGTCCATGATTTCTTCCTTTCCTTACTGTTTCTGTCACGCCGCTTCTTCCAATGATTGGAAAGTCCCACACGGGCCTTTTCCAATGATTGGAAGTTTCGATGGGGAGCCAGCGGCCCCGAGGGTTGAACAGCTCCTCCAAATTATTGCCGGATTCGGTCGCGCCGTCGATCGCGCCAGGCTTTTGTTTCGCACGTTTCGCATCAGCCGCCGTCCTTTGAGTCCGTGTTGCACGATGTTGTTGGCGAGGTTTCCGAGGGAATGTACGACGGGATGTTGATTGCTCAAGGCACTTCGCCGCGAAATCTCATCCAGCGGCTGCGGGCCGGCGTTCATAGCGGATGCTGCGGTGGTCATCATGATGATTGAACCCATGGCCCTCTTTCTAACGCCATCATAGTCTTGCGCGTTGAATTCGTGAAGTGTATTTTTCGCGAAATTTTTTCAACACAAAGGGAGTTCAGCATGAAAATGTCAATTGGTCTGGCCAGTGTTTTGGTCGCGGTCGCGGTCCCCGCCCTGGCGCAAACGCAGTCGCCGCAAGATATGCAGAAGGCGATGGAGGCGATGCAAAAGGCGCTCGGCGCGATCCAGCAGCAGGGCGGCGCGGCCGCAAAACCGGTGGTGGATTTTCGCGAGATGAAGGCGCTGCTGCCGAAGGAACTTCCCGGCGGATTCAAAGGCCAGATCAGAGGCCAGAAGTCCGGGGCGATGGGTATGACCATTGCAGAAGCCGAAGGCAATTACAGCAAGGACGGCGGAGACGGCTCCATTCGAATCAAGCTTTCCGACATGAGCGGAATGGGCGCGATTGGAACGATGGCCCACGCGGCCTGGGCGACCGCGACCATTGATAACGAAACCGATGACGGCTACGAAAAAACGACGACCGTCAGCGGCTGCAAAGCGATGGAAAAATACAACACGAAGTCGAAGCAGGGCGAATTACAGGTCTTCGTTGACAATCGCTTCATCGTCGAAGTGCGTGGCACCGATGTGAAGATGGATGACATGAAAAAGGCGCTCGAGCTTCTTGATCTTAAGAAGCTCGCCGCGTTGAAGCCAGCCGCTGCCGCACCGCAACAGTAGAGCATTGTTCCGATCGGGAACTCAGGAAATCCTCGCCACCACGGCGAGGATTTTCTTTGCGCAGTCGCGCTTCGAAATTTTCCCCCAGTTTTCGAACTCGGATTTGCCGCGCACGGAAAGAAACCTGTAAGTGCCGTCGTCTCCGCCGAGCGCGTCGAGGGAATTTAAGACGATGCCGTCGAAATTTTTCTTTTTGCGTTTTTCACGCGCCTTTGCCTCGCCTCCACTTGTTTGCAGCGCGAAGCCGATGCAAATCTGGCTGCGTCGTTTTTTCCGGTTCAGCGTTGCGGCAATGTCGGGCGTTGCGACGAGCCTGAGCGCCAGTTCGCCATTCATTTTCGGCATTTTTTCCGCACAGACTTCGGCAGGCGTGTAATCCGCGACAGCAGCGGCATAGATCACGACATCGGACTGATCGTAAAATTTCCGAGCCGCCACCAGCATTTCGCCGGCACTGGTGACGCGATGGATTTCGATGCCGGCGATACCCGGCAGATTCGATTCGGCAACCGGGCCGGTTACAAAAGTCACTTGCGCACCGGCCGCGAAAGATTCCTCGGCCAGGGCTTTTCCCATTTTGCCGGAACTTGGATTCCCGATGAAACGGACGGGGTCAAAGTGTTCGTGTGTCGGTCCTGAAAGGATCAGGACTTTTTTTTTGAAAAGGGCCGGCTTTTCGGCGGCAACCGGCGTCGCAAAAATCTTCTCGATGATTTCTGCCGGCTCGGACATCCGACCCTCGCCGGTTGTGCCGCAGGCAAGCGCGCCGGTGGCCGGGCCGATTCGCTGCCAGCCGCGCGATTCAAGAATTCTCACGTTTTCCTGAACGACGGGATTGCGCCACATCTCAACGTTCATCGAGGGACAGAAAGCTCTGCGACAGGAAGCCAGCAGCGAGAGTGCCGCAGTTGAGACGACATCGTCGCCGAATCCGTGCGCAATCTTCGCGATCATGTCGGCGGTGGCCGGCGCGAGAATGAAAACATCGGCGCGGGTGGAAGGATATAAATGCGGGAAGAGCGCTTCGCCGCCGTGCGAGGCAGGCGAGGGGAATTGTTCGGTGAGGACGGAGTTTCCACTGACAGCGGCAAAGGTGAGTGGCGTAACGAACTGTTGTGCGGCCGGACTCATCGCGACGTGGACGTTGTGGCCGGATTTGCGCAAGCGGCTGGCGATCTCAACCGATTTATATGCGGCAACTCCGCCGCAGACGGCAAGGAGGATGGTTTTCTTCTGCACGGATGCGGGTTCAGTCATGCGGAATTGTCCGTTTCACCCCAATGGGCCGGCCCAAACTTCTTTTCGCACGTTTTGATCTTGTCATGTGCAGGGAGAACAGAAGCCCGCCGGCCAGAAAAAGCAAGGCACCTGTTGCCGGCTCCGGGATCACTGTGATGTCGCCATCGGTAGTGCCGAATGAAGTGAGTGCCACGATATCCATTGAGACGGGGACGTAATTTGTGGGGCTGAAATTGTACGTAGGCCGGGCCCAATAGGACGCGCTTGGCGCTGCCGCCGCCGTCTGAAAATAGCGGATGTAGACGTAGTCTTTGCCAGTCGTGTCTCGGGCGAATCGCTGAAGAAGTTTGCCGGCGTCCGCAGAAGCATATTCGCCAATATAGACATAGTTGAGCAGGAGGTCATCATTCTGCATCGTATTGGCGAAGCGGCCGCCCTTCCGTCCGGCGATTGCCATTGCCCCCACACCCGTGCCAACGATCCTGTCGCCTGTCATGATCCACGAGCCGTCAACCAGCGGGGATGCGCAATTGTCGGTATTGTCGAGGACAGAGTGGCTGACATAGAGGTCCAAGTCAACGAGCGCGGCCCGCGCGGACAAAGCAGTGGCCATGGCCAGCCCGCCTGCCGCCACAACAATTCCGCAGAACTGTACAAGTCTCCGGCTCATTCCTTGTCCCGAACCAGCTTCAAAATCGTCCACTTCCGACGCTTCAATCTTACGTCTTCACGCGCCGCACGTTTACGCCGGCGACACCTTTTTCACCCTTTGACAAACCGATGACGTGTAGCAGTTCCGGATCGCAGGGTCAATTCGATTCGCCGCCCGGAATGGACCCGCTTCGTGGTTTCCAAACATTGGAAACGGGCGTGGCGGTCGCTTCCAATGATTGGAATCTGGGATTAGGGCGGATTCCGCCCGTAAAATTGAAAACTTGCTGCTTGACCGGCAAAGGCGGATGGCTAGAGTGCGCGGTTCGAAAGTCTAGGCCGCCGGAAATGAGTGGGTCCAAAAGCCCACTCTTTTGTTTGTTGGCATCCGATGGCTGGTGGAAAAAATCTGACATAGGCTGCGAGGTACGAAAATGAACCAGGAATTGCTGGCGGTGCTGGATTATATGGAACGCGAGCGCGGCATAGACCGCGAGACGCTCTTTGTGGCGCTCGAACAGGCTCTGCTCAGCGCCTCGAAAAAGAGTGTCAGCCCCGCCAAAGATGTCCGCATTGTCATTGACCGTAAAACATGTGCTATCAAGGCGTTCGCGCGTGTTCAGGTGGTGGAGAAGATCAAGGCGCCGTATGATGAAATTCTCCTGCCAGCGGCGCAAAAGCACCAGCCGGGCGTCCGGCTCGGCGATTTCATCGAAATTGAAGTCACGCCGAAAGATTTCGGACGCATCGCGGCCCAGACGGCCAAACAGGCGATCCTCCACAAAATCCGCCAGGCCGAAAAAGACATCGTCTTTGCCGAATATAAAAACCGTCCCGGCGATATCGTCAGCGGCACCGTCCGCCGCTTCGAGCGCAGTGATGTCATCATTGACCTCGGCCGCGCCGAGGGCAGGCTGCCGTCAAAGGAGCGCGTGCCGACCGAGGAATATCAGGTTGGCGACCGCATTCGCGCGCTGATCCTTACGGTTGAAAATACACCCGGTGGCGCGGAAATCGTCCTGTCGCGAAGCCATCCCGATTTTGTCAAACGCCTGTTTGAACTGGAAGTCTCCGAAATCGCCGACAAAACCGTCGAGATCAAAGCCATCGCCCGCGAAGCCGGCTTCCGCAGCAAGATCGCGGTTGCTTCGAAAGACCAGAAAGTGGATCCCGTCGGCGCGTGCGTCGGCATGAAGGGAATCCGCGTCAAAAATATCGTGCGCGAACTTTCTGGCGAAAAAATTGACATCGTCCGCTGGAGCGATGACATCAAGACTTTCGTCACCAATGCGCTTTCGCCCGCCAAATTGCTCAGCATTGACATTGATGACAAGGGCCGCGGCGTGCTTGTCATTGTTGATCCCGACCAGCTTTCTCTCACGATCGGCAAGAAAGGCCAGAACGCACGGCTCACTTCGAAACTCACCGGCTGGCGCATTGATATCCGCAAAGATGAAACGCAAGTCGGCTTCGAAGAAAAAGTCGCCGCCGCCACGGCCGTGCTCGCCGCGATTCCGGGCATCGGCGCGGAACGCGCCAGAAAACTCGTCGAGGCAGGCTTCCTGACCGTTGAAGGAATTCTCGCCGCCGAAATTTCCGATCTCGAGGCGATCGAAAGTTTTGACACGAGCGTCGCGACCTCAATCCGCGCCGCGGCAGAAAAATCGGTCGCCGCACCGCCGCCGGCTCAACCGGCGGAAACCAAGGCCGAAGAACAAGCCGTACCGCCGGCGGGTGAACAATCCAAATGAGAGTCAGCGAACTATCCAAGGAACTGAACGTTCCAAGCAAGGACCTGATCACAGCGGTCAAGGAAGAATGGGGCTTCGACAAAACCCCGTCCAGCTCGCTGACCGTGGAACAGGAACGCAGCCTGCGCACAAAATACGGCCCCAAACCGCCGCCCGCTCCCGAAGTCAAACCGGAACCCGCGCCAGAACCAGCACCGTCGGCCGAGCCGCCGCCTGAAGAAATCGCGAAGCCCGCCATTGCCGCGCCGGCCCATGCCGCGCCGCCTGCACACGCACATGCGCCCGCTGCCCACGGCGCTCATCCCAGCAAGCGTCTCGTTCATGTAAAGAATCCGATCATTGTCCGCGAATTCGCCGACGCGCTGGGCCTGAAGCCAAACCAGATCATCGCGGAAATGATGAAGATGAACATCTTCGCCGCGATCAATCAAAAGATCGAATTCAAGATCGCGATGGCCATCGCCGAAAAACACGGCGCGCGCATCGAGTATGAAAAGAAGGCGCCGGAGCCGAAGCCGGAGCCGAAACCCGAGCCGAAAAAGATCAAGGTCGAAGTCCCTGCCGGCCCATCGGAAGTTTCGCGGCCGCCGGTCGTCACGTTCATGGGGCACGTCGATCACGGGAAAACTTCGCTGCTCGACAAAATCCGCAACACGAAAGTCGCCGCCGGCGAGGACGGCGGCATCACGCAGCACATCGGTGCCTACACCGTCAAGGTCGGCGAAAAAGGCAAGGAAAAGGAAATCACCTTCCTCGACACGCCCGGCCACGAAGCGTTCACCGCCATGCGTGCGCGCGGCGCGAACCTCACCGACATCGTCGTCGTCGTCATTGACGCGGTTGATGGCATCATGCCGCAGACGCGCGAGGCCATCAAACACGCCCAGGCGGCGAAGCGCGCGAATCCCGACAAGGTCGCAATCATGGCCGCGATCAACAAAGTTGACTTGCGCGCCTCAAATCCGGATCGCGTGAAGCAGCAACTGCAAGGCGAAGGTCTCGCGCCCGAAGACTGGGGCGGCGATGTGATCTGCTGCCCGGTCAGCGCGCTCACCGGCGAAGGCATTGACAATTTTCTCGAACAGATTTCCGTGCAGGCGGAAATTCTCGAACTCAAGGCCAGCCCGCGCGGTTCGGCCCAAGGTTATGTTATCGAGGCGGAACTCGAAACCGGCATGGGGCCGACCGCCACGCTGCTCATCCGCAAGGGTACGCTGAAGGTCGGCGATGCCGTCATCTGCGGAACCGCGTGGGGCCGCGTCAAGGCGCTCGTCAGCCACACCGGCACACGCGTCAAGGAAGCGCCGCCGTCTCACGCCGTGAAGATGCTGGGCCTGTCCGAGGTCCCGCAAGCCGGCGCCGAATTCACGATCGTCGAAAACGACCGCGAAGCCCGCCGGATCGCCGAGGAGACCGCGCAGCAACTCAAGCAGCAGCAGTTCGACGACGCCGTGCCTAAGCGCATATCGCTCGAAGACATGCTGGCCGCCGCGGTGGATGAGAACGCGAAGAAAGAACTCAACGTCGTGATCAAGTGCGACGTGCAAGGTTCGCTCGAGGCGCTCAACTATTCACTCACCGGCATCAAGAGCGACAAGGTCGTTTTGCACATCGTGTATTCCGGCATCGGCAACATCACCGTCAACGACGTGCAACTCGCGAAGGCCTCCCGCGCCATCGTCGTCGGCTTCCACGTCAGCAAGGAAAGCGACGTCACCTCCACGGCCAAGCGCGAAGGCGTCGAAATCCGCCTCTACAGCATCATCTACGAACTCATTGACGAAATTAAAGCCGCGATGGCCGGCCTGCTCGACCCGATCCTCCGCGAAACCGTCCTCGGCTACGCCGAAGTCCGCGAAGTCTTCGATCTCGGCAAAAAAGGCAAGGTCGCCGGCTGCATCGTCAAGAGCGGCCGGGTCACCAACCGCTCCCGCGTCCGCGTCAAACGCAAGGGCGACGTCCTGTTTGTCGGCTCCATCGGCACGCTCCGCCGCTTCCAGGAAGAAGCCAGCCAAGTCCGCGACGGCCAGGAATGCGGCATCCGCCTCGACAACTTCGGCGACTTCCAGGCCGGCGACATCCTCGAAGCCTTCGAAGTCGAAAAAATCACACAGCAACTTTGAACCGCAAAGTTCCAATGATTGGAAAGTTCCGCTTTCGCAATTTCCAATCATTGGAAGAAGCGAAGCCCGCAATTGAAAACAGAGCGTTGAATGTTGAACGTTGAAAGCCGCCCGTAACCCCATCATCCCATGGCCACCCACCGCATAGACCGCGTCAACGAACTCATCCATCACTCGATGGCCGCGCTAATCCTGCGCAACGTCAACAACCCAGGATTCAACCCGGCCGCCGTGACCATCACGCACGTCATCACCGGCGCCGACCTGCAGCACGCGCGGATACTCGTTTCCATCAACGCGCCGCCCGAGCAGCAGCGCAAGATGCTCGGCATCCTCAAACACAACCGCGGAATGCTGCAGCACGAAATGAGCCGCGAAGTCATTCTCAAATACACGCCGCATATTTCCTTCGAGCTCGATGAGTCGCTTGCGCAGGGCGACCACGTCCTCGGCATCATCTCGAAACTCGAAGCCGAACATCCCGACTGGCCGGCAGAGGAACCGCAGGGCGAAGGGAAGCCTGAGGACGGCGAACCGACAAAGGACAACGAGAACCCGGAAGAAGGCCTGTAGGTCACAACGTCCGCCGCCTCCATCGAAACCCATGAGAAATTACAATTCCAATCCGATGCGCGAACTCGATCCGTTCGACGGCCTCCTGTTGATCGACAAGCCCGTCGGCCCGACCTCCCACGACATCGTCGATGAAGTGCGCCGCCATTTGCAGATCCGGAAAGTCGGCCACGGTGGCACGCTCGATCCCAATGCCACAGGCCTGCTCATCATTTTGATCGGCCGCGGCACGCGCCTCTCAAACTTCGTCATGGGCTCCGACAAGACCTACGAAGGCATCATGAAGCTCGGCATCGCCACCGACTCTCAGGACGTCGATGGCGTTGTCACCGCCACGAAAGATTTCTCTGCCGTCACGCGCGAACAGCTCGAAACTGAGATGAAGAAATTCGTCGGCGATTTCATGCAAACCCCGCCGATGGTTTCCGCCGTCAAAATCAAGGGCGTCCCGCTCTACAAGCTCGCCCGCAAAGGCCAGACCGTCGAACGCGAAGCGCGGCTCGTCCACGTCTATGAATTTCGCCTCCTCGATTTCACCCCGCCCGACGTCCACTTCGTTTTGAAATGCACCAAGGGCACCTACGTCCGAACCATCTGCGCCGACATCGGCGAAGCCCTCGGCTGCGGCGCGCATCTTGCATCGCTTCGCCGCACCCGCTCCGGCGAGTTCGATATCAAGGACGCGATCACGCTCAACGATTTTCTCGCGACAAAACCCGACGACCTGATCCCGCGCGTTCTGCCGATGACAAGCATCCGCCCCAGCCATGATGCGAATCGCCAACAACCTTGATGAATTGAAATCAGCGAAGAACCCCGTCGCGCTCGCCGTCGGTGTTTTCGATGGCGTCCACCGCGGCCATCGCGTCGTCATCGACACTGCGCTTGGCGACGCGAAGCAACGAAGCGGCGAAGCGTGGGCGCTCACGTTCGACCCGCATCCTCAGCGGATTTTGAATCCGCAGTCCGCGCCGCCGATGCTCACTTCCACGCCGCACAAAATGCTGCTGCTCTCGCAAGCCGGACTTCACGGCTGCGTCGTTCATCCATTCTCGCGCGAACTCGCGTCGCTCGAACCCGAAGCATTCATCGACAAACTTCTCGAATCGGTTCCGACCCTCGCCGCGCTCGTCGTCGGCTACAATTTCAACTTCGGCCGCCGCGCCCGCGGCGACACAAAAATGCTTTGTGACTTTGGCCGCGCGCGCGGCTTCGATGTCCACATCGTCCACGGCGTCCAATGGAACGACAACGCGATTTCCAGCACGCGCGTCCGCCAGGCCGTTATGGACGGAAAACTCGATGACGCCGCCGCGATGCTCGGCCGCCCATTCAGCATTTACGGAAAAGTTGTCCACGGAAAAGAACTCGGCCGCCAGCTCGGCTTCCCGACCGCGAACGTGCTTCCCGAAAACGAAGTCCGCCCGCCGCCCGGCAGCTACGCCGTCCGCGCCCGCGTCGGCGAAATAATGTTCAACGCCGCCGGCTACGTCGGCCATCGCGACCGCGGTTTCGGCCCGGAGATCGAAGTCCATTTGTTCGATTTCACCGGTGATTTGTACGGCGCGGACATGGAGGTTTTCTTCGAAGCGCTCGTCCGTCCCGACCAGCACTTTGATTCGCTCGACGCGTTGAAAGCGCAGATCGCAAGAGACGTGGCCGCGGCGCGCAATCTTCTGTCGGCCTAGCGCGGCCCGCGTTTTTCGCCCGCCGCAGAGTTCCAATGATTGGAAATTCCCGGCCCGAAAATTTCCAATGATTGGAAATTTCCATCGGCCGCCGCATCCACCGGCTGCGCGGAGCGCGGCTGATTTCCGGATGGCGGCTTGACGCGCGGCGCGGGGCGCATAAGAGTTCGCGGACATTTTTCCATGAGCGCGCAACCAAAACACAATTACGACGAGAGCAAAATCAAGACGCTGTCGTCGCTCGAGCACATCCGCATGAGAAGCGGCATGTACATCGGGCGCATCGGCGACGGGTCGCATTATGACGACGGAATCTATGTGCTGATGAAGGAGGTCCTCGATAACGCGATTGACGAGTTCATCATGGGCTTCGGCCGGCGCGTGGATGTGAAGATCGAGGACGGCTCGGTTTGCGTGCGCGATTTCGGGCGCGGAATTCCGCTGGGCAAGGTGGTGGATTGCGTTTCGACGATCAATACGGGGGCGAAATACAACGACGACGTTTTCCAGTTTTCGGTCGGGCTGAACGGCGTCGGCACGAAGGCGGTGAATGCGCTGTCGTCGTCGTTCTTCGTGCGGAGCCACCGAGAGGGGCAGTATTTCGAGGCGGAGTTTTCGCGCGGGAAATTATTGCGCGAGAAAAAAGGCCGGACCGATGAGAAGGATGGAACGTTTGTCCGCTTCACGCCGGACGCGCAGATTTTCGGCAAGTCGGCTTTCAACGACGAGCACGTGCAGCGTCGGCTGCGGCTCTACACGTATCTGAATGCGGAGCTGATCATCGAGTGCAACGGCACGCGATTCATCTCGGACAACGGCCTGCTCGACCTGGTGGCCGAGGAGACCGACGGCGAGGCGATCTACGAGCCGTTCCATTATCGCAGCAAGACGCTGGAGCTCGCGTTCACGCACAGCAACCGGTTTAACGAAACGCACTATTCGTTCGTCAATGGCCAGTACACGACCGACGGCGGCACGCACCTGAGTGCGTTCCGCGAGGGAATCTTGAAGGCTGTGAATTCGTTCGCGAAGACGAGCTTCGAGGGCGATGACGTTCGCGAGGGCATGATCGGCACGATCGCGATCAGGCTGAAGGACCCCGTCTTCGAGTCGCAGACGAAGAACAAGCTCGGCAATACGGAAATCCGCGGCGACCTAGTGAAGGAAGTTCAGCGCGTCGTCGAGGACCTGATGCACCGCGACACGAAGAAAGCGGACATGCTTGTCGCGAAAATCCGCGACACCGAGGCGTTGCGGAAGGAACTGCAGCAGGTCAAGAAGCTGGCCCGCGAGCGCGCGAAGTCCGTTTCGCTCCGCATCCCGCAGCTCAAGGATTGCAAGGTTCACCTCGACGGCAAGCGCGGCAAGGGCGGCGAGTCGATGATCTTCATCACCGAGGGCCAGAGCGCCGCCGGTTCGATCACGAGCTGCCGCGATGTGAACACGCAGGCGATTTTCACGCTCAAGGGCAAGCCGATGAACGTCTGCGACCTCAAGCGCGACGCGATCTACAAGAACGACGAGCTCTACAATCTGATGCGGACCCTCAACATCGAGGAGACCGTGGACAGCCTGCGTTACGGCAAGGTGATCCTCGCAACCGACGCGGACGTGGACGGCCTGCACATACGCAATTTGATGGTCACGTTCTTCCTCCGCTTCTTCGAGCCGCTGGTCCAGCGCGGCCACGTCCAGATTCTGGAAACGCCGCTCTTCCGCGTGCGCAACAAGAAGGAAACGATCTACTGCTACAGCGAAACCGCGCGCGATGAGGCCGCGAAGAAACTCGGCAAGGGCTGCGAGATCACGCGGTTCAAGGGCCTCGGCGAAATTTCACCCGGCGAGTTCAAGCAATTCATCGGAAAGGAAATCAAGCTCACGCCGGTGGACATCGTGGACCAGCACCACATTCCCGAACTGCTCCAATTTTACATGGGTAAGAACACGCCGGACCGCCGTGACTACATCATGGAAAATCTTGTCGTGGACATCGAGGCCGCGTAGCCGCGGTCTGTTCAGTAGGCGACCGTGAAGCGGGCGCGGATGTGTTTCGGTTTTTCGAGTTCGTCCACCAGCGCCATGGCAAAGTCATCAACGGAGATCGTGCTTTCGCCCTTCTCGTTCGCGAGGAGTTTGTTTTCTCCTGTGCGGTACTTTCCAGTTCGCAGCCCCGGTCCGATCATCGCGGGCGGAGATAAAAACGTCCAATCGAGCGCGGCGTTTGATTGGCGGAAGACTTCGAGTGTGTCGGCCTGCGCAAGTGCCTCCTGTTTCCACTGCGCTGGAAATTCCGGCGAATCGACAAGGCGCATTCCGGGTGCAACTTCGAGACTCCCCGCGCCGCCGACCCAGATCAATCGCTTCACGCCAGCGCGCGGCAAAATCGCCAGCAGTAACTTCGCCGTCGAGACTTGAAATCCTGCGACGCCATCCTTCCGGCTCGCGACGGAGGCGATCACCGCATCATGACCGGCCACCGCCTTCGAAATCGACGCGCCGTCTTTAAGGTCCGCATGAACCGCGGAAAGCCTCGCATGTTTGGTTGCAAGTTTCGCCGGATCGCGCGCAACGGCCGTGACGTCGTGTCCGCGCCGCAGCAGTTCATGTGTCACTGTCCCGCCGATCCACCCTGTCGCACCGATTATCGCGATCTTCATTGTCTCACTCCGTGTTCTGTCCTCTGGCGAACACTACGCGAGCCGGATGATTTTTCCATCCGGCGGGAAAGCGGCCGGCATGACTGGCGGAAGGGGCCTGTCGTTACTGAAAGAGGACGCAAACGGGCGCGGGAATCTTCGCGCCGAAATGCGTGTCGGAAAGTTTCCCGGTGTCGGAGTCAATTTTCAGGACGACGATGTTGTCGGTATCCTGGTGCGCGGCGAGCAGAAATATTCCCGACGGATCAATCGCGAAATTACGTGGGGCGCGTCCACCGGACGGGAAATTCTGGATCAACTTCGGCGATCCGGATTTTTCATCGAGCGTGAAAACGGCGATGCTGTCGTGACCGCGATTCGACGAGTAGAGAAATTTTCCATTCGGATGAATCGCAATTTCCGCGGCGGTATTCTGGCCCGGAAAATTCCCGAGCAGCGATGGAACGGACCGCACAAGTTTCAGGCTGCTGCGCGCGGCATCCCATGAAAATTGCGAGACCGTCGCGAGGATTTCATTGATCGAATACGCGAAAGTTCCGGCGGTATTGAACACGATGTGACGAGGGCCGGAGCCGGGCTCGACGCTGGCGGTGGCCGATCCGACAGGCGAAAGCGAACCTTTCGCGACGTCGAGCTTGTAGGCCATGATCTTGTCGATTCCCAGATCGGGAACGAAGACGATGTCGCCGGCCGGCGAGAACGTGACGCCGTGGGCGTGCGGGGATTTTTGCCTGCTGGCATTGGCGCCGTGGCCTTCGTGCTTCACGAGCTGCGACATTTTTTCAAGCCGGCCATCAGCGGCGATCGGAAACGCGGCGGCATTGCCATCGGTATAATTCGCGACGACAAGGCATTTGCCAGACGGGTCAACATTGAGGTGGCATGGCGCGGCGCCGCCGGTTCCCTCGCGATTCATTTCGGCCAGTTTGCCGGCCTGCGCATCCACGGAAAAGGCGACGACCGCCCCGACGGGCCTGCCTTCGAAACGGCCGGTCTCGTTGACAGCATAAAGAAATTTCCGCGTCGGATGCAGCGCGAGAAAAGAAGGATTGTCGGCCTTCGCGGCGAGCGCAGGCGCGGAGAGCTCACCCGTCTGCGGATTCATGGATAGCGAATAAATGCCCTCGCTGCCGCGTGTCGTGTAGGTGCCGATCCAGATTCGCGCGCCCGCGCCAGCGGTTTCCGCTCTGGCCGCGCCCGCAAGGACCGCCGCCACGATGCCGGCGATTCGCGCGGCTAAAATTGATTTGTTTTCTGTTTTCACGTTGTCACCTCGTGTTGTTCGTCTCACGAAATCTTCGCCACAGCAAGGCCGCTCTGCCACCGCGGAAATACAGTCGCGGCGGTTGCGAACGCAGATTCGAATTTTTCAATGATTGGAAAGTCGCGGGATCGGATTCCTCAATCATCTGAATATACGAGACTGATGTTCCCTGATGTGTGCAATATGGGGGGAAAATGAACGTTATGTTGCGCGCGCGCGTCAGCAGTAAAAGTGCCGGCAGCGTTGCATCGGTGTGCGAAATGTAATGTTCCGGTGAAATAGATTTGAATGCGAATTTATGAATACTAATTCTGATGAATCGGGCTTGCGAAAAAATGGAAATGATCCGGCAGCAGAATCGGGCCCACCGCCTCGAAAACGGGGCGGAGGAATCATCTTTCTGGCGGTGCTCGCCCTGATGGGATTGGGTGTTTGGAGAATTTATAAACATTTTCATCCTTCATTGGAGGCGACCGCAGGCGGCGGCGCCGGAGCGGCGGGCGCGGGCGGCCCGGCGAAGAATTTTCCTGTGCCCGTCGTCGAAGGCATCGTCGTTATGAAGGACGTGCCAGTTTATCTCGACGGTCTCGGAACTGTGCAAGGATTCAATACGGTGACGGTGCATTCGCGTGTGGACGGACAATTGCTGAAGGTGCTGTTCACGGAAGGCCAGGATGTTCACGCTGGCGATGTGCTGGCGGAGCTTGATCCGGCTCCTTTTCAGGCGTCGCTCGATCAGGCCACAGCGCGCAAGGCGCAAGACGAAGTGGCGCTCGCGAACGCGCGCGTGGATTTGGAGCGCTACGCCAATTTGCTCAAAACCGAAGGCGTGACGCAGCAGATTTACGACACACAGAAGGCGCTCGTCTCGCAACTGGAGGCGTCAATCAAGTCCGATCAGGCTGCGATTGACAGCACGAAAGTTCAGCTCGATTACACGACGATCCGCTCGCCGATTGATGGGCGCGTCGGTATCCGTCAGGTGGACGCGGGCAACATCGTTCACGCGAACGATGCGAACGGAATCGTGGTCGTAACGCAGCTCAAGCCGATCTCCGTTCTGTTCACGCTTCCGGAGCAGTCGCTCTCGAAATTGCAACGCGAGGCGGCGGACTTCACCGTGCTCGCAGTCGGTCGCGACAATACGAACGTGCTGGCGGAGGGAAAGCTCGCGGTCATCGACAACCAGATCGACACAAGCACCGGCACGATCAAACTCAAGGCGACATTCCCGAACGAAACTCTTCGTCTCTGGCCGGGTCAGTTCATCAACACGCGCCTACTGCTTTCCACGCGCAAAGACGGACTCGTCGTGCCCGCATCGGTCGTCCAGCGCGGCCCAGCCGGTGCCTTCGCTTACGTCATCAACGAAGACCTCTCCGTCGAAATGCGCGCGGTGAAGGTTGCGCAAATCGAAAGCGGACTCGCACTGATCGACGACGGCCTCAAGGCTGGCGAGCGCGTCGTCGTGGACGGCCAGTACAAATTGCAACCGGGTTCCAAAGTGAAACCCATCGAACCGCAGCAGCCCGGTTCCGCGCCTGACGGTGCATCGCCGAAATCCGGATGGAGCGGAAAAAGAAAATCTGCCGATGGTGCTTCGACAAATGCTCCCGGCAGCGACCCGCCGCGAACGCACGAACACAAAAAACCGGCGGCGGAAAACTGACCGTAATTTCCAATCATTGGGAATTCCCGCCGCCCCAACTTCCAATGATTGGAAATCAACGAACTTCGAAATGGAAAGTAATTTGAACTTCAAGCCATGAACATCTCCGAGCCATTCATCAAGCGGCCCGTCGCGACTTCGCTGCTCATGGTAGGCATCCTGCTGATGGGGCTGCTGGGCTACAGCCTGCTGCCGATTTCGGCGCTGCCGCCGGTGGATTTCCCGACGATCCAGGTCGTGGCGCAATATCCGGGCGCGAGTCCGGACGTGATGGCATCGTCGGTCACGACGCCGCTGGAACGGCAGTTCGGCCAGATCAGCGGGCTCGGCACGATGACGTCGGTCAGTTCGTTCGGCAACGTGACGATCACGCTGCAATTCGAACTGGAGCGCGACATTGATGCGGCCGCGCAGGACGTGCAGGCCGCGATCAACGCGGCGCGCGGTGTGCTGCCGACGGGGATGCCGAATCCGCCGACGTACAACAAAGTGAATCCCGCCGACACGCCGATTCTCACGCTCGCGCTCACATCCGATTCGCTGCCGCTCGAAAAGGTGAACGATCTTGCCGACACGACGCTCGCTCAGAAACTTTCCGAAGTCAGCGGCGTCGGGCTTGTGACCATCGAGGGAAATCAGAAGCCCGCCGTACGCGTTCGCGTGAATCCCGCCGCGATTGCGTCGCTCGGCCTGAGTCTCGATGATGTCCGCGTTGCGCTGATTCAAAGCAGCATCAACGCGCCGAAAGGCAGCTTCGACGGCGCGCGCCAGTCGTATGCGATCAACGCGAACGACCAGATTTTTTCCGCCGCCGATTATCGCAACGTCATCATCGCCTATCGCAACGGATCGCCGATCCGTATTTCCGATCTCGGGGAAACGGTGGACAACGTCGAGAACGTCCGGCTCGCGAGCTGGGTTGACGGCCATCCCGCCGTGCTGCTCGACATCCAGCGGCAGCCCGGCGCGAACATCATCCAGACCGTGGATCGCGTGAAGCTGCTGCTGCCGAAACTTCGCACCGCGCTGCCCTCGTCGGTGAAGCTCGCGATCTTCGGCGACCGCACCGAAACGATTCGCGCTTCGATCACGGATGTTCAGTTCACGCTGCTGCTCACCGTCGGACTCGTCGTGATGGTCATCTTCGTTTTCCTGCGGAAGTTCTGGGCCACGGTAATTCCCAGCATAGCGCTTCCGCTCACGCTCATCGGCACGTTCGGCATCATGAAGCTGCTCGGCTTCAGCCTCGACAATCTTTCGCTCATGGCGCTGACGATTTCGACGGGCTTCGTCGTGGACGATGCGATTGTGATGATCGAGAACATCGTCCGCTTCATCGAGGCCGGCGACAAGCCGATGGACGCCGCGCTCAAAGGCGCGAAGCAGATCGGCTTCACCATCGTTTCGCTGAGCGTATCGCTCATCGCGGTTTTCATTCCGCTGCTCTTCATGACCGGCATCGTCGGCCGGCTCTTCCGCGAATTCGCGATCACGTTGAGCGTCGCTGTCGCCGTGTCTGCGTTCGTTTCGTTGACGCTCACGCCGATGATGTGCGCGCGTTTGCTGCGCAGCGAAAGCGAAGAGAAGCACGGAAAGTTTTTCCAGCTCACCGAAGGATTTTTCAAAGGCATGCTCGGCGTGTATGACCGCAGTCTGCAATGGGTGCTTCGGCATCAACTCTTCACGCTGTTCATCGCCGCCGCAACGCTGGTCGCCACGGTCATGCGTTATGTTTTCATTCCGAAAGGACTGCTGCCTCAGCAGGACACCGGTCTCATCGTTGGCGTCACCGACGCGGCGCAGTCCATCTCGTACAAGGCGATGGTCGCGCGCCAGCGGGAGATCGCCGACATCGTGCGACGCGATCCCGATGTGAAGAGCGTCGCATCGTTCGTCGGCGCGGGCACCGTGAACGCGACCGTGAATTCCGGCCGGCTCTACATCAACCTCAATTCCCTCGACAAACGCACCACGAGCGCCGCCGACATCATCAACCGGCTTCGCGCGGCGACCGAATCCGTGCATGGCATCACGCTTTTCATGCAGGCCGCGCAGGACGTGCAGATCGACAGCCGCGTCAGCCGCACGCAATACCAGTATACGCTGCAAGACGCCGACAGCGCCGAACTCGCCGAATGGGGCACGAAGCTGCTGACCAAATTGCAACAGCAGCCGGAACTCTCCGATGTCGCCAGCGACCAGCAAAGCGGCGGGATGCAGGTCAGCGTCAGCGTGGATCGCGAAAAGGCATCGCGTCTCAACATCCTTCCGCAGGCGATTGACGACACGCTCTACGACGCCTTCGGCCAGCGCCAGGTCGCGACGATATTCACGCAGCTCAACCAATATCGCGTCGTCCTCGAAGTCGATCCGCAGTTCCAGCAATCGCCCGAATCGCTCGACAAAATCTACGTCAAATCCACGACCGGCCAGATGATCCCGCTCACCGCCTTCGCCTCCGTGAAGATCGGCACCGCGCCGCTATCCATCGTCCACGAAGGCCAGTTCCCCGCGATCACGCTCTCGTTCAACCTCGCGCCCGGCAAATCGCTCGGCGAAGCCGTCGAAGCCATCGGCCGCGCCTCGACGGAAATCGCCCTGCCCGAAACCGTCGCCACTTCGTACTCCGGCAGCGCCGCCGAATTCCGCACCTCGCTCAAGAGCGAACCGTTCCTGATTCTCGCCGCGATCATCGTCATCTACATCGTCCTCGGCGTCCTCTACGAAAGCTACATCCACCCGCTCACGATTCTTTCCAGCCTCCCGTCCGCCGGCGTCGGCGCGCTCGTCGCGATGATCGTCTGCCGCGATCCGATGTCGCTGATCTCGCTCATCGGCATCATCCTCCTCATCGGCATCGTGAAGAAAAACGCGATCATGATGATCGACTTTGCGCTCGAAGCCGAACGCGTGGAAAAACTGTCGCCCGAGGAATCCATCTACAAAGCGTGCCTCCTGCGTTTCCGCCCGATCATGATGACGACGATGGCCGCGCTGCTCGGCGCGCTCCCCCTCGCGCTCCAGCACGGCAACGGCTCCGAACTCCGCCGCCCGCTTGGCATCTCCATCGTCGGCGGCCTGCTGCTCTCCCAATTCCTGACGCTCTACACCACGCCCGTCATCTATCTCTACCTCGACCGCATCTCCGCCCGCTTCCGCCGCCGCAAGACCGATGTCGATGCATCGGAAATTTCCAATGATTGGAAAAAGGACTCAGCCAAACTTCCAACTATTGTAAATTAAAGTACTTCGTATTGTAGAGTACTTACAGCCGCCAACCATGAACATCTCCGAGCCATTCATTAAACGTCCGGTGGCGACTTCGCTGCTGGCGATGGGGCTGTTTCTGAGCGGAGCGGCGGCGTATCGCTACATGCCGGTCGCGGCGATTCCGCGCGTGGATTTCGCGATGATCTCGGTCGAGGCATCGCTACCGGGCGCGGACCCGGCGACGGTCGCTTCGTCGCTCGCGACGCCGCTGGAGCGCAGACTCGGGCAGATCGCGGGCGTGTCGGAAATGACGTCGGTCAGCACGCTGGGCGGCTGCAACATCTCGCTGCAATTCGACCTGAACCGCAAGATTGACGGGGCCGCGCGCGATGTACAGGCGGCGATCAATGCATCGGCGAGCGACCTGCCGATCAACCTGCCGGCACCGCCGACGTATCACAAGGTGAACCCGGCGGATGCGCCGATCATGATCATGGCTCTCACGTCGCCAACGCTGCCGCTGCCGGATATTTTCGAGTTCGCGGATTCGATCCTCGGCCAGAAGCTGAGCCAGATCGAGGGCGTTAGCCAGGCGACGATCAGCGGCGCGGCGCGGTCGGCCGTGCGCGTGCAGGTGAATCCGTCGGCGCTCGCGGCAGCGAACGTCAGTCTGGAGGATATCCGTGCAACGCTCGCACAAGCGAATGTAAATCTGCCGCTCGGAAGTTTCGACGGAGACGCAATCACGCACACGATTGTGATCAACGGCCAGATGACGGACCCGGAGCCGTATCAGAAGCTCATCCTCACGCAGCGCGGCAAGACGCCGGTGAAGCTCGATGCGTTTGGTCGCGCGGTTGAAGGCGTGGAGAACAATCGCCTCGCCGGCTGGTCGGGGACGAATGCGGCGGTGCTGGTGATCGTCCGAAAGCAGGCGGGCGCAAACGTGATTGAAACCGTGGATCGCATTCGCGCCGCGCTGCCACAGCTTGAGCGATGGATGCCTCCGTCAGTGAAACTTTCGATTGTGAGTGACCGCACGAAGACGATCCGCGCGTCCGTTCACGACGTGCAGATTTCGCTGATGCTCAGCATCTCGCTGGTCGTGATGGTCGTGTTTATTTTTCTGCGCCGGCTGTGGCCGACGTTCATTGCGTGCATCACGGTTCCGCTCGCGCTGTCGGGAACGGTCGCGCTCATGTATCTGCTCGATTACAGCCTCGACAATCTTTCGCTGATGGCGATCACGATTTCGGTCGGCTTCGTCGTGGATGATGCGATTGTGGTCATCGAGAATATCCAGCGGTTCATCGAACACGGAGAGAAGCCGATGGCGGCGGCGTTCAAGGGCGCGCGACAAATCGGTTTCACCGTCGTCTCGATGAGTCTTTCGCTGATCGCGGTCTTCATTCCTCTTTTGTTTATGAGCGGACTCGTGGGCCGGATGTTCCATGAATTCGCCGTGACGGTGAGCCTCGCGATTCTCGTGTCCGGCGTGATCTCGCTCACGCTGACTCCGATGCTTTGCTCGCGATTCCTGCAAGCCGAGGAAGACATGCCGAAGCCCAACTGGTTTAGCCGAATTTGTGAACGCGGATACCAGTGGTTGCTCTGGCACTACGAAGCCGGGCTGCGATGGATTCTTCGCCATCACGCATTCACGCTCATCGTCGCGGTGCTCACGCTGATCGGCACGATCTATCTGTATCGCATCGTGCCGAAGGGATTTTTCCCGCAGCAGGACACGGGCGTGCTGATGGGAACAACCGAGGCATCGCAGGACATTTCTTTTTCGGCAATGGCTGAGCTGCAAAAGAAGGTTGCGGGCATCGTGCTCGCCGATCCAGCGGTGGAAAGTCTCGCGTCGTTCATCGGCGCGGCGCAAGGCAGCTCGACGGCGAACAACGGACGAATGTTCATCACGCTCAAGCCGCTGCCCGAGCGAAAGGACAGCGCGGACGTGGTCGTGAACCGCCTGCGCAAGCAACTCGGCCGGGTCGTCGGCATCAACCTGTACCTCCAGGCCGTTCAGGATCTCCGCATCGGCGGGCGGTTGAGCAAGGCGCAGTTTCAATATGCGCTCCAGGCTTCAGACCTCAACGAACTTGGCGAATGGTCCACGAAGCTGGTGGACAAACTTCGCCAGGCGCCTGAACTCCGCGACGTGACCAGCGACCAGCAGACGAGCGGCTTGCAAATGAATGTCGTGATTGACCGCGACGCCGCGGCGCGCATGGGCGTTTCGCTCATCTCGATTGATAACACGCTCTACGACGCGTTCGGCCAGCGGCAGGTTTCGACGATTTACACGGCCTACAACCAGCATCACGTTGTGCTCGAAGCGAACCCATCGCTGCAACTTGATCCGGCCGCGCTGAACAAGATTTACGTCCGCTCCAACACCGGTCGCCAGGTTCCGCTGAGCAGCGTCGCGAAGTTCGAAGTTTCGAACACGAGCCTGTCCGTGAATCACCAGAGCCAGTTTCCCGCCGTCACGCTGTCGTTCAATCTCGCGCCCGGCGTCGCGCTCGGAGACGCCACGGAAATTCTTCGCCAATCCACCGAAGAACTCCACATGCCGTCCACGGTGCATGGCAGCTTTCAGGGAACCGCACAGGTGTTTCAGTCATCGCTCAGCAACATGCCGCTGCTCATCGCCGCCGCGCTGATCGCCGTCTATGTCGTGCTCGGGATGCTCTACGAAAGTCTCATTCATCCGCTCACGATTCTCTCGACGCTGCCCTCCGCCGGCCTCGGCGCGATCCTCGCGATGATCGTAACTGCTTACGATCTCTCATTGGTTTCGTTCATCGGCATCATCCTGCTCATGGGCATCGTGAAAAAAAATGCGATCATGATGATCGACTTCGCGCTCGACGCCGAACGACAGCAGCGCCTGACTCCGGAAGAAGCGATCTACCAAGCCTGCGTGGTCCGTTTTCGTCCAATCATGATGACCACGATGGCCGCCTTGCTCGGCTCCGTTCCGCTCGCCATCGGCATGGGTGCGGGATCCGAGCTTCGCCGCCCGCTCGGCATCGCCGTCGTCGGCGGGCTCATGATTTCCCAAGTGCTGACGCTCTACACCACGCCGGTCATCTATCTGACCATCGAAAAAGTCCGCCTGCGGCTGGCCGCATTGAAGCGCAGGCTGCGCGGGCTTGGCGTGGAAACCACAGCACCAGCAGACGCGACGATATGAAAATGAAATCAAAAAAACTTCACGCGCCGAATTTCCAATCATTGGAAATTTGCGCGCCGTCAGTTTCCAATCATTGGGAATCTACGACCCGCTTCGCGTTGGCGGCAGGCGCGGCGGCTTTACTGGCGGGCTGCGGCTCGGTCGGGCCGGACTATCATCGGCCTGAAGCGATGCCGACGAATGTCATGCCCGTCGCATTTGGCGATGCCGCGATCACGAATGCCGGCGAGTGGAAGACCGCGCAACCTTCCGCCGATATTCCGCGCGGTGCATGGTGGCAGGTTTTCAACGATGCGGAATTGAACCGTCTTGAAATGCTCGCGACGACGAACAACCAAGAGCTGGCTGTCGCGCTTGCGAACTTCGAACAGGCTCGGGCCGCTGCGAATCTTGCGCGCGCGGATTTTTATCCGCAGATCAACGGCGCGCCATCGGCATCGCGACAGCGCACGAGCGCCAATGCGTCGCCCACTGCGGCGGGCAAGAGCAGGACGTTCAACAGTTACAACGTCTCCGCCGATGCGAGCTGGGAAGTTGATCTGTGGGGCCGCGTCCGCCGCGAAGTCGAAAGCGCGAACGCGAAGCTGGCCGCATCCGCCGATGATCTCGAAGCGGCGAAGCTGGCGGTTCAGGCGGAGGTCGCCATCGATTACTTCGCGCTGCGCGCGCTTGACGCGAAGTCGGCTCTGTTTCAGGAAACGGTCGGTGCCTATCAGCGCGCGGTGGAACTAACGCAGAGCCGGCATAAGAATGGAGTCGCCACGGAACTCGACGTCGCGCAGGCCGAGACGCAATTGAAGAGCGCGCAAGCCGCGATTCCGGCGGTTGATTTGCAGCGCGCCCAGTTACGTCACGCGCTCGCCGTGCTCTGCGGAAAACCGGCGACGACTTTTGCGCTAACGCCCGACACGGTTTCCTCGACAAATCTTCCCGCCATTCCGCTCGCCGTTCCGAGTGAGTGGCTGGAGCGGCGACCCGACATAGCGGCCGCCGAACGCCGCATGGCCGCGGCCAACGCGGATATCGGAATCGCGACCGCCGCGTTCTATCCGCGACTTCTGCTGAACGGCTCCGGCGGATTTGAATCCATCAGTGCAAGCTCGCTCTTTGACTTGCCGAGCCGGTTGTGGGCCATCGGACCATCGTTGCAAGTTCCGCTCTTCACCGGCGGGCGTACGCGCGCCCAGATCGAATCTGCCAAGGCTGCCTATGACGGCACTGTCGCGAGTTACCGGCAGACTGTTCTGAGCGCTTTTCAAGAAGTGGAAGACCAATTAGCCGCGCAACGATTTCTTGCAGAGCAGTTGGAAGAAGAAAATGCGGCGCTGATATTCGCCCGTCGCACACTTGAGATTTCGACCAATCGCTACAAATCCGGTGTCGAAGCCTACCTCGATGTCATCACCGCTCAGACAACCGTCCTGACGCACGAACAAACAGTCATCCAGCTTCGCGGTCAGCGCCTCTCCATGAGTGTATCTCTGATCAAAGCGTTGGGTGCAGGATGGAACCGGAATCTCACGTCAACAATTGGGAAATAGCTCACCGGAATACAAATGATCCCCGCCTGTGAATCTGATCACGTAGATGCGCGGGTGAAAGGTGGAGTTGGACTGCCTCTGCTCAAAACGTCGAGGTTGCGTCAGGAGATGAAGTGTTGAGGCGCATTCGCGAGCAGTCGGAAGGTCGGTCTCCGACTGCAAGAACCGGGACGTTTTTTCACTGAGCAGGGCTTCACTGATCGCACCCGCGCCCATGGACGGCTTTTTTCCGACTGGACGCTGTCGAGAACTTACGCGGCGGTTCCGTGCCTGTGAGCAGTTCGTACGAGCGGTTCCGAAGGCCGACGTGACGCGTGTGTTGCCGGATTTTGTGACACTGCAAATCGGCGGAAGCGTTCTCATTCATACTTCCGATGCGCCGCGTTTTGTCCAAGCCATTCACGAGCCCGCGACCGATGCAGGCGGTGCGTTGGAATTCAGGATGGCGTCGCGATGCGTCGCCATCAAGGGCACCACCATTCAGCCATGCATGTTGAAATTTCCATCGTGCAAGGCTCGATACGTCGCAGACAGCGCACAAGCCTGGCAGTCTTTTACGCGATTTGGGGTCAAAACAAGTGCGTGCTTGCGATGTGAAACCATTGTGTTTATCGTGTTTTTTGAAGTGCGCCCGTAGCTCAACTGGATAGAGCGTCAGCCTCCGAAGCTGAAGGTTGTGGGTTCGACCCCCGCCGAGCGCACCAGATTCTTCACCGGCAGACCGATTCGCACACGCGCTTCATTCTTTCGAGGCCTTCGAGCAGCATGACGCGGCGGCAGCCGAAATTCAGGCGCAGAAATCCGGGCGCGCCGAAGTCGTTTCCGTTCGAGAGGCCGACGCCGTGATCCTCGAAAAGTTTGTGCGGATTTTCGACGCCGAGGGGTCGCGCATCGAACCACGCCAGATAGGTTGCCTCCATCGGCGCGATTTTCAATTGAGGAAGATGAGCGGCGAAAAACTTGTAAACGAGATCGCGGCTGGCGCGCAGATAGGCGATGAGGTCGCGGCGCCACGGTTCGCCGTGGCGGTAGGCGGCGACGCAGCCGGTGAAACCGAAGGCGTTGACTTCCGTAACGATTCCGCGGCAGACGTGCTTGAACCGCGCGCGCAGTTGCGCGTCGGGAATCACCGCGTAGGCGCACGAGAGGCCGGGCAGGTTGTAGGTTTTGCTGGGCGAGAGCAGCGTGATCGTCCGCTTCGCGGCGCGTGTGCCGAGCGAGAGCGTCGGGACGAAAGGAACGTCGTCGAGAATCAGGTCGCAGTGGATTTCATCGGAGCACAAAAGCAAATCGTGCCGCTCGCAGAATTCGAGCACGCGCTCGAGTTCGTCGCGACGCCAGACGCGTCCGACGGGATTGTGCGGGCTGCACAAAATCAGAAGTTTCGTTTCGGCCGTGACGGATTTTTCCATCGCGTCGAAATCAAAATTCCAAACGTTGCCATCCAGCCGCAACGGAACCGTGATGAGTCTGCGGTCGGAAAATCCGGGTGAACTGAGGAAGGGCGGATAGACGGGCGTCGAAGTCATCACGGCGTCGCCGGAATTCCCGGCGGCGCGACAACACAAATTGATTCCCTGAACAAGGCCGGGCAGCCAGACGATCCATTCGGCGCGCGCTTCGACGCGGTGGCGCGTGAGTAAATAGTCGAGGACCGCATCGGTGACTTCGGGATACGGAACGGTGTAGCCGAAGACGCCGTGGTCGGCGCGCGATCGCAAGGCCGCGGTCACTTCCGGCGGCGCGCGAAAATCCATGTCGGCGACCCACAGTGGAAGGACATCGCGGTCGCGATATTTGTCCCATTTCAGACTGCCGGTTCCGCGGCGGTCCACGATTTCGTCGAAATTTGTCATGGCGGGAAAGTACGGGAGGCTTTCGCGTGCGGCAATTCTTTGCAGCTTGCGCGTGCAGGCCGCCCTCGTCGGCTGGACGCTCAACGGCCGATCAGAATCCGGAAGGCAAGAGCTACAAGCGTGCCCCGCGACGGAGCGCGCCTGTTTTTTCCGCGACCGGAAATGCGATGGAAAATCAGCGCGAGTTCCAATCATTGGAAAATTCCGCGGCGCAAACTTCCAATGATTGGAAGTTTGGAATGATCGCGCGGGCTATTTCTCTTCGCGCTTGCGATCACCGCCGTTGATTTTTTCGATGCTGTCGATGCGGTAATGTTCCTGCATGGTCCACTCGACTTTGGCGTGGTCGCCGACTTTGAAGGGGGCGAGCTTGGCGACCATTTCCTTGTCGAAGCCGCCGCCGTCCTTGGGCATTCCGCCGCGCCAGTAGGGGAAGAGAAGGAGCGTTTCTTTTTCGCCCTTGACGGTGATTTTCGGCCCGTCTTTCTTGATGATTTCACCGGTGATGACGCCTTTGTCGCCGGCTTTGTGGTCGGCGCCTTCCTTCTCTTTGGCGAAGGAGGTGAGTGCGAGGCCGATGACGAGTGCAAGGGCTGCTGCAACGAGTTTCTTCATTTCCGTTTCTCCTGTGGGCGCGAAATTGCGCGGGGAGAAAATAGCCGAAAGGATTTTTCTTGGGAATTCAGATTTTGAGGCGGGGGCGAAGAGGTTCAAACCGCGGGGGCGTCGAGCAGCGCGCGGACTTTGCGGATCAGGTCGAGGCCGCGGAAGGGCTTGGCCAGATAGTTGGTGCCGCCGGCTTCAATGCCGGCCTGTTCGACGGTTTCGTCGGGGTGGCCGGACATGAAAAGCACGCGGATGCCCGGGCGCTGGCGCGCGACGCGGCGCGCGAGTTCGCCGCCGTGAATGCCGGGCATGACGACGTCGGTGAGGAGAAGATCAACGACCTCGGGTTTGCGCGCGAGCAGGCCGAGGGCTTCTTCGCCGCTGCCGGCGCTGAGGATCTGGTATCCGTAGCGGGACAGGAAGGTGGCGCAGAGCTTGAGGATGGGTTCTTCGTCCTCGACCAGAAGGATGGTTTCGTTGCCGCGCAGGTCGCCGGTGTCGGCGGTTTGCGGCCGGTCTCCGTGGTTGGTCTCGCCGGCGGAGGCGCGGGGCAGCAGGATGCGGAAGGCCGTTCCGCGGCGCGGCGCGCTGGTGACGGTGATGTGGCCGTGGCTTTGCTTGATGATGCCGTAGACGGTGGCGAGGCCGAGGCCCGTGCCTTTGCCGATTTTTTTCGTGGTGAAAAACGGTTCGAAGATGTGGGCGAGTATGTCAGCCGACATGCCGTCGCCGGTGTCGCTGACGACGAGCGAAATGTATTCACCCGGGGAGATGCCGGACGTCTCGGAATCGTCATCGCCGGAGATGACAATATTTGCGGTGGAAAAGGTGATCGTTCCGCCGTCCTGCATCGCGTCGCGGGCGTTGACGGCCAGGTTCATGATGACCTGGTCAATCTGGGCGGGATCAACGCGTACGTTGCCCAGGTCGGCGGCCAGCGTGGTTTCGATGCGGATGTTTTCGCCGAGCAGGCGCCGGAGCAGTTTCGCCGTTTGCAGGATGGTGTCGTTGATGTTGACGATGCGCGGATGAAGTATCTGGCGGCGGCCGAAGGCCAGCAGCTGGCTGATGAGCGCGACGCCACGTTCGGAGGCCTGCCGCATCGAGTCAAACTCGGGCCCGGCAACAGCGGGAAGTTTGCTGCTCAGCAATTCGATGTTGCCAAGGATGATGGTGAGAAGATTGTTGATGTCGTGGGCGAAGCCGCCGGCGAGCTGGCCGATGGCTTCCATCTTCTGGGCCTGGCGGAACTGCAGTTCCACGCGGGCGTCGCGCGTGACATCGCGGATGAAGATGGCGGCCTGTTCGCCAGCCATTGGCAGGAGGATGGCCTCGAACAGCCGGCCGGTGTCGCCAGCCTCGCCCTCATATTTCAGCACCGTGCGCCGGCCGGTCGTGAGACATTCCTCGACGGCGCGTTGCAACATCATGCCGGTGACACGGCCCGCCGCTTCGTCCAGGCGTTGTCCGTCGCAGGCGCTGTCCAGTTCGCCGCCGGAGGTCCCCGCGGCCGAAAGTCCGCGCGCCGCCGAGACGATCACTCCCTGGCTGTCCACGCGGAAGAAGCGGTCGGGCAGGAGCCGGAACACGCGGTCTAGATCATCTCTTGCCCGTTCAAACTCGGCCCGAAGCTGTTGAAGTTCCTCGCTCATTTTCATCCCCTGCGGCCGCGTACGGACTTTCCAATGATTGGAAAAGACCGCGGCACCAGTTTCCAATCATTGGAAATTACGATCCGCTTTCCATGAATCCGCCACGCCGTGCCCGGCAAACTGAAAATCAATTAAAGTTCCTGAGGTTGAGTTTAGGACGCCGCGTGATTGTGTAAAGATGATTCCACGATGCGAGAAAGACGATTAACAAACTCGCTTTTCTGGCATTTATTATGCTACTTCTAATCGGTTTGACCCGGAGGCCGTACCCCTTGTGCCGGACAGTTAAAAGAGTTTGCCTGACATGGCTGCTGGTTGCCTGCGCGATGCGCGCGCACGCCGCCCAGGTCTATACCGAGACGTTTGCCACCAACCTTTCGGGGTGGATCGGCTCAACGGTGAATAGCGGGGACGGTTCGGTGTGGATTTACACCAATGGCCAGGCAAAACTGAAATTCATCGCGCAAGATCCCTTTGGAGGCGGCTACTCGGATCAAGGCATTCTTTTCGCGACCAACACCAGCTCAAGCGGCAGATTCACGGGCAACTGGACCACATCGGGCGTCAATACCATCGGGTTTGATCTGATCTCGGATACCGTTGATGCCGATGCCGTGGAGGTCAGGCTTTCGAGCGGAAACAACTATTTTTACAAGACGCTGGTGCCTCCCCCTCCCGGCGTCTTGGAATCATATCTGATCGCCGCCGACGGATTGGCATCCGGCGGCTGGATCGGTATCCCGACCAATTCTGAAGCAGCCTTCGCGACCATGAAGACCAATGTTCAAAGCATCAAGCTCGCGATCTCCCGGAGCGGAATCATTGCCCAGACCAACCGGCTGGATAACATTTTTCTTTCGCAGCTTTACCGGTGGGACGGAGGTCCGGCCGGAACGGGCGCCGTCTGGCTGGCTTCAAGCAACTGGTTCCCCGATGGCATCCCGGGCACGAACTGCCGCGTTGCCTTCGGCAGCACCGGTTCGGCCGCAGTCATCGGCATTGATTCGTCGCAGGCCACCGGCGGAGTGCTGCAGGTCGGCCAGCTTTTCTGCACCGTATCGAACCGTATATTCGAAAATTCCGCGACGACCAATGATTCAAAACTGCAGTTCGCCGGCTACAATGGCATTTTCGTGAGCGCCGACACGAACACCGTAACATTTCGTAACGGCTCATCGCGCAGGCTCGAACTGGTTGGCGGCAGGTATCACGGCGAATTCAGCGTCAATGCAGGCGGTTCGATCATCGTCAGCAACTGTCTGATTTCCGAATCGACGAATGTCGCATGCCGGCTCGACAAGACCGGCGCGGGCTATCTGTATCTGGGTGTCTCCAACAAATACAGCGGGGGCACCTTGGTCAATGGCGGCACTCTTCGAATTGACAATACCAACGCGCTGGGCTCTGGCGGATTCACCGCCGGCGGCGGGCTGCTCGATCTCAACGGCTATTCGATCACAGTACCCTGGCTGGCCGGGTCAACCGGTATCATCAGCGATGCCAGCGCGGGCGCAGCTACAACAACGGTGACTGTCGTTCAAAACACGAACATCACATTTGCAGCCGCGCTCTCAAATGGCGCGTCCAAAATTATTGCCCTGACAAAGAACGGAACCGGAACGCTCTGGATTGCCGGCACGAATTTCAACACAGGCGTCACTCTGGTGAATACAGGCCGACTCTTTCTGGTTCCCAATGGCCCGATCACGACGAATGATGCGCCAATTGCCGAACTTGGCAACGGCCCCGTCATCGTTTCGACTGGCGCCACATTCGGCGGCGTGGGTCGAGTGCGTGGCACGCTTTTCAATGGAGGCACGGTGACGCCCGGCGATCCCACGGGCGTCCTCGTCTGCGCCGCCGGCTATGTCCAGCAGACCAACGCAACCCTTTCGTTCACTATTGGCGGAACCAATCCTGCCCAGAACAACCTCCAACTCGTATATGTCACCTCTACGAACCTCATCATCTACGTCACCACGAACATTGATGTCGGCGTCACCAATGTGACCACCAATGTGACCACCAACGTTTATACGTCATCATCCGCCGACAGTTCTCTCCATAATCGCATGACGATCCAACAATCGGCGGCGCTTGCAGGCATTATTCGCGTTTCATTGACCAACGGCTACACGCCGTCGAATGGCGCGGTGTTTCAGGTCATTTCTTGCGGCACGATTTCAGGCTCATTCTCCACGAACAGTTTCTTGACCAACAACCTGCCTTCGCCTGGAACAGGCAAGGAATGGGGCATCCTGTATTCCGCTGGAGGTGTCGCTTTGTCTGTCGTATCAAGCGGCCCGCCGTCGGTTTTCGTATCCGATGCGAGCGTCATTGAGGGAAACGGCGGCACAACCAATCTTATTTTTTCCATTTCCCTCTCGAAGCCCCCGACCTCTGCCGTCACCATTGTCTATGCCACAAGCAACGGCACGGCGTCGGCCGGAAGCGATTACATTGCCACCAACGGAACCCTCATCATCCCCGCCGGCTCCGTCACAGGAGGTGTCACAGTTGTCGTCAACGGTGACACGGCTTTCGAAAACAACGAGACGCTGCAACTGAATATCTTGAGCCTCTCCAATGCAGCGCTGGGTCGAGGATCGGGTATTGGAACCATCCTGGATGATGACACCGTTCCCAGCGCCGCCATTGGCGATGTTACGCAGAACGAAGGCGGAGGCCTGTTCATGTTTCCCGTCGTGCTTTCGGCAGTCGCAGGCGCGGACATCAGCGTGGATTTTACATCGTCGAACGGCACGGCCGTCGCCGGGACTGACTACATCGCCACAAATGGCACGCTGGTCATCCCGGCGGGCACGGCCACCGGATTTGTCTCCGTGGCCGTGATTGACAACTCAATGTATGAGGCGGACAAGACCTTCCAAGTCATCATTCAGAATCCCGTCAATGTCACGATCACGGACGCAACAGCCATCGGCACGATCCTCAACGATGACGCCTTGCCATTGGTTTCAATCGGCGACGTTCTCATGTTTGAAGGCAACAGCAGCACGAGAAAATTCATCTTCCCCGTAACATTGACCGACGCCTCCAGCCTGCCTGCGTCTGTGACATTCTCCACGCTGAATGACACGGCCATCGCCGGCACGGACTATATGGCGACCAACGGCACGGTCACCATACCTGCCGGCGCCACCTCCACCTCCATTGTCGTCATCATCTACGGCAATACCGTGCGCGAACCCGACCGGGACTTCTTCGTCCTGTTGTCCAATCCCTCCAATGCCACCATTGAGACAGGCATCGGCACCGGCGTGATCCGTGATGATGACTTTTCGTCATCCAACTACTACGCCTACTCGCTCCAGATCCCCTCTCCCGCGGATCGAAGTTACAACGCAGACCCCGATGGCGACGGCTATCCCAACCTCCTCGAGTATGTCACCGGCTCGAACCCGACCAATTTCGACGACGGTTCCGCCATGTCCGCCATCTGGACCAACGGCACGCTCGCGATGTGCTTCCAGCGCGCCACCAACAGCATTGATGCGACGCTCTATATCGAAGACTCCACCAGTCCCGACGCCGCCCTCGCCGCGTGGTCCTGCATTGCATCCAACACTCTTGGCGTCTGGCGCGGCAGCGCCGTGGTCATCGAAACGGGAACCTCCTCCCCCCGCAACGTCGTCGTACAAGACCCGGTTCAGGCCACCAATCGCTTCATGCGCCTGCGCGTCACAAAACCATGAACTTGGCGCCGCGCGCACTGTTTCCAACAATTGGAAAAGACCGCGCCCTCAATTTCCAATCATTGGAAGTTCACTTGCCAGGTCGGGCCGGATCGGATCAGAGGGCCCGGCCGATGCGCGACAGCGATCGCTCGCGACCGAGAATCGCAAGACTCTGCGCCAGATCGGGGCCGCCAGCCACGCCGGTCACCGCGACGCGCACCGGCTGTTTCACATCAACATGTTTCAGCCCGCGCGAATCAGCAACGGAACAAAGCGCAGCCTCGATGGACGGCGCATCGAACGTTGCCAGCGCCGCCAGCGCGTCCCGCGCGGCCACCGCGAGATCCTTTGCGGCCTGCGCGCCGAGGACCTTTTCCTTCGCGACGGCATCGACCGGAAAATCCTCGGAGAAGAAATAGATCGCTGACGGAATCTCTTTCCAGTTCCGCACGCGCGGTTTCATCAGCGGGATGACTTTCGCAAGCATCTCGGCGTCGGCCTGCGGGAAGATTTCGCGGAATTTCTGTACCCACGTCGCGTCAGGCGCCTGCTGCAGATACCAGACATTCATCTTCTGGAATTTCTTCAGGTCGAACTGGCCCGCCTTCGACTGCACGCGATCCAGAGTGAAAAGCTGCACCATCTCGTCGCGCGTCATCATCTCGCGATCCCCACCCGGCGACCAGCCGATCAGCGTGAGATAGTTGAACAGCGCTGCGGCCTCGTAGCCCTGCTCGCGAAAATCGCCGACGAACGCCGCGCCATCGCGTTTCGAATACGGCTTGCCCTGCGCATTGACGATCATCGGCAGATGCGCGTATTGCGGAATCGCCGCGCCGATCGCGCGAAAGAGTGCGATGTGCCGGAACGTGTTTTCAACGTGATCGTCCCCGCGGATCACATGCGTGACACTCATCGTGACATCGTCAATGACATTGCCGAGATGGAAGACCGGATTACCATCGGAGCGGACGATCACGAAGTCCTGCATGTCCTTCGCTTCTTTTCTCATCGTGCCTTTGATCAGATCGGTGAATTCCATGTTCTCGCCGGGCATCTTGAAAAGCACCGCCTCTTTGCCGGTGCCGCCTTTGTCGAACTTGTAGGCGAGCCCGCGGCGCAGCAGATCCTCCGCCGCGGCGAGATGCTTTTCCTTCTGCGTGGTCTGGTAAAGCGCCGGCTCGTCGAAATTCAGGCCGAGCCATTCCATCGAATCGAGCACGGTCTTCACGGCCTCCGGCGTCGAGCGCTCGCGGTCGGTGTCCTCGACGCGCAGCAGGAACTGCCCGCCGTGGTGCCGCGCGAAAAGCCAGTTATAAATCGCGGCGCGAATATTTCCGATATGCACCTGCCCCGTCGGGCTGGGCGCGAAACGTGTACGTACTGTCATGATGAACTTTCCCCGTCAAAATCGGCGCCTCACATACACCAAGGCCGCGAAAATTCCAATGATTGGAAAAATCCGCGGACGGCATTTCCAATGATTGGAAATGCGGAGTACTTTGCATCGCATAGTTTGTGCGGGGGCGCAAGGAGAAATGCCCGGTCGGCAAAGGCGCCCGGTCTTCCCGCCCGGCACGTCCGGACCGAACCGCCCGGGCGGCGTCCGGCTCCACAAAGAGCGCTGCAAGCACGCGTAGCAGTTTGAACGTTAGCGGGCTGTTGATGGATTCCAGCTGTCAGTTTGCGTGACGGGGGCAAAGATGGTCGCGAAGTCACGCGTCTCGGCGTGGCCGTCCACGAAGGTGTAGTTCGATTTCTGGAGATGGCGCGTGGACGCAACGTCCGAAGTATCCTGCGCGGAGGCCCAGAAATTCGGCATGATGTGGTCCGTTGCGCTGGCATTCTCCGCGAAGGCAATCGTCGCGGACGGATGAGGAACATCGTGGTGGTGGTGCCATGTCGAGGGCTTGCCGGCATAGTCGTCGTCGGGGCCGAGTTCGAAATATACGTTGAGTCCATAGCTCCACGCTGCGCTGCGCTCGTCGGCCGTGCAGTGGTAGGCCCCGCGAAGAAGCTCCTGCCATTTCGTTGCGTTTGCCCCGATGTAGGTCGCGATGGAACGTTCCCACGGCAACTCGCCATTCGCAAAGGCGGAGTGCTGGCTGCGTGGAAATGTGTCGTCGTGATCGTCGGCAAAGAGGCCGACGGCCATTCCGATTTGTTGCATCTGTTTCAGACAGCGGGCAGAGCTGGCGGCGGCTCGTGCATGTCCCAAGGATGGCACCAGCAACGCCGCCAGCAGGCCGATGATCGCAAGCACGACGAGCAACTCGACCAGGGTGAAGGCCCCGCGCGGCACGCGATCGGGGTGGGCAGACTTATGCCTGAAGTGTCGGCGAGTCATCGAAACGCGCGTCTTCATGGCGAGTATCTCATCCGATAGAATTTGATGGGTTGGGTTTGGTCGGAAATGATGGCGGATCTGCCGTCGAGGACGACTGGCGTATTCGTGACAGTCACCCAGTTGGTCGCGGTCAATGTGTCGGCTGCCTCAAGCAAATAGTTGGTGGCGGTTATTGGCCATGTGATGGTGCAGTTGATGCCGGCGCCGAGAGTGGGGCGGCCGTCGGGAATATCTGTCCAGTTCAGGACGAACGGTCCGGTACTCGTTGCTGTCAGTTCGGTCATTGTGTTTGTGCTCACAAGATATGCTTCGAACGTCGCGGTCCATGAATTCGTGCCGGGTGGCGCGGCAAAACATGGATGGAACATCATGCCGCTCCAGTAAAGCGCGTTCGATGAGCCCGCGGTACCAAAGATCGGCAGCCACATCTTCGGCGTTGAACTGTTATAGCGATAGGCCTCAAGCGCCGGCAGCCCCGACAGTTTGCGGATCCAGATCGCGGTGTTTGCAGGCAGTGGGTCGCTGCTCGCATCCATCACGAAGCCGAAGCGACGGCTGAAGGCGAGTCCCTGCCGGCGTGGATCAAGCGAGTTATACCAGGGATCGGCTGGATCAAAGGTGTCGGATGGATTGCTCACCAGCAGCGGTGTTAGTACCGGTTTGTCGGTCGGCACCATGACATGCATCATGCCATCGCTGGCCAGATAGGAGATCATGGGCATCACCATCCCGCCCTGCATGGGCACGGCGGTCAGTATTGCAGCGGAAGCAAACTGGCATGCGCCAAGAAGCCAGCCAGCTACGCTGCTGGCGGCAATCGAACGAAGAACGACTCTCGAGTTCATTGAAATTCTCTTTCTTTGAAGCCGGAAGATCGACGCAAATTGGCAGCCACGTGCGAATGCGGACATCCCGGCGGATTTGAAGACGCGGACGAAATTGCGGCAAACCACACGGCTTGCCGCACAGCTGCTCTTCGGAGCGCCGGTTCAGAAAACCGAACGGCGCTCAGGTTGAGCGAGGCGGCGGAGTAGGAGGCTGTCTGCCTATTCCCGGTGGAAGACGAGTTGTGGAATGAAGATGATTCAGGCGTCTCGCCGGCGGCGGGAGAAGTTTGCCGGAGATACTCGCGCAAATCAAATCCGGCGCTTTCGATGGATCATTCGACGGTACTTTTTGTGCCTCTCGTTTATCCTGCGCCCTGCCCGCCGCGATTTGTTTGCACATTGGGCAAGGATGTCGGCCGTCGAAGGTGTTCTGGACCGCAGTGGCGAAGTCTGTTGTCTTCGAATAGACAACAAGCATCCGCCCCCACGCGACAGTCTGCAAAACCATCCAGTGTCCGCCAGCCACGACGAAAATCAGCATCACAATCATGGCACACGACAACCTGCGCCAAATCTCGCAGAAACGTTTCATGGAGTCGCGCGCTCCATTTCCCGCTCGCGCAGCCATGCGAACAGAACGGGAGTTACTATCAGGATGTGGATAAGGCTGCTGACCATGCCGCCGATGACGGGTGTGGCCAGCGGGCGCATAACTTCCGATCCTGTGCTTGTGCTCCACATGATCGGGAGCAGGCCGACGACGGCCGTGACTACAGTCATCACCTTGGGACGCAGACGGAGTTTTGCGCCGTCCTTCACCGCCTGGATCAAGTCGTCATGGTTGAACAAGGCCCCGCGCTCGGCACGCTTCTTCTGCAACGCCTCCTGAAGATACACGACCATCACGATCCCTGTCTGGATGGCGGTGCCGAAGAGCGCGATGTAACCCACCCACACGGCAACGCTGAAGTTATAGCCGAGCAGATACTGAAGATAGACACCCCCGGTCAGCGCGAAGGGCACGGCGAGAATAACGTGGGCGGCCTCTTTCGCGGAATGGTACACGATATAGAGTAACAGAAAGATGATGGCCAGAACCGTGGGTACGATAATCTGAAGCGTGCGCTGTGCGCGAAGCTGGTTTTCATATTGACCGGCCCATTCGATGGTCACGCCTTGTTCCCTCTTGATGTCCCGATCGATCCGATATCGCGCCTCTTTCACGAAACTGCCGAGATCTCGGCCTTGCACATTCGCCTGCACGAACACCCGCAGCCGGCCGTTTTCGCTGTCTATTTCGCTGGGACCAATTACACGCTTGATGCTCGCAACCTGACCCAGCGGAATAGCCTTGCCATCGGGGGCGAATACAAGCACGTCGCCAAGTCGTTCTATCTCGTCGCGTTCATCATGCTGATAGCGCACCTGGATCGGAAACCGCTGGCGGCCCTCGATGGTCGTGCTCACGTTCCTGCCGCCAAGTCCAGTTTCCACTGCGTCCAGTACCGTCTGTGCTCGCAATCCGAAGCGGGCCATGGCCACGCGATCCACGGAGATGTTCAGATAGGGTTTGCCTTGGAGTCTCGAAGGTGCGACGCCGGTGGCCCCGGGGATGTCGCGGATGACTCTCTCCACTTCGAACGCTTTTGCCTGAAGCACATCCAAGTTATCTCCGAGTATCTTCACGCCGACCTGTGCCCGGATGCCGGTGCTCAGCATCAGAATGCGGCCCTCAATTGGATGGAGAAAGCCCGGTACAAATCCCGGCGCATGGCTGACCTTCTCGGTCAACTCCGCGATGAGCTTTTCCTTGGTCATGCCGGGACGCCATTCCGACTCCGGCTTCAATTCAATAGTAGTCTCGATCATCTCGACCGGTGCCGGGTCGGTGGCGGTTTCGGCGCGTCCCAACTTGCCCGCAGCCGATAACACTTCCGGCACTTGTTTCATGGCCTGGTCCTGCCACGCGATAAGTCGCTTTATCTCCGTGAGAGACGTGCTCGGCAACAATACGGGCATAAAAAGAAGACTGCCTTCATTCAGTGCAGGCATGAACTCGCTCCCCATGCCGCGCGCCATCTTTGCTGCTCGCGGCAAACCCAGAGAATCAAGCGCGCGCGCAACCGGGCGGGGCAGACCCAGCACCAGTGCCAATGCAACAGACAGAAGTGTCGCGGCGGTGCCCAATACACACCGACGGTGGCTCAAGGCCCAATCGAGCGCCGGATTATAGATTCTTAGCAGGCGCGTCATTATCCAGTTCTGTTCCTCTGGATGAAACGGGCCGCGGACCAGAAAGGAACAGAGCGCCGGAACCATGGTGACGGCCAACAGCGTTGCCCCGATCATGGCGAATGTCTTGGTGAAGGCCAGCGGATGAAACAGTTTGCCTTCCTCTCCGATCAGTGTGAAAACCGGAATGAAGGCCAGAATGATGATCAGCATGGCGAAGAAGATAGGCCGCCCCACCTGCTGTGCAGCGCCAAGAGTAACCCCCCATGTTTCCTTCGCAGTAAGTCGAATGTTACTGTCCTTCTGGTTTTCTCGCCGCTCGCAATGCCTGATGACGTTTTCTGTCATAACGATGCCGGCATCCACAAGCACGCCGATCGCAATGGCAATTCCGCTCAGCGACATGATGTTCGACGTGATGCCGAACTGGCGCATGAGGATGAAAGAGATCAGGATCGAAATCGGCAGCGGCAAGGTTACAATCAGAATGCTGCGAAAATGCCACAGGAACACAATATGCGCCAGCGCAACGAGGATGATTTCCTCGATCAACGCAACCTTGAGCGTTCCAATAGAGCGCTCGATCAGTGAGCTGCGATCATAAAACGGCTTGATGCTGACTCCGGGCGGAAGACTTGGAGTTATCTGCGCGATCTTTTCCTTCACGTCACGAATAACCGCCAGGCCATTCGCACCGTTGCGCATGACGATGATCCCGCCGACGACTTCCTGCCCGTTTACGTCGAGCGCACCGCGCCGGAAGTCGCCGCCCAGTTGGATGGCGGCCACGTCGTGAAGATAGACAGGCGTACCATTGTTCTGCCTGAGGACTATGTTCTCCAAGTCCTTCGATGACCCGACAAGGCCAAGTCCGCGCACAACAAATTCCATTCCGTTTTCTTCAATGACCTTGCCGCCGACATTGAGGTTGCTCTGCTGCACCGCCTCCAGCACATCTTGAAGCGAGACCTTCAGCGTACGCATGCGCACGGGGGAGACATCAATCTGGTACTGTCGCACAAAGCCGCCGATACTCCCGACTTCCGCCACACCCGGCAGAGCATTTAGCTGGTAGCGAATGAACCAATCTTGAAGCGCCCGCAACTGCGACAGATCATAACCCCCTTTGGGCGCCCTTGACGGATCAACGGCCAGGTAATACTCATAAACCCAACCCAACCCCGTAGCATCAGGACCCAATTTTGGGATTACGCCGGCAGGGAGATTGTCGCCCAGATAGTTCAGGCGTTCGAGAATGCGAGCGCGGGCAAAGTAGTTATCCACATTATCTTCAAAAATGACCGTGATAAACGAGAATCCGAACATGGACGCCGCGCGAACCGTCTTCACGCCGGTAAGACCCTGAAGATTGACCGACAACGGATAAGTCACCTGATCTTCAACTTCCTGCGGGCTCCGGCCCGGCCAGTCGGCGAACACGATAACCTGGTTCTCGCTAAGATCGGGAATCGCGTCCACCGGTGTGTGGTTGAGGGCATGGATGCCCCATCCGATCAGGAGCAGTACGCCG
>CAIVKH010000280.1 GCA_903906425.1 uncultured bacterium
CTTGAGCATCTCCACAAGCAGGGCGTCGAGACCTTCGTCATTGACAATGAATCCACCGACGACACCGTCGCGCAGGTGGAACGCTTCAAGGGCCGCGGTCTCGTAGGAATCGAGACCTTCCCGCGCCTTGGCCGCTATCGCTGGATGGAAATGCTGCGTCGCAAAGAGCAGTTGGCGCAGGATATCGATGCCGACTGGTTCATTCATCTCGATCCGGATGAGGTGCGTCTTCCGCCCGCCTGGGCCACGACGCTGGCCGAGGCGCTGGCAGAGGTTGACCAGCGTGGCTTCAACGCCGTCAATTTCATGGAATATGTATTCCTGCCCACGCGTGAATCCACCGACCACGATCACCCGCGCTTTCAGGAAACGATGCGCTGGTACTACCCATTCGAGCCGCGCCCGCGTTTCCGCCTGACCGCGTGGCGCAAGCAGGCAGCCCGCGTTGATCTCGCCACGAGCGGCGGGCACTCTGTTGATTTTCCCGGCCTGCGACCGTTTCCCGAATCGTTCCCGATGCGCCACTATCTGTTCCTGAGCCGCGACCACGCCGTCGAAAAATACGGCCGCATCGCTTACGACGCCCGCGAGATTTCCCGTGGCTGGCACGGCTGGCGCGTATTCACCGCCGGCGGAGAATTCGATCTCCCTCCGCGGCGTGAACTGCGAGAATCGCACACCGATGCCCCCCTCGATGCTTCCGCGCCTCGCACCGCTCATTTTCTCGATTCACTCGCCACGAATCATGTAATGCCGGTTCGCGGCCCTGAGTGGACAATTGACGAGATCCGCCATGAATCGCGCGGCAGCTCCAGCCGTATTGAGATTTCGGTCGCTGGCGAACCGCTTTGGTTCGAATCGGACGACGCGCAACTGGATCCCAATGCCGAGGCCTTCGCGAGTTTGCTGCTGTTGCCGGCGCTTGAGTGCGGCGCCAGCATCCGCGTCGTTCCGCCGGTAGATGCGCGCTGGCTTGGCGGGCTTGAACGGATCATTAACGTCTTCTGCGAGTGGTGGCACTATCCCAACCGCAATCCTGTTCTTCCCGAAAATCCTGGCGGTCATTCGCAGCAGGCCGCCGAAACCGCCGCGTGTTTCACCTGCGGCGTGGATTCCTTCTACACGCTGCTGCGAAGCAGTCAGCCCGACATGCTGGTTTTCGTTCGCGGTTTCGACATGCCACTCGACGATCACCACCGTTTCGCGGCCGTCAGAAAATCCCTCGATACCATCGCCGCCGCCACAGGGAAGAAGATCGTCGTGGTTTCAACGAACTTGAGAACCCACCCGGTCACCGGGGCGGTTGCGTGGCCACGACAACACGGCGCGGCGCTCGCCGCCGTCGGACACGTCCTTCGCCGACGCCTTCGGGAATTCATCATACCGTCAAGCGACACGTCCGATCCGCACGAGCCCTGGGGATCGCACTGGCGCGTTGATGAACATTTCTCGTCGGCGTCGTTGAAAATCACACACGATGCGCCGCACGTTTGGCGTTATCAGAAAGTCGCCGCCATTGCGGGCGAACCGCTGGTTCACCGGCACCTGCGCGTCTGCTGGGAAAACCGCGCACCCGCCGGCAACTGCTCGTCGTGCGAGAAATGCGTCCGCACCATGCTGGATCTTTGCGCGGCCGGCACGCTTCCGTCTGTGCAGACTTTCGACCATTCGATTCCTCTGGCCGCGCGCCTCGACGCCCTGCCCTCCGTCCCCCGCCATCTGTTGTCGCTCTGGAACAATTCGTTGACACAGCCCCTGCCCGACGACGTGCGCGCCGCCGCCCAGCGCCTTCTCGCCCGAAGCACCGCGGACCAAATCCGGCCGCCGGCGCCCGCAACTTCCAATGATTGGAAACCAGCGCCCCCGCTTTTTCCAACGATTGGAAAAGACCTCACGGCCCGCTGACCCGTGGCCAACTTCATTATCAGCGTTGACCCTGACAAAGCGCGCCGCGAGCAATTTGCCCGCCGGGTTTTTCCCCTGCTCGAAATCGAATCCGGACTCGTCACTCGCGAACTGCGGTGCGGCGATTTCTATGCAGCGTGGGCGGCATGCTCCCACGCTCCGGTCACAACGGAGGCGACCGGAAACTCCGCCGCGATCTTGTGGGGCCGCGCCGCGCTCAGCGGGAAACCCGTCTCCGCCGCCGATTTTTCAAAAGACGCCTCGCAAATTTATGATGGTTTTTATGCCGCGGTTTCATGGCACATCGGAAACGGATTCGCGGCCGCGGCGGACCATCTCGGCACCTTCCCATTCTATTTCTATTCCGAAGGCGAGGTGTTGCTCGCCGGAAGCAGCATCGAACTTTTCCGGCATCACCCGCATTTTCGCCCGGCACTCGATCCGCGCGGCCTTGCTGGAATCCTGCTGTTCGCGCATCTGTTTGATCATCGCCCGATGCTTCGCGGAGTCCGGCGACTCCGGCCCGGCTGCGCAATCGCGTGGAAACCAGGCGGACCGGTCAATGAAACCGAACGGTGGAAATTTCCGGGGCCGGCATCCTCCGCTGCGCTGCCGTCAACAGAACAGGCCGACGAATATTCCGCCATTCTGAAACGCGGCATTGATTCGCTTTTGCCGACCGACCGAGCGTGGTCGATTCTTCTTTCCGGCGGACTCGATTCGCGCGTGACGGCCGCATCGATGGCGGCCGAACGCCGCGACTTGCTGGCAGTTTCGATCGGCCGCGACACCGATCTCGATGTGCGATGCAGCCAGCTCGTTTCCCGCGCGCTGCATTTGCGGCATCACCGGCTCGACGTCTCCGCGGATGAATACGTCCGTTATGCGCGCCAGAAGGCGAAGTGGGAACACCTCAGCTGCGGCTTCGGAGATGTGGAGTTCACGGCGTTCGCATCGCTCCTGCGCCCGCTGCAAAGGGAAATCGCCAGCGGCCTGCTCATGGATGCGCACACGAGCACAACGCTTCTGCCGGATATGGAAGGCACGCCCATCAATTTCGAACGCGCATTCGTGACGGTGAACCGCTGGGGATTTTCTGCCGAACAGCTGGCGCGGCTGTTGCGCGCCGGCATCTTTCACGATGCCGTTGATGACATCGTCACGCGCTCCAGGCGGATCTACGAGAGCTTCAGCGATGACGAAATCCATCGCGCTCGCTGCTACGAATTTCAAGGCCGCCAACGCTACAACATCGGCAACGGTTTCTGGGCCTGGAGCCTTGGCGGTTGGCCATTTTCGCCGGCATTGACGACCGAACACACGAAATTCATTTTCGCGCTGCCTCATGACGTGGACAAACCGCGCGGCTATAGCGACGAATTGCTGATCCGCAACCATCCCCGCCTCGCGCGACTGCCGATGGACCGCAACGAATTCAATGCTTCGGGATTGACCGGTCCGCGCTGGACGCGTCTGTCGCGATGGCTCCCCTGGCTCCGCGAACCGGTCATCAACGACATCACCACCGACCATCAATTGCGCTACCACCGCATCTTCGATTTCAATTCGCCGGGCTGGCGCAGAATCCGCCACGCCGCCGAACCCCATCGTCACCGTTTGTACGAATGGTTCGTCCCTGAAGTCGTGAACGAACTGCTGCCGTCGCCCGATGCAACGCCACAGATTCAGCGCAAGATTCCCGGATCGGGCGGCATGAAACTGCTACTCGGACTCATGCTCTGGCTCGGCGACGACCGCAACATCGGCACCTAGTGTAGTGTAACAGTCATATCTTTACAATCTCTGGATTCCTGTCATGCTGCCGAACATGTGGAATCCAGCTTGTGCATTGTCCATGACGGCCGAGGAGCAGCAAACCCTGGAGGCGTGGGTGCGCGCCCCTGGGACC
>CAIVKH010000281.1 GCA_903906425.1 uncultured bacterium
ACGGCCACTCGCGCTTCTCACGGGCGTGATATTGGCCGGTTGTGCCCGGGCTGCGGTACGGAGCAAGAGGCGCCCCGCCCCCCCCCCGCCCCGGGTCGGGCCGCTTTGCAGCGGCCCGGTTCTACATCGCTGGCGGTGATTCCGCCGGCAAAACTATTTGGCCTTCTTGGCGGCCTTCGCCAGTTTCTTCTGCGCCGGCGTTTTCTGCGGCGGTTTCAGTTTGTTCTTCTTTGCGTCTTGTGACTTCGCCATGGTTTCTTCTCCGTTTCTTTATCGAACGTGTATCGTTCGTTTGAGGGTGAAGTCTGGACTCAATTCCAGCACAGCGCAATGACCATCTGACAAAATGTGGGCGATCGCGCAGGTTCGCGCTTCATTTTACCCGCGCGTCGTCCCACGCGAACGGCGGACGCTTGCCGAGAAGCACGTCGTAGATTTCGTAATTTGTCTTCAACATTTCGCCGACGCAGTCTTTCCACGGCCGGTCGGTCACGGAAATAAGCCCGGTGTTCGCGCTTTCGCCGTTGTATTTGCTGAACCATCGGCCCGTCACCGATTGATCCACGAGCGTAAACCACTCGATGCCGATGACGAATCCGAGTGATGCGCTTTGTTCGACGTAGTTGCGATACGCAAGCCCGCGTTCCTGCTGGCTCTTCACTTCACGCCCGCCCGCTAGTCCGCTGTCGCGAGATGACGACCAGAAAAATTCGCTGAGCATGATCGGCTTGTGTCCGCACCACTCGTACACATTTTTCAAAAGCGTTTTGTCCACGCCCATCGTGTAATAATTGAACGACATCACGTCGCAATATTTTCCGGTGATGCGGCAAAGTTGCTCGTTGTTGATCGTCTGCGGCTGGTAGCGCGCGCCGATGAGCATGTGGTTTTTGTCGTGCTTGCGGAACGATTCGTTCACAACGGAGAAATATGAATCGAGATACAGCCCGGTGAATTCGTCCATGTCCTTTTTCGCCGCGTCCGTTTTCACCGCTAGCCCTGCCTCGTTGAGTTCGTCGAATGATTTCGCCTGAGCATCCCACGCCGCGTTGTACGCCTCGATGGTTTTGTATTTCTCGCCGAGCATCGAAACGAGTTTTCGCTTGCACGCGTGTTTGCCGTTCAACGCCGGAACCGCCTTCGGAATTTCATCGAAACGCGGCTCGTTCACGATGAAGTAACCGATCAGCAGAGGATCGTTCGCGCGGGGCGGCACATCCTTTGCGATGTTCTCCTCGATCTTGGCACGCGTTTTTTCATCGAATGGATCGAACGATTCGAAGACGCCCGGAACGCGCGGCAGCCCGACCCATTCGGAAAGCGGCAGGTGCAGGACGTACGGGAAATTTGCCGCCTCATGCGCCGCCTGCGGAATCTGGCTGAACGCGCCGATGGAATTGAAACCCCACGCGCGGAGCCGCATGATCATGCGCGCGGCGAACGTTTCATAATCGTAGGGCCGGCCGAATTTCTGGATCATGTTTGCGAGATGGAACGAGAAATCCTCGTTGCCGCCTTCGCGGAACGCCGACTTGAATTCGCCGCCGGCGTCGGGCAGCCACTCGTAAATATTTTCACGGCCTTTCACGTACGTGTAGTCGTCACCCGGACTGACCCCGCAAAGTCCCAGATGAAAGAACGCGTTGCCGTCCGGATCGACCAGCCATGTTTTTTCGTCATGCTGTTCGACGTGAAAAAATCCGGTTCTCTTCAGGCCGAGTTTTTCGCGGCTGCCGGGAAGCCCTCCGAATTTATCCGTCTCCGGCGGTTGCAGGCTCGCGTAATAAGCCTTGTCGCTTTCGGCGTCCGCTTTGAGTTCACTGACGTTTTTCATTTTGTCGGGCCAGTCCTCGATCGTTGACTGGCCGAAGCGATCCACGAGTTTTTTCGCCGTCGCCGCGGTTGCCGCGCCGCCGGACTTGAATGTGACCATGCCGCTCGGATTGTCGGGATTGAACGGCGCGGTGAAACGCCATGCGAAAATCGGCCAGTTCCATTCGCGATTGTCGGTGAGTTGCTCGTACGAATAGTCCGGCACGTGAACGGAGAGTGTCTGGCCCTGCGCGTCAGACAGCTCGAACGTCGTCTGGTTGCCCTGGAACAAATGCGGCTTCGCCGGTTTCTCGCGCGGAAACTCACCCGTCGTGTCGCCGATCTTCCACTTGCCGCCCTTGCTGAAACCAATGTCGATCATCATCACCGCCTCGTATGATTTCACATCGCCGGGCACGTTCGAAAACTTCATCGCGAGGTCGCTCCCCTCGATCACGACATCCAGTTTCGCGCCGTCCTCATATTTCACCGTCGCGGTTTTGCCAGTCGCCTTCGCCTCGATCTTTTTGTGGACCGGTTTCTGTTCGCCGTTGCGGAGGGCCGGATATTCCAGCGTAAACGAACCGATGCTTTCCCGCATTGATCGCGATGCCTTTTTCGGTCGCCTTCAGTTCTGCCGGTTTTGCGGCGGCAGCGGGCGCAGCGGCGTCTTCGCTTCCGATGGTGATCGTGGCTTCGGGATTAGCCGGGTCAATCACGGCGATGAATTTCCACGAGAAAATATTCCAGTTCCACTCGCGGTTGTCGTTCAGTTCCTCGTACGAATAATCGGGAATCTTCAGCGCGAGCGCCTGGCCCATCGCATCGGCGAACCGGAATGTCTTCGCGTTGCCCTGGTACAAATGCGGACTGGCCGGTTTTTCGCGCGGGAAAGTTCCGTCCTTGTCACCGATCTTCCACGAGCCGCCCTTGCTGAACGCGGTGTCAATGAGCATGTCCATCATGTATTTTTTCGTGTCGCCCGGCACATTCACCAATTTCATTTTCACTTCGCGGCCCGTAATCGTGAAAACGATCTGCGCGCCGCCGTCATACTTGATCGTCGCCGTATTCCCCGCCGCGCTTTTCTCAACGAGCTTGTGAAGCTGTTTCTGCGAATCATCAATGAGCTGCGGATGCGTCAGCGTAAACGAGCCGAAACTTCCCGCGTCAATCGCGATGCCTTCCTGCGTCATCGCCAACTTCACTCCAGAGCTTGTTGCGGAGGGCGCCGCGAACGGCGTGGCCGCTGGTTTCGCTTCTTCTTTCGCCGCCGGGAATGTGATCGAGCCGGGCGCGGGATCGGCGACTTCGATGCCGAGTTGGCGGAACGCGGGGCGGATCAATTCGGCCCATTTCACATAGCCGGGGCCGGCGAGATGCAATTTGTCCGCCGCGAAACATTCGGGAATCGGTTTTCCATTTGCATCGCCAAGCGTGGGGAACAAATCGAGCACGGCAAGATGCTCCTTTCCCGCGCCGAGCTTCGCGATACGCGAATTCAGGTCGGCCTCCGCACCGGGTTTCGTCGGCGCGATGGCGCAATCGCGCGGAGCAGTCTGGCACAAAACAATCGGAACATTCGCGTCCTGCTTGCGGGCCATTTCGATAATCGCCGCGATGTTCGATTCCGCATCGGCAGGATTTGCGTGTGCGCTGAGGTCGTTTGCGCCGATCAGAATCACAATCGCCTTTGGATGCAAATTGAGAACATCTTCTTGGAACCGGAAAAGCAGCCCGCGGCTGACATCGCCGCCGATTCCGCGGTTCGCAATTTTCAAGCCGGGGAAAAGTTTCTGCATCAAATCCAGCTTCCAATTTCCCGTCAGCGAATCGCCCGCGAAAACGACCGCGCCCTGATCCTTTTCGCGCTGCGTCCAGAACCAGTTCCGGTTGTCGTTCATCCAGCCGAACACACGGATCGGCCCCTTGCCCGGCCACGCCGATTCATTGTTCGGATCGGGAAATGGCGTCGGTCCCGCGGATGCGGAGCGCACCATGAAGGATGCGGCGGCGATGATGGCGAGGGCGATTAAATATTTCTTCATGACGCCACGTTGCCACGCGAAATGCCGCGCGGAAACGCAAAACTTCCAATGGTTGGAAATTATGGTGCCGGTTTTTTCCAATGATTGGAACTCACGGTCGCGCTAGATTGCCGGCATGACATCGCTCGCGACCGCCATCATCGAAAAGGCCAGCGCCATCGGCTTCGACGCCGCCGGAATTTCGCCGACCGCGCCGTCGTCACGGCGCGCCGAATTCGACCGGTGGATCGCGAGCGGTATGAATGCCGGGATGAACTGGCTGGCGCGCGATCCGCAGCGGCGCACCGATCCGGCGCAAATTTTGCCCGGCGTCAAATCCATCGTCTCCGTTGGGCTGTCGTATCAGGTCGAAGATCCGCCGCCGCTATTATGGAACGATCCGCTGCGCGGACGCGTCGCCCGCTATGCCTGGGGCCACGACTATCATGATGAAATGCTGCCGATGCTCGAAGAACTCGGCGAATTTATCCGGCACGAATTGGGAGCCGGAGCCGATGCAATATCTCGTTGCGACGTGGACACTGGGCCACTTTTCGAACGCGAGATCGCGGAGCGGGCCGACCTCGGTTTCATCGGCAAAAATACGATGCTCATTTCGCGCGGCTTCGGTTCGTATTTGTTGCTCGGCGAAATCTTGCTGACGGCGAACGTCGCGGAAGAGTGCGGCGAAAACGTGCCGAAGGGAACGTGCGGAAACTGCGAGCGATGCCAGGCCGCATGCCCGACGCACGCATTTCCAGCGCCGTACATTTTGGACAGCCGGCTCTGCATTTCGTATCTCACCATCGAAAACAAGGGCGCTATTCCGGAGGAGCTGCGGCCGAAAATCGGCAACTGGATTTTCGGCTGCGATGAATGCCAGTCGGTCTGCCCGTGGGTGAAACAATTTCGGAAACCGGGCCGGCAGCTCTTCCTGAAATTTGATCCCGAATTTTGCGCGCCGCAACTTTCGGCCTTGCTGGCGCTCGACGATGCCGCGTTCAAATCGCGCTTCGCCGGCACGCCGCTGCTTCGCCCGAAACGCCGCGGACTGCTCCGCAACGTCTGCGTCGCGCTGGGCAACAGCGGCCGCCGCGAGGCGCTGCCCGCGCTCGAATGCGCCGCGCGCGATGCCGAACCGCTGATTCGCGAACACGCGGAATGGGCGATCCGGCAAATCGAAAATGACGCGAAATGAATTCCAACCGCCGGCGCTTTTTGCTAACCGCGTCGTCCCATGAACGGTTCCTGGGCGGAAATTGATCTGGCGAAATTCGACGCGAACATCAAATGCGTGCGCGCCGCGCTGCGCCGCGAGACATCGCTGATGCTCGTGGTCAAGGCCAACGCCTACGGCCACGGCCTGTGCGAAATCGTCAAGCAGGCGGCGGCCTCCGGCGTCACATGGTTCGTCACGGCGTATGCGACAGAAGCGCGCGCCATCCGCGAAATTCTGCCGCATGTGAGAATCCTCGTGCTCGGCGCGGTTCATCCCGACGATGCGCCGGAGCTGGCCGCGCTCAACATCACGCCGGTGGTCGTCTCCGAAGAGCACGGCCTCGCGCTTTCGGCTGTCGCGCGCGCCGCGGGCATCAAGCTCAAGGTGCATCTGAAAGTGGATACGGGCATGGGCCGCTTCGGCGTGCCGTGGGCCGATGTCGCGCGGGTTTTCGAGCGGCTGAGCCGTTCCATCGCGCTCGAATTCGAAGGCATCTGCACGCACTTCGCCTCCGTCGAAATCAAAAAGCCATCGCTCGGCCCGTCGCAGATGGACCGCTTCGTCGAGGTCTGCGGACAGGCCGATCATTTCGCCGGACGAAAACTTTTCCGCCACGCTTCGAGCAGCCGCGCGTTTTTGTATCACGACCCGTGGGACCTCGACGGCGTTCGGCCCGGAATTTTGCTCTACGGCTACGGCGCAGGCGAGACTCTCATGCGCGTGAAGACCGAGCCGATTTTGCAATGGAAAACGCATGTCATGCAGGCCAAGCGCGTCTCCGCCGGCACGACGGTCGGCTATTACAGCACGCATGTCACGCCGCTGCCGACGACCATCGCGACCATCGCCTGCGGCTACGCCGACGGCTATCACCGCGCGCTGAGCAACAAGGGCTGCGTGCTCATCGGCGGCCGCCGCTGCGCGATCATCGGCCGCGTGAGCATGAACTGGATCACGGTGGACTGCGGTCCGGATTCCAACGTGAAATTCGGCGACGAAGTTGTTTTGATCGGGCGTCAGGCCGGCGAGGAAATTTGGGCCGGCGAGCTTGCGCGGCAGGCCCGCACCATCGCCTACGAAATCCTGACGAGCATCGACAACACGGTCCCGCGAAAATATTCGTGAGGCAATCGCGGCACCGCTCAGCGGTGCATCCACCAGTGCGATGTGGCCGCGATGATGCAGATGCCGACGCCGATGGTTGCGACCGTGGCCACAAGCATCATCTTCTGCCGCACGTCGGGATTCATTGTGTCGAGCGAAAGCATATAGCAGACCGCACCGCCCACGATGGCGATCAGAATTGCCAGCCACCACAACCATCCGGTCAGGTTCGGTTTCTTTGGAATATCCGGTTGTCTCATGACTGCGGCTACTCTACGTGTGCCCGCGATTTTTCCAAGGATATACATTCTCGCACGCCTTGAGCGGAATCCAGCCCGAGTTCGCCCCCGACTGCACGCTGACCCATTCACCCTCGCGCTCCAACTCGCGGACGACCGATCCCTCCGGCAGCGCAAAATGCGGCGTACCCTCCGCGATCGGCGCGAACAGCGCCTGCGAGTTCGTTTTCACGACAATCTCCGGCTCCACGCGGAACGAGCGCCACTGCGCGATACCTGCGAGCGCGAGCACGCCCACGCAAACCAGCGCCGCCGCCGCGCGCAGCAGCCCGCGCCATCGCCGCCACATCACAAACGCAATCGCGCACGCCGCCGCCAGCCAGTACGACAAAATCGCGACCACCGCCCACTCCGACATCGTCAGACGCGTCAGCACGACCGCCGGCAACGAAAGTTCGGGACCGGTCGCGCCGGCCTTGCCGATGGCAAAATTAAAATTCGCGCGGATGTCCGGATCGCGCGGCGAAAGCATCCACGCCCGCCGGTAATTCAAAACCGCCTCGCCCAGATTTCCCTGTTTGAACTCCGCGTTGCCCAGATTGAAAAAAACCTCCGGCGAAAATTTCCCGTCGTCCAAAATCTTCCGGTACTCCGCCGAAGCCTCGCCGAACTTTCCCGCCTTATACGCCGATTCCGCCTTCGCAAAAAAATCGTCCGCCCGCGCGACGTTAGAAACCGCGAAGATGGCGGCGATCGCGAAAACTTCCAATGATTGGAAAAGTCCGCGACGCAAACTTCCAATCATTGGAAGTTGCGATCCGATATTTTTCGATGCGGTTTTCATGGCGATTAGAATTTTATTTTCTCACAGGCGCGCAGCGCGTCTTCGAGTTCGGCGATCAGTTTTTCGCCGCCGGTGGAATCGACCGTCGGCGCACCACCGAAACGCGCCTGCTCGCACGCCAAAAAAAGATTTTTTACGAGATCGCGCTCCGGAGCGTCGAATTTCGCGCGCGCAAACGCGGAGTCAATTTTGTCCGACGAAACATCGCCGGGCGCGAGGTTGAAGCGGTTGCCGAAATACGACGACATCGCCTCCCAGAGCGCCTCGTAAAATTGTTTCGCGTCGTTCGCGGTCATCGCGCTTCGGGCGCGCGCGATGCCGGCGCGCGCGGCTTTCGGCGCGAGCTGCCGGCGCGTTTTCGCGATGTCGCCGGCGAGTTTTTCGCGACGGCGGACGAGGAAAAATGTCGCCGCAACAGCGAGCACCGGCACGGCCTGCGCGGCCATCGTACCGGGCATCGCGTACCATTCGATTTTTCCGGCGGACAAATATTCGCGCGGTGCGGGCTTCAAATAAACGATGTCGCTGCCGAGCAATTCTGCCTTTTTCGCGCCTTCCGCAGACATGCCGGAGCCGTCAACGATGAGCGACTGTTTGTCCTTCGACGCCGGATGAACGACGAGATTGAAGGGACCGCGCTTGATCGTCTGGTACGAATTCTTGTCTGGATCAAAGAAGCTGAAAACCACCTCCGGGATCGATTTCACATTTTCCGATTTCGGAATGACGACCTGCTCGAAGGATTTGTCGCCAGTCGCCGACTGCTCGTTCGCGTTCTGCCCGGTCATTTTCGCGTCGTACGTTTTGAACAGGTCGCCGAGCGCAAGCGCAGGCATCTGCACGCTGTCAATGTTGCCGCGGCCCGCAACGCGGAAATCCAGCGTGACCGGATCGCCGGCGGTTAACTCGGACGGCTTGCTCGTCATGTCGAATGTAAACTGGCCAACAGCGCCGGCGAACGACGGCGGCCGGCCTTCCGCTGGCAGATCTTTGATGACCAGCGTGAGCGGCTGCACGGCGATTTCGTGCGGCTCGGTTTGCACGCCGCCGAAAAAGCTGTCGAAGAAATCGTCGCCGAAAGGACCGCGCTGCCGTTTGCGTTGCACGGCCAGGTCGGCGCGCTGCGTCAGCGCAAGATCGTAGCGGCCCGCCGTGATGGACTGCGCTTTAATTGCGAAGCGATAAACGGTGAAAATTTCGCCGTTGATCGCCTCGCGCTGCGTGTCGAGCTGCTGCGGCTGGTGGACGATCAGGCCCTGCGCAGGCAGATTTTGCAGCGGGCCGATGCCGTGCAGATTGAGTTTGGTCGAAACATAAATTTTCAGAATCAGATCGAAAATCTGCTGAACGTAGAGATTCGTCGTGGCCGGTTCCAATCGTGCGAAAAGATCCTGCTGGCCGCCTTGCGAAGTCGCATTCTGGCCGACCACTTCAACCACGACGCCGGGAAGGTCATATTTGTGCCCCTTGCCATCGTCGTATGTGAATGGCCCGATCGTTGTCTTCCCTACACGCTGCGCGATCAGCGTGTACTTGATCGTGACGGCGTTGTCCTGCACGCCGTTGTTCAACGAAAAGCTTGTCTCGGTTCCCGAAGAGACGACTTGAAACCCATCGAGCTGCGGGAAGCCTGGATTCGCCGGGTTCTCCATTCCGTGGAACGTCAGCGATGCCGTTGCCGATTCGCCGACGTGGAGAATGCGCGGCTGGATGTCAAACGTGACCGACGGCGCGGCAGCCATTGCGACCGCCGCGACAAACATCATCAAGCTGACAATAAATTTTCGCATCCACAAACCGACTCGAAATCTGATTTCCAATTTCACCAGTCTTTATCGACAGGCTGATCCTTGCCCGCGTTCGAACGCTTCAGCCATATCATGCCCATCTTTTCGCGCTGAGCTTTTTCTTTGTCCTTCATCGCATCGAGCATCATGGCCGCCTCCTGAGGCGACATTTGTTCGGCGCGCTTTTGCTGTTGCTGCTTCTTTTCGTCCTCGGCGGATTGGTCCTGTTTTTGCTGCTGCTGGTTCTGCTTGTCCTTGTCCTGCTGATCCTGCTGTTGCTTTTGCTGATCTTTGTCTTTTTGCTGCTGGTCCTTGTTCTGGTCTTTATTTTGATCCTTGTTCTGATCTTTGTTCTGGTCCTTGTTTTGCTGTTGTTGCTGTTTCTTGAGCTCTTCTTCGAGTTTCTTGCGCATCAGCCCGGACAGCTCGTAATTGATTTTCGGATCGCGATCTTTTGGCGCGAGCATCATCGAACGCTCGTACATCATTTGCGCCTCATCGACCGACTTGATGGCGTCTTCGAATTTTTCCTTTTGCTCCTGCTCGCCCGCGATGCCGAGCATCGCGTTGCCGCGGTTGTGATACGTCTTGCTCTGCAACCCGAGGTCGGTCGTCCGCAGCGCCTCCTCGTAAGTTTGCGCGGCGTCATTCGCCTTGCCGGATTTTAGCAGCGCATTTCCGCGATCGAATGCCGCGACCGCGGGATCGAGTTTTTCCTGCGGCGCGGCCAGCGCCGCGGCATCGAAATTCGTGGCCGCGGCCGGATAATCTCCATCGGAATATTCTTTCAAACCGCGCCCCATCGCGTCCCACGCCGTACCGGCACGGGCCGCGATTGCGAAAAGAATAATCGAAGCTGCCGCGGATTTTGCGACGAGCGATTTCTTCAGAAAATTCATGGCGTTTCCGCCCCCACAACTCGACGGCGCTCGCTCAACCCGGCTTCGATCATGAGCAGCAGCAGCGCCGCGGCGAGAAACCAGCCGAAGCGATCTTCGTAAGACCTGATCATTTTCGTGTCAGCCTGGCTTCGCTTGAGCTGCGACAACTGCTGGTTCAAAATCCGGTCAAGCCCGAGATCGCCCGGCGCGGCGCGCACATAGGCGCCGCCGGTTTGCAGCGCGATTTTGCTCAGCACGCCTTCATCCAGTTTTGTTTTTACGACCTGCCCGTTGTTGTCCTTCAAAAATCCCTGATGCCCCTGATCGTCCGTGATCGGAATCAAATCGCCTTCCTGCGAACCGACGCCGATGGTGAACACGCGGATGCCGCGCTGTTTCAGCTCGTCAATTTTCGACAGCGGATCGCCTTCCGTGTCGTCGCCGTCGGTGATCAAAATGATCGCCTTGTCCGCGTCATTTCGTTTTTCGAAACTATCCATCGCCGACTGCAACGCCTCGCCAATCGCCGTTCCACCGCGTGGAATCAGGCCGACGCGAACATCGTCGAGCATCATGCTGAACGCGGAATAATCCACCGTCAGCGGGCATTCTAGAAACGCCGTGCCCGCAAACGCGAGCAGTCCGACGCGGTCGCCCTTGAGTTGCTTGAGCATGTCGCGTACGCCGAATTTCGCCTGCTCGATCCGGTTCGGCTTGATGTCCTCCGCGAGCATGCTCTTGCTCGTGTCGATGCAGACGAGAATATCCAGCCCGCGCCGCCGCACTTCCTCCCAATGAAATCCCCACTGCGGCCGCGCCGCCGCGACGAGCAGCAGCACCGCCGCCGCAAGCCAGATCCAGTTGCGCTGCATAAACCGCTCCGGCCGCCAGCCCGGAATCAGCGCCCCCCACGTCGAACTCGCGACGATTTTTGCGAGCCGCGAATTCCGCCGTTTCGCCAGCGCAATAATTCCCCAGCCGAGCGGCAGCAGCAGCCAGAGCAGATGCAGCAAATTTGGATTTCCCCATTTCATGCGAATTTGAAATTTGAAATTTGAAATTTGAAATTGGCGATCGGCGATTGGCGATTGGCGATCACCGAAGACTTCCAATGATTGGAAATTCCGCCCTCGCAAACTTCCAATGATTGGAAGTTCCGGTTTCCGACCTCTGTCCTCTGACCTCTGATCTCTGTCTTCATGGCAACCGCCCCAGCCGCGTGAGCGACAGAATTCTTTCGAGCAGGAGACAGCCGATGGCGATCCAGAGGAACGGCTGGAAGCGCTCCTCGAAGCGCGTGTATTGCTCAACCTCGATGGCGGTTTTTTCCATCTTGTCGATCTGGTCGTAAATTTTCTGGAGCTGCGCGAAATCCTCGGCGCGGAAGAAAACGCCGCCGGTGATGCGTGCGATTTCGGTCAGCGTTCCGTCGTCCACATCCGACTGCATCATCTGCACGCGCTCGCCCCACGGCGTCTGGACGGGAATCGGAACCATGCCGGCCTTCGCCGAGCCGACGGTATAAATTTTGATGCCGAGCGCCTTCGCGGCCTGCGCCGCGTTGATCGGCGTAATCTCGCCCATGTTGTTCGCACCGTCGGTGAGCAACACGATCAGTTTGCTCTTCGCCTTGCTGTCGCGCAGCCGGTTCACGGCCGACGCGATTCCGTTGCCGATGGCCGTGCCGTCGCCGAGATCGCCGGGATTGAAGCGCGACATTTGCTGAAGCAGCCAGCCGTGGTCGAGTGTCAGCGGTGCGATGGAATATGGCAGCGCGGCGAAACCGACGATGCCGATGCGGTCGTTTTCGCGCTGCTTCACGAAACGCTCGACAACTTTTTTCACCGCGCCGAGCCGGTTGAGACGCGGCTCGGAACTCGTCGCGAAATCCAGCGCGTTCATTGACGGCGAAATATCCACGAGCAAAACGATGTCCACCGCCTCGGTGCGGACGACGCTTTCGGCCAGTCCCTTTTGCGGCCGCGCGAGCGCGATGATGAGCGCGACCAGTCCGATCGCATAAAGAACCGGCAGCAGCGGCATCAGCCTGATCGCAAGACTCGGCCGCAGCGATTCGAGCGCGCGGCCATCGCTGAAACGGACAGTTGCCTTCGCGGCGCGGCGATAATGGCGCAGCCACAGCAGCAGCGGCACGAGCAGCAGCAGCAGCAGAAACCATGGATGACTGAGCGTCATGACGCGGCTCCTGCCGGTTGCGGTGGCGGCGGCACGGTCTCTTGCACGAGCCGCTCGGCGGCGCCGTAGGCCGCGCGCATGTCATCGGCGGCGGGCCGGTGCTTCGCAAATTTTACAAGATCGCACTGCTCCAAAAACGATGCCGTGAGCTGCTGGTGATCGGGCGAAAGAACCGGCGAGTTTGCGGTCGTGCGGATGAATTCCTCGGTCGTCTGTTCCGGCGCGCGGAGACTGAAACGGTCTTCGATGTAGTGCCGCGCGATATTCGACAGCTCGACATAAAACGGCTCGATGTTTTCCTGTTCGATCCATTGTTTCGCGAGCAATTCGTGAAGCGCGCGAAATGCTTTTTCGTGCGGCGGAATCGGCGGCGGTGCTGGCGGTGGAATTTTTGATTTTCGAACCAACCAGACAATCAACCACACGAGCAGAGCGATGACGACGAGTGAAAGCGGGATGATCCACGCGAGTTGCCACGGCAGCGAATGCTTCCACGCGACGGGAGATTTCAAACCGGCAAGAACCTGGTTCGTGTCCGTGATCAAACTTTGAACGCGCAACGTGACATCAGGAAATTGCTCGGTGATCGTCTTGTTGTCGGCAAGCGTGACTGTGATCAGGCCGGTCGAAACGAGATAGCTGCCGGGTGTCAGTGACGTCAGCGTGACCAGAAAATCCGTTCCGCCCTTTTTCGCGGGCTGCGATTTTTGATCGCGCGTGATGACGCGTTTTTCGCGGCCGAAATCCGGCAGCAGCACGCGCGCGCCTTCCGGATGATCAACGTGGATTTTCAGCGTCGCGAGATCGCCGATGTGAATGTTGTTTGTCGAAAGGCTCGCCTCGACGTGAAGCGGCGCGGCGGAATTTGTCGCGGCCATCGCGAGGCGCGCGCACGCAAGAATCGCAAGCAAAGTGAACGCGAATCGCTTCACGTCGCCAGCCTCCGCTCGCGGCGACGAAAGAACGAAATCAGCTCGCGCTGATATGGTTTTCCCGCGCTAACTTCAATCACATCGACACCGGCGGAGCGCAGTTTGTTGAGCGCGCTGCCGCGACGCGCCGTCTGTTGTTCGCGCAGTTGCGTGCGCGTGCGGCGGTCGGATGTATCGACGAGAAACATCCGGCCGGTTTCCGCGTCCTGCCACTCGACGATGCCGGCGGCGGGCCATTCGAATTCGCGCGGATCGCCGGTGATGATGCCGATTAGGTCGTGCCGCCGCGCGGTGACGGCGAGGGATTTTTCGAAACGGTCGTCGAGAAAATCGCTGATGACGAACGAAACGGTTTTGCGATGCGCAACGCGGTTAAGATAATCGAGCGCGGGGCCGATGGCGGTGCCGCGTTTCTTCGGCTGGAAATAGAGCACGTCACGAATGACGCGGAGTACGTGCGCAGAACCTTTTTTCGGCGGGATGTAATGTTCGATCTCGTCGGTGAAAAGCAGCAGTCCGACGCGATCGTTGTTTTGAATCGCGGCGAACGCGAGAACGGCGGCGAGTTCCGCAGCGAGATCTTTTTTGAATTGCGAGCCGCTGCCGAAATGTTGCGAACCGCTGACATCGACCAGCAGCATCACCGTCAGCTCGCGCTCTTCGCGATATTTTTTGATGAACGGATGGCCCATGCGCGCGGTGACGTTCCAGTCGATCGAGCGGATTTCGTCGCCGGGCGAATATTCGCGGACCTCCTGAAACTCCATGCCCTGGCCCTTGAAAACGCTGTGATACTGCCCCGCGAAAACATCGCTGACCACGCTCCGCGTGCGGATGTGGATCTGTTGAACTTTGCGAAGTATTTCTTTCGGGATCATGGCTCGATTTTTCCAATGATTGGAAATCTCGGGCCGCGCAATTTCCAATCATTGGAAGTTGCGCAGCTTTTCATCAGGGCACCGGCAGCGCGCTCAGGATTTTTTCGACAATGCTGTCGGAATTCAGGTCCTCGGCCTCGGCCTCGTACGAAACGATGACGCGGTGGCGAAGCACGTCGGGCGCGATGGATTTGACGTCCTGCGGCGTGACGTAGCCGCGGCCTTGCAGGAAGGCGTGGGCCTTCGCGCCAAGCGCGAGCATGATCGTCGCGCGCGGCGAGCCGCCGTAGCGGATGTACGGTTTGAGATCGAGTTTGTAGAGGTCCGGCGTGCGGGTCGCGAAGACGATGCTGAGGATGTAGTCCTTGATTTTGTCATCCACGTAAATTTCATCAACGACCTTGCGCGCGTCCATGATTTGCGCGGCCTGGATCACGGGTTTCACGGGCGAGCGCATTTCGGTGACGGCCATCATTTCGAGAATCTTCCGCTCTTCCTCGATGCTCGGATACGTGACTTTCAGCTTGAGCATGAAGCGATCGACCTGCGCTTCGGGCAGCGGATAGGTGCCTTCCTGTTCGATCGGATTTTGCGTGGCGAGCACGAGGAACGGCTCCGGCAGCTTGAACGTCTCCTGCGCAATCGTGACCTGCCGCTCCTGCATCGCTTCGAGCAGCGCGCTCTGGACTTTTGCGGGCGCGCGGTTGATTTCATCGGCGAGAATTACGTTCGCGAAGACCGGGCCTTTCTTGACGGAGAACGTGCCTTCCTTCGGATTGTAGATCTGCGTGCCGATCACGTCGGCGGGCAGCAAATCCGGCGTGAACTGGATGCGCTGGAACGTCGTCGCGACCGACTGTGCGAGCGTTTTCACCGCGAGCGTTTTCGCCAAACCCGGCACGCCTTCGAGCAGCAGATGCCCGTTGGCCAGCAGGCCGACGATCATCCGGTCGATGAGATATTGCTGACCGACGATGACCTTCGCCATCTCGGCTTTGAGCGCCGGGATGAATTCGCTCTGTTCCTTCACGCGGTCGTTTATTGCACCAATGCCTGTGCTCATTCTTTTTGACTCCTGTTGAACGTTGGGGCGATAGACCACGGGAAGCAGAAAATGTTCAAGACCTAAAATCGGAAAATTTCGAACATTCTTCGCGCGGCAAATCAGCCGGACGAAATTCGCGTTGCCGTCGTGCGGCGATCATGGCATTCATTCGGCAAGGAACGAGCATGTTCGGGATCAACAGTCTTTTCATTGTCGAGCAGGCGCTGATCATCATGGCGCTGCTGTTCATCTTTGCGCGGCAGGAGGCGGACTTCGAATATTCGACGGTGCTGCTGGTGACGTGCGGCACCATCGCGGGCAATGCGATCCTCGCCTTGCTGCTGTTCGAACACCTGGGAATCTTCGTCGCGATCCCCGTCTTCTTTTTCACGTGCTGGCTGCTCGTAAAATTCTGCTGGGTTTCGTGGCCGAAAGGACTGCTCATCACGTTTCTCTATTTCCTGATCTTCATCGGCATCGAAGTCGGCAAGAGCTACTACCAGTTCGGCCACCTTGCGTGGAATTTCGATTCGGGCAGCAAGACAAACGCAGTCCAGAGCACCTACGAAAAGAACATGAACGAAGGCATGGATGCGGTGAAGGAACTGAACCAGGGCGCGATGCGGATGATGGAAGCGGCGCGCGGCAGGGCCACGAATTTGCACGCTGCAGTCAGCACCAATAACGCCGTGACAATGACGAACGCGGCCGCGGTTACAGCAACGCCGCAAGCTGCGCCGCTCGCAGGTTTGCCTGCGGCGCCGCCCACGCTGTCTGCCGCGCTGACGACTCCTGCGCCGCCGCCGCTCGCGGTGCCGGGCGTTGCCCCGGCTGCGACCGACTGGACGATGGCCAAATCGCAGCTTCGCATCCGCGGCTGGATGAGCGGATCGAAGAATGGCCGCACCGCCATGGTGAACGACCAGATGGTGTCCGTCGGCGGCGAAGTTTTCGTGGACTACAACGGCCTTCGCTACAGCTGGCGCCTCGCCGCCCTGAACGGCTATCAGCCGCAGTGGGAGCCGCTGCGCGCAACGGTGATCCCGGCAAGGCCGTGACCGCCCGGGCCGATCCGCAATTTCCAATCATTGGAACTTTGCGGGCCGGGAATTTCCAATCATTGGAAAAAACGCGGCGGCGATTCCTCCGATGACCGCGATGGCGGAGAGAATCCACGGCAGCAGCCAGCCGCACGCGATGTAAAAAGTTCTCGCGCGCTCGCGGCCGATCGTGCCGCACAGGACGGCGGGCCGGTAGGGCGGCAGCGACGCGCGGACGTTGCCGTTCGGATCAATGATCTGCGTGATTCCCGCCGCCGACGCGATGGCGAACCAGCGGCCGCATTCCGCCGCGCGGAGGCGGAGCAACTGCGCGTGCTGGACGCGCTGCAAATCGCCCCACGGCGACGGATCGCGCGAGGGCACGGCGAAGATTTCCGCGCCGTCGCGCGCCATACGGCGGCAAATTTCCGTGTAGTCGCAGTCGAAGCAAATCGGCGTTCCGATTTTCCCGAGCGGCGTTTTGACAGCCGCGGCGGTCGCGCCGCGTATGCCGTCATTGAAAAGATGGACCGGGCGGTTTTTGTGGTGTTCGCCCAGATCTCCGGAGCCGTCGAAGGTCAGCGCCGTGTTGAACCAGTCGCGTTCGCCGGTTCCGAACGTCGTGCGGCAGCCGACGGTGACAATCACGTTCGATGCTTTTGCGTGCTCGCGAAGTTTTGCGAACTGACGCCGGTATTCGCGGCGCACGTCGCCGAAGACGGCCGTCTCCGGCCAGATGACCAGTTGCGGCGAGTTCGTTGCCGCCCGCGTCAAAGTCATCTGCGCGTCGAAATCGCCGTCCTCGAATTGCACTGCCGCGACACGGACCGGATCGCGCGGTTCGACCGGCGGCGGGCGGAATGAATCGAGCGCCGCGAGCGAAAGAATGACGGCGAGGACAATCGCGAGCGAACCGAACCTGGAGAAAGTTTTTCGCGCCGGCGATTCCTTGCGAAAAAAATATTCAGTCATGAGCGCGGCGGCGAAAACGATGAGGAAGCTCTGGCCATACACGCCGATGAATGGAGTGAGATATGTCGGGCCGCCGGCGACGCCCGGCGTGATCCACGAGAAGCGGAGGATGAACCACTCGCTGCGATAGAATTCGACCGCGACCCACCACGCCGCGATCCAGAAAATCCGCAGCCACACGCTGCCGATGCGCGGTGAGATCCTCGCGTTGACCGCTGCGAAAAGGCCGAAAAACAGGCCGCAAAGAACGAAGATTGCGTACGGCGTCGCGCCGGGAAAAATCTTCAGCATCCACGGGATCGAGAGGCCGGACAGCAGCGAGCCTGCGCCCGTTCCGAGCCAGAACGCGAAACGCGGCGATAGGCCGCGCAAAGAAATGAGAAGGGTTGTCAGGCCGAGGCAGGCCTCCATCCCATTCATTCGCGGCGGCTGGGATCTTGCGAACAGGAACGCGGCTGCCGCGGCAAGAATAATGCGAGCAACCCAGCTCATCGGGCCTCAGGTTTGCGGCTTTGTGATCGGCGGCGCGGCGACGTTCGTCGTTGTCGCCGGCGCCGGCGGCGCGGCGGATCGCGGCGACGGAAAGCGTGGCATCGTCATGAATTTGTTCGAGACGGTCGGCGGCCCGCGCGGAATGAATCCCGGCCCGCAGGACGTCGGCGGAATCGGGACGCCGACTCTGCGGGCCTCCATTTCCTGCGTTGTGCAGACCATTTCCTTGAGGTGCTTGTCGTCGGGATTGTGCTTCAACATACCGAGATAAATTTGCATCGAGACGTTGGGCCGCTGGATCGTCTGCAGTTGCAGCATCGCACGGACCATCGCCAGATCGGGTTCGCTGTCATAGGCGAGGAGATATTCCGCGATCATGTCACGATCTTTGTTCGCATCGCCACTGGCGCGCAGGATGTCGCCGGCCAGAAAATGCCGCAGCGTTTCGGTCCTCTTCGCGATCTGGTCGCGGAGTCGCGCGTCATCGCCGAATGCCACGAGCGAATCCGGCGGCCCATTTGTCGTCGTCAGCGCGAGCAGCTTGCCCAGCAATTCTCCGCCAAGTTTTCCGTTCTGCGGATTCAAGCGGGATTGCCGCGAGAATTTCAGCGCCGGCGCGGTGTCCGAATTCAGGGCGCCCTCGCCGGCGAATGTGACCAAGGCTTCCTGATCCAGCAGCCGGCTTCCGAACAGATCACGCACGTCGGCCACAAACGCGCGGGCCGGGGAATTCGGTTGCAGCACCTTTTCGATGTCGGCGGCTTGCGGGATCGAAGGTCCGTTCGCCCGCGAACACAGGCCGAAGACCGGCAGCTCGCCGTTGTAGATTCCGATGAAACCCTGCGCCTGCTCAAACTCGCTGGCGAAGGTGCGGACGATCACCTTGAGATTCGCCTCGTCGGTCTGAAACAGCGGCAGCCATTGCATGAAAACGCCGCCGGGCGCGAGCCGCGCCTTCACGTCGCGATAGAAATTTTGCGTGAACAGCGGACGCGCATCTTCGCGCGACGGCGGCGTCGGATTCGCAATAATCACATCGTAGGCCGGCCCGGGGCCTTTGAAATAGCTCCGGATGCCCTCATTGAAAAATTTCGCGCGCGGTTCGCGATAGATTTCGTCGTTGAATGCCGCGAACTGCGGAAGGAACGCGGCGACCTCCGCGAGCGGTTCCACGCAGTCAATTTTCTCAAGGCCGACGAATGACTTCGCCGCGGCCATTGAAACGCCCGCGTTGGCGTTGAGGAACAGGACAGTCTTGGCGGCGGGCTGCAGCAGGAGCGGAACATCGCCCAGCCGTTTTTCGCCGAAGCCAAGCTGGCCGGCGATGACGTAGCGGTTGTCGAGAATCAGCCGTTGTGGCATTGGCTGGCCGGGCTTGACCTGCTTTTCGATCAGCATGACCGCCGCGTTCAGGCCCTCGATGCGTTTCGCCAGTTGCCAGCCGTCCGGCACGCTCACGCGCGCCAGATTTCCCGGCGCGAAATAGCCTGCCACGATGAAAGCGGCCACGCCGCCGATCACCGCAAACAAATTCACGCGGCGCAGCACGGCAACGATGAAAAACGCGAGCGCGAGCAGGCCCGCGAGGGCGTAAAGGCTGACCGAGTAGCCGGCCTTCGGGATCAGCAACACAACGGCCGGTTGCGCGACGGCCGCGCCGGCTGCGGCGAAAATGATCGTTGGCAAATTCCCGGCGCAGCACGTCCCAAGCAGCACGCCCGAAAAAAACAGCAGGGGAACAATCGCGAAGTAAAGTTGCGGCGGCGCCAAAAACGCGAAGCACCAGGCCGACGCGAACGCGCCCGCCGCTGCGAGCCACGCCGCGAGCGGGCAAATCCAGGATCGCCGCGCGATCATCAGAACGCCACCGGCGATAAATCCAGCTCCGATCGACACCGCGCCGATGTTCAGTGAAAAGAAATCCGCGCCCTGCCGCAGCAGGCATTTCGCCACGATGACGAACGCCGACGCGCAAAACGCCGCGATGAACGCGGCCAGCCACGCCGCGTACTTCGCAGACTTCCAATCATTGGAAGTTTGCGCGCCGCTCTTTTCCAATGATTGGAAATTTGACGCGCCGGTCCCGCTGCCGATTTTATTTTTTTCCATGTTCTTCATTCCGCCAGCGCAAATTTATTGCCGGAATCGAGGTGCCGGTCGAGCGCGCGGTTCAACCACGAAATATAGTCACGCATCTTCGCGAAATCGTTCACGCAAATTTTGACGAAGTCCTTCGAGAGCACGTCGCGGTCGGGGATTTCGCGCCAGATTTCGTAGCTGGTCAGGCGCAGCAGGTCGAGGTCGGGATGGTCGCGCGGCACGTCGCGCGGCGCGGTTTTTACGCGCGCGCCGGCCAGTTCCTTTCCGAACGCGGCGACGAATTCTTTTTTGCCGATGATTTTGCGGAGGCCCGCCGCGTCGTCGAGGATCGCGCGGCGGATGGCCTTGATTTCGGGGCCGGGCGGCATGTAGAGGCCGCCGGCGACCATGCACGCGCCGGGCTCGAGATGGACGTAGTAGCCGGGGCGCGCGACGTTGCGGCCGCGGTCGGTGATGAACGCGCCGAGGTTCGGTTTGTACGGCGTTTTGTCCTTCGCGAAGCGCGTGTCGCGGTTGATGCGGAAAATGCAGTCGCCCGGATCGAGTTCGAGAACGTGCGGCTCGAAGTGCGCGATGCCGGCGATGAGCGCGTCCACCAGCGTGATGAATTCGGCGCGGGCGGCCTTATAGCGGTCGCGGTTGGCTTCGAACCAGTCGCGGCGGTTGTTGCGCTTCAGGTCGGCGAGAAATTTCGGTGTGGCCTTGGTGATCATGATTTGTTTTCCTCTTCGCGGCGCAACTTGACGCGGTGATACAGCCAGATGCAGCAGCCGATCAGCAGGATTCCAAGGAAGAGGTAATGCTGGATTTTGTGCATGTCGCCGATGAGTTTTTCGAGCATGTCGCCAAGGAAATATCCGGCGGTGCTGACGGCGATGGCCCAGATGATCGCGCCGATCAGATTAAAAATGGAATACCGCCACGACGCGACGCGGCTGGTGCCCAGGACAATCGGCGTGGCGATGCGAAAGCCGTAAAAGAAGCGGCTCGCGATGATGATGAGGTCGGGATAGCGCTCGACCCACGAATAGACGCGTTCCGCTTTTTTTCGGATGGCCGGGAAGCGTTTGAAGAGCCAGTCGCGACGGTAGCGGCCGAGATAGAAATAAAGCTGGTCGCCCGCCGTCGCGCCGGCCGTCGCGAACGTGATGACCAGCGGCATCTCAAGAACGCCCTGCCACGCCATGAAGCCGGCCAGCAGCAGAATCGTCTCGCCTTCGACAAACGTGCCGAACAGCAGGGCGAAATAGCCATAGACCTCGATGAAGTCTTCCAGTCTCTCCATGCCGCAAAGGTTAGTTCACCCGCGCGCCGTCCTCAAATGCAAACTGCCGGTGTGCCCGCCGCGAAGCGACATCAACCGGTACCGGGCGCTTGCCACGGTTCGAGCGCGGGCGAAGCCACGAGCAGCAAGGCCGCGAAAAGCATGACGGCCGCGGTCGTGTGCAGGCCCCAGGTCTGGTTGCCGGTGAATTTCGTAATTTGTCCGATGAGCGTCGGGCTGACGAAACCGCCGAGATTTCCAAAAGAATTCACCAGCGCAATTCCCGCGGCGGCGGCGGAACCGCCGAGCAGGTTGCTTGGAAGCGACCATTGCACTGCCATCAGCCCCATGATTCCGGCCGCTGCGAGGGAAATCGCCGCAAGTCCGAGCACGCCGCTGTGGGCGAGTCCGCACAGCGCGAACCCGATTGCGCCGACCACCGCAGCGAAGGCGGCGTGGTTGCGGCGTTCCTGCTTGCGGTCGGATCGCGCGCCGAGGAAAAGCATGAAGACGACGGCAACCAGCCACGGCACCGCGCTGAGAAATCCGATCTGCAACGCGCCCGTCCAGCCGAGCGCCTTGATGGTTTGCGGCAGCCAGAACGTGAGGCCATAAAGTCCCATCATGTTGAAAAAATAAAGCAGGCAGAGTTTCCAGACGAGCGGATGCCGGAACGCTTTCGCGGCGGAGTCGGCCGCAGATTTCTGCGCCGCGCGCCGCAAAGCTTCTTCCTTCAAAATCGAATCGAGCTTCGCGCGGTCCGCCGCGGCAAGCCATTGCGCGTCGTCGGGATGATCGGCAAGCGCCATGAAAACCCACAGCGCCATGAACAGGCACGGCACGCCTTCGAGAATGAAAAGCCACTGCCAGTCCTGAAGCCCGCCGCCCCGGATGTTTTCGAGAATCCAGCCGGACAGCGGTCCGCCGAGCAAACCGGCGACGGGAATCGCGGTGAGGAAAATGGCGACGACGCGGGCGCGCACCGCGGCCGGATACCACCACGTCAGATAAAGAATGACGCCCGGAAAAAATCCGGCCTCGGACGCGCCGAGCAGAAAACGAATCACATAAAACTGCCATTCGTTCCGCACGAGCGCGGTGGACGCCGAGACCGCGCCCCACAGCAGCATGATCAGCGCGATGCATCTGCGCGCGCCGATGCGTTGGAGCAGGAGATTGCTCGGCACCTGCAAGAAAAAATAGCCGATGAAAAAAAGCCCCGCACCAAAACCGTAGGCCGCCGGCCCGATGCCCAGCGCGGCCGAAATTCGAAGCTGCGCGAAGCTCACGTTCACGCGGTCAATGTAGTTGACCAGATAGCAGCAGAACAAAATCGGAAGAATCCGCACGCTGATGCGCCGGTAAAGCGAAGCTGGTTCAGTCATGCGCCGATGATGCCTCATTGCCGGAGCGCGCGCATCCAGTTTTCCAATCATTGGAAATCACGCGCCGGCAAACTTCCAATCATTGGAAATTGCGACTGCGGAAAATTCCAATGATTAGAAATTTCTCAACCGGCCAGGTCGGGGCGGCGTTCGCGCGTGCGCCTGAGCGATTGCTCGCGGCGCCAGGCGGCGATTTCGGCGTGGTTGCCGCCGGTCAGGATTTCTGGAATTTTCCGGCCGAGGAATTCGGGCGGGCGGGTGTATTGCGGATATTCGAGCAGGCCGTCGGCGAAGGATTCCTGGCCGCTGGATTCATCGTTGCCGAGCACGCCGGGCAGCAGGCGCACGACCGCGTCAATCACGACGGCAGCGGCGAGCAGGCCGTTGGTGAGGATGTAATCGCCGATGGAAATTTCGTCGGTGACGCATTCCTCGATGAAACGCTCATCAACGCCTTCGTAGTGGCCGCTGATAAAAATCAAATGTTGCTCCGCGGCGAGCTGGTGCGCGGCGGCCTGCTTGAACGGGCGTCCGCACGGCGACATCAAAATGACGCGCGATTGCGGGCGGCGGACGGATTGCACGGCTTTGTGGAGCGGGCCGGGTTTCATCACCATGCCGGGGCCGCCGCCGTACGGGCGGTCATCCACGGTTTTGTGTTTGTCGGTGGTGAAATCGCGGAGATCAATCGTGCGGAAAACAACCGCGCCCGCGGCGGCGGCGCGTTTCATCATGCTCTCGCCGAGCACGCCGTCAATCATCCGCGGGAAGATGGTGATGATGTCAATTTCAAGGGGCATGAGCGGAAATTGGCAGGAAAAGCGTCGTGAGTCCAGAACGCGGCTTTGCACGGAATCCGGCGCGCCGGGAAAAGTTCCAATGATTGGAAAATACGGAAGGGAGATTTTCCAATGATTGGAAAACTCATTGGCGGTAATTTATCGAAAGGAAATGAAATGAACTTGAGACTGATCTTGTGTGCGCTGGCCGGTATCGCCGTTCTTTCCGCCCGTGCGGCGGACGAGCCGAAACTCGAATCGATTTTTAACGGCAAGGATCTTGCCGGCTGGAAAGTTCCCGATCCGAATCCGTGGTGGTCGGTCGTGGACGGCGTGATGGTCGGGCAGTCAACGCCTGAGAAAAAGGGCAACGTCATCGAGACGCAGAAGCTTTATGGCGATGTGATCGTCGAGTGCGAGTGCCGCTGGAATGGTGACATCGACAGCGGAATTTTCCTGCGCAAGGGGCAGAAGTGGCAGTGCCAGATTGGCGTGTCGCGCAGCTTGAAAAAGGACATGACGTGTTCGATTTATAACGGCACCTACAAGGGCCACGAGGCACAGGGCGTGGACAAGTTGCTGAAAGTTGGCGACTGGAATAAAATCCGGATCGAGGCAGTCGGCCCGAAATTCAAAATCTCGCTGAACGGCCAGCAGGTGCTCGAATGGGAAAGCGACAAGTATCCGGAGCCCGGCCCGATCGGTTTGCAGATTCATCCGGGCGTGGCGATGAAGGTCGAATATCGCAACCTCAAGGCCGTCGCGCTGGACGAGGGAAAAGTGGCGAAGTGAACGAACGGCCCAACCATCAGGAGATGACGAAATGAACCAGTATCGGATTTCGCGCCGAAGTTTTCTCTCGTCCACCGCGGCGGTTGCGGCGGCGGCGATTGTGCCGTCGCAAGTGTGGGGAAAGCCGAAAGACAAGAATGGCCCGACGCCGACGCCGAAGGTTGTGAGCAACGGCACCGGGAATTTCCGCTTCGCGCAGGTCGGTTGCGGCGGCAAGGGCAGTAGCGATCTGAGCGGCACTATCGGGGCGGGCGGTCGGGTCATCGGCATGTGCGACGTGGATTCGGTTCGCGCGGCCAAGGAGTTCAAGGAGCACCCGGATGTGCCGGTCTTCACCGATTTCAGGAAGATGCTCGACAAGCTGGACAAGGAAATTGACGCGGTCGTGGTTTCGACGCCTGACCATGTTCATGCCTATGCGGCGCTCGACGCGATCCGGCGCGGCAAGCACGTTTATGTTCAGAAGCCGCTGGCGCGGACGTTCGAGGAATGCCAGCTGCTGCTCGAAGCATCGCGAAAACACAAAGTCGCGACGCAGATGGGAAATCAGGGCCATTCCGGCGCAGGCCTCGTGCTGTGGCAAAAGATGATGGAAGCCGATGCGTTCGGCGAAATCCAGCACGTGCATACGTGGTCGAACCGGCCGATCTGGCCGCAAGGCATGACCGAGGTTCCGCCGGCCGAACAGGCGCCCGCGTCGCTCGATTGGGATTCGTGGATCGGCCCGCAAACGATGCGGCCCTACGCGAAGGCGTATCTGCCGTTCAGTTGGCGCGGCTGGTGGGATTTTGGCTGCGGCGCGATGGGCGACATGGCGTGCCACAACATGGACCCGGCGTTCTGGATTCTGAAGCTCGGGCTGCCGACAACAATCAAGGCGGAGACGTCGGCTCCGGCGGGCATCGCCTATCCGAAATGGTCCATCATTGAATACACGTTTCCGCCCACGCCGGTCGCGCCGAAGGGAATCAAGATGACCTGGTACGACGGAAAGAAAATGCCGCCGAAGCCCGCCGGAATCCATCCACAACTCGAACTCGGCGACAATGGCTGCATGATCGTTGGCTCGAAGCTGACCGCGAAAGGCGGATCGCACGCATCGCCGCCGATTCCGATCGCTCTCGGCGGGCAGGAATACAGCGAGTCCGTCAAGGATGCGGAAAAGCACTGGCACGAAGTTCAGAAAACGTTGTCCGGCGTCAGCCACAACGGCTCGTGGATCGAGGCGGCGACGACCGGAGATTTCAAGAAGGCCGGCAGCAATTTCGAATATGCCGTGCCGATGACGCAGGCGATTTTGCTCGGCTGCATCGCGCTGCGATTCCCTGGCAAGGAGCTTCAGTGGGACAATGAGAAGCGCGAGTTCTCGAATCTTTCCGAAGCCAACCAGTGGCTGAAATGCAAGCCGCGTGATGGCTATGACCTGAGCATCTGATCCTCCCGATCCGGGCCGGCTGTCTGCCGCGATGACCGGCGAACTCGGCCCGGTGCCTTGCAGGCGAAGTTTCCGGCGGTGCAACCTGCCGGGAAATTTCGTGCTTGTTTCAGGGTTCATGTTTCGGGTCTGTTAACACCCGTTGTGGCACGGGGTCTTTTCCCATGAGGATTTACGATGAAGATTTTTTTGAATGGCAAGCTGGTTCCTGAAAAACAGGCGGTGGTCTCGGTCTTCGACCACGGCCTGCTGTATGGCGACGGCGTATTCGAGGGCATCCGCGCCTACAACGGCCGCGTGTTCAAACTCGACGAGCACATTGACCGGCTGTACCGCTCGGCGGCGGCCATCGCGCTGAAGATCGCGATGCCGAAGTCCGAAATGTCGGACGCGGTCGTGAAGACGTGCAAGGCCAACGGCGTGAAGAACGGCTACATCCGCCTCGTCGTGACGCGCGGCGTCGGCGAGCTTGGGCTGAACCCGTATCTCTGCTCGAAGCCGCAAGTGATCATCATCGCCGACGCGATCAAACTTTATCCCGACGAGTTGTACGAAAAAGGCATGTCGGTGGTGACGGTCGGCACGGTGCGCAATCACGTCGAGGCGATCAACCCGCGAATCAAGAGCTTGAATTATCTGAACAACATCCTCGCGAAAATCGAGGCGATCAACTCCGGCGTCGCGGAGTGCATCATGCTCAACACGCAGGGCTACGTGGCCGAGGCGTCGGGCGACAACATCTTCGCGATCCACGGGAAGAAATTGCTGACGCCGCCAAGCTGGTGCGGCGCGCTGGAAGGCATCACGCGGCAGACGGTCATCGAGCTGGCGCGCGAGGCCGGCTATGAAGTCCGCGAGGACGTGATGACGCGATACGACCTTTACACAGCCGACGAAGTTTTCCTCACCGGCACCGCCGCGGAAATCATCAGCGTCACAAACATTGACCGCCGCCCGATCGGCTCCGGAAAGCCCGGCGTGATCACGCAGCAGCTCTGCGCGGCGTACCGCAAGCTGGCCGCCGAAACAGGCGCGCCGATCAAGTGACCGCAAGTTCCAATGATTGGAACTGGCCGGCGCGCTCTTTTCCAATCATTGGAAATTCCAGACAGGCGGAGCATAATCATCACCAGCCATGACGTGTGAAATTTGCAAAGAGCGCGATGCGAGTGTGCATCTGACCCAGGTGATCGACGGGAAGGTCAAAAAGATGCACCTGTGCGAGCAGTGTGCGTCGAAAAGCGGAATTGATGTGAACGGGCCGCTTTCGATTACGGATATTCTGCTGGGCATGGGCATGCCCAAACAAGCTGCGGAGGCCGCGGCCACAGTCGTCGATTCGTCGGGGCCGGAGCGCACGTGCCCGCGATGCCACATGCGGCGCACGGATTTCAAAAAGGGCGGGCGCTTCGGCTGCTCGGAATGTTACGAGGCGTTCGCGGAGGAGCTGCCGCCGCTGCTCAAGCAGATGCATCGCAGCGACCATCACGTGGGGAAAGTTCCGGCCAACCAGAGCAAGCGCATCCGCTCGACAGCGGAACTGTCGGCCTTGCAGGCGCAGCTTAAAAAGGCGATCGCGAGCGAAAAATTCGAGGAGGCCGCGAAGTTGCGCGATGCGATTGATGTGGTGAAGGCAAAGCTCAAGGCGGGAGACGCGGCGTGAATATTGACGAACTGATTCATCAGCCCGGCGCGTGGCTCGACATCGAGCATGATTCGGTCGTCGTCGTGAGCAGTCGCATCCGGCTGGCGCGAAATTTGCAGAAATCCGCTTTTCCGGGATGGGCCGGCGCCGAGGAATGCGAGCGGATCTGGCAGGAGATGCGGCCGATCCTGCTCGATGTTCCGTCGCTGAAACCCGCCGAGGCTGTCGGCATGGAAGAGCTGGATGAAATCGACAAGGCGATTTTGTACGAGCGACATCTGATCAGCCGCGAACAGGCCGAGAAGAGCCGCGGCAGCGGACTTATTTTCCGCAAGGACGAGGGGATTTCGGTGATGGTCAACGAGGAAGACCACCTGCGTTTGCAGTGCATGAGGCCGGGCCTCGGCCTGCGCGAAACGTGGGAAGCGATCAACCGGATGGATTCGGAAATCGAGAAGCATGTCGAATATGCGTTCTCGCCGCGGCTCGGCTATCTGACCGCGTGCCCGACAAATGTCGGCACCGGACTTCGCGCCAGCGTGATGTTGCATCTGCCGGGGCTTGGCCTGATGAATGAGATCAATCCGATCATGAAGGGCATGACGAAGATCGGCCTTGCGGTGCGCGGACTCGGCGGCGAGGGAACCGAGGCCACCGGCAACATGTTTCAGATTTCAAACCAGATGACGCTCGGCGAGGACGAGCCGACGATCATCGGAAATCTCGAACAGATCGTGCAGGAAATCATCGAACACGAGCGCAACGCGCGGGCGCGGCTGATGGAGAAAAAGGAAATCGTCGTGCGCGATCACGTCGGTCGTTCGTACGGAATTCTTTCGAACGCGCACATTCTCAGCTCGAAAGAGGCGCTCGATTTGCTCTCAGGTTTGCGTTTGGGAATTGATCTGGGTATATTGAAAAACGTTGGAAGAAGGACGGTTGATGAGTTGATGTTGGTGACTCAGCCGGGACATCTCCAACGGCTGGAAGCCCGCGCGCTGAAGCCGAAAGATCGCGACCGCGTGCGTGCCCAGGAAATCAGGTCACGTCTGGCGGGAATTGCGCCGGGAAGTGAGAAAAGGCCTGAAAAATGAATAATTTTACGCCAAGAGCACAACAAGTTTTACAGCTGGCCCGCAAAGAGGCGGAACGGTTCAACCACGGCTATGTCGGGACCGAGCATCTCCTGCTCGGCATCATCGCACTCGGCCAGGGTGTCGCCGTCAACGTCTTGCAGCGGCTGAACGTCAACCTCGAAGCGGTCCGCCTCGAAGTCGAAAAGGCCGTCGGCACCGGGCCGACGACGCAGCAGGTCGGAAATCTTCCGTTCACGCCACGCGTCAAAAAGGTTCTCGCGCTGGCCGGCAGCGAAGCGCGCTCGCTGAATCATGCTTATGTCGGAACCGAACACATTTTGCTCGGCCTGCTTCGCGAAGGCGAAGGCGTCGCCGCGCGCGTGCTTCGGAACCTGAATGTTGACATGGAAAAGACACGGGTCGAAATCATGAAGGAACTCGACCCGAATTATGATCCAGAAAACGACGCTCATCACGCCGCTGCCGGCGGTGTGCCGGGCGAGCCCGGCCAACAGCCGCAGCAACCCGGGCAGCCGGGCCAGCAGCAAACCCAGAAAACACCCGCGCTCACTGCGTTTGGCCGCGATCTGACCGAGTTGGCAACCAAGGGCGAACTCGATCCGGTCATCGGTCGCATGGCGGAAATCGAACGTGTCATCCAGATCCTGTGCCGCCGCAGCAAAAATAATCCTGTGCTGCTCGGCGAAGCCGGCGTCGGCAAAACCGCCATCGTCGAGGGACTCGCGCAAGCCATCGCGAAGGGCGAAGTACCGGAACTTCTGCGTGGCAAGCGCGTGATCACGCTGGATCTCGCGCTCATGGTTGCCGGGACGAAATACCGCGGCCAGTTCGAGGAACGCATCAAGGCTGTGATGGACGAAATCAAGCGCGTGAAGAACGTGATCGTGTTTGTGGATGAGTTGCACACGCTCGTCGGCGCGGGTTCTGCCGAGGGCGCCATGGACGCCTCGAACATCATCAAACCCGCGCTATCGCGAGGCGAAATGCAATGCGTCGGCGCGACCACGCTCACGGAATATCGCAAGTTTATCGAAAAAGACGCCGCGCTCGAACGCCGCTTCCAATCAATCATCGTCCGCGAGCCGACCGTCGAGGAAGCGGTGGAAATTTTGAAGGGCCTGCGCCCGCGCTACGAATCGCATCATCACGCAAAAATCACCGACGAGGCGGTTCGCGCCGCGGCCGAACTTTCATCGCGCTATCTCCCCGAGCGGTTTCTCCCGGACAAGGCGATTGACGTGATGGACGAGGCCGGTTCGCGCGCGAGAATTTCAACGATGACGCGCCCGCCCGAAGTGAAGTCCAAGGAAAAGCACATCGAGGAAATTAAGAAAAAGAAAGAGGACGCGATCAAGGGCCAGCACTTCGAGGAAGCCGCCGCGCTTCGCGATGCCGAACGCGTGGCCGTCGAGGATTTGGACAAGACGCTCGACACCTGGAAGAAGACGCGCGATCAGGCAATCATCACGATCAACGCCGAAGACATGATGCACATCGTGTCAAAATGGACGGGTATCCCGCTGCAAAAAATGGAGCAGGCCGACATGGTGCGCCTGCTCAAGATGGAAGAAGAGCTCACCAAGACCGTCATCGGACAGGTCGAGGCGGTTCATGCCATTTCAAAGGCGCTGCGCCGCTCGCGCGCCGATCTGCGCGATCCCAAACGGCCCATCGGCTCGTTTGTTTTTCTCGGCCCGACGGGCGTCGGGAAAACGCTGCTCGCCAAGGCGCTCGCGGAATTTATGTTCAGCGACGCGAAGGCGCTCATCCAGATTGACATGTCGGAATACATGGAAAAATTCGCCGTCTCGCGCCTCGTCGGCTCGCCGCCGGGCTACATCGGCTACGAGGAAGGCGGACAGCTCACCGAAAAAGTGCGCCGCCGTCCATATTCCGTCGTGCTCTTCGACGAAATCGAAAAAGCCCATCCCGACGTCATGCACATCCTCCTTCAGATTCTGGAGGAAGGAAAGCTGACCGACAGCCTCGGCCGCACCGTCGATTTCCGAAACACGGTCGTCATCATGACCTCCAACATCGGCGCGGACATCGCCCGCAAAGGCGGCGGTATCGGCTTCGGCGGCAGCACCTCCGCCGGTATTGATCCCGCGAAAATGCAGGATCTGATGCTGGAAGAATCGAAGCGCAGTTTCCGTCCCGAGCTGCTCAACCGCATTGACGGCATCATCGTCTTCCGCCAGCTCACCCGCGAAGACGTGAACCTGATTCTCGACCTCGAAGTCGCGAAGGTGAAGGAACGGCTCGCCGCGAAAAAAATCGAGATTCATCTCTCCGAACCGGCGCGCGAATTTCTCGTCACAAAAGGCTTCGACCCGCAATATGGCGCGCGCCCGCTGCGGCGCGCCGTCGAGCAGTTCCTCGAAGACCCGCTCGCCGAGGAAATCCTCCGCGGCAACGTCACCAGCGCCGAGGCCGTCGAAGTAACCGTCGCCGACGGCAAGCTGAAATTCGGCCAGCTCGCCGGCGCAAGCTGACGGCGCGGCCCATGCTGCGCCCCGCCCAGCGCCCGATTTCATCGCCGCCGCACGCCGCGCGCGCATTTTTCCAAGCATTGGAAAAATGCGCTGCCGTGATTTCCAATCATTGGAAGTTCCCGGTGATTGCACGGAAATTTTCACCGAACCGGACGTCCGCATCGCGAGGCGAAGCGTGAGCGAGGCGAAGCGGATTCCCGGACTCGACGGCATCCGTGGCATCGCCGTTTTGCTGGTGATGGGCCATCACATCGCATTCCCCGGCTTCGCGGCGGGCTTTGTTGGCGTTGACGTCTTTTTTGTGCTCAGCGGTTTTCTGATCAGCGGCATCATCCTCGCGCGGCTCGACGCGGGCGTGCTGCGGCTCTCCTCGTTTTATCGCCGACGCGCGGCGCGGATCGTTCCCGCGCTCTGGCTCATGCTTGCCGCGCTCACCGTCTTCACCGCATTTTTTCACGCGCCGTGGAAGATCGCGGTTTTCAAACACGCGCTGCCCTTCGCGTTCACCTTCACGACGCAATTCCAGTTGATGCGCGGCCAGCCCGCCGGCCCGCTCACGCACCTCTGGTCGCTTTCGTGGGAGGCATTCTTCTATCTCTCGTGGCCGCTGCTGCTGTCGGCGACGCGCCGCGTCCGGCCGGAGGCGATGGCCATTTTTCTTTTCGTTCCGGTGCTTGTTTGCGCGGTCGTGCGCGCGCTGGTTTTTTATTCGCAGATGAAACTCGGCACGCTCGCGCTGGCCGCCGCGATCAACCGCGTTGACGGCTTCGTCCTCGGCAGCGCCATCGCGTTTTATCTGCGCA
>CAIVKH010000282.1 GCA_903906425.1 uncultured bacterium
GGTGATGCACAACCGGGATACTCCGACACTAATGAAAATACTCTATGACGACCCATCGGGATGGGGAAAGACAATGGTGGATGAGATCGTCGCGGGCAATTCCAGCGTGATTGCGGAGAATGTAAGAAGCTTTAGGGTGTTCGTGTATGATGTCGCTGGCAACACGCCCAATAATTATGTGTCAGGGCCGGGAACTCCGCCCCCTTTGTTCATTGATATCTATCTGGAAGTGCTCGCCGAGGAAGATGCGGCGAAAGCTGCTGCGGGGGCGAATTCAGATCCGTTCGTTCATCGCTATCAAACCCGCGTGTATATGCCTAATGTGTTGGGAGCATGGCGTGATTAGAATTGAGAATAGAAGGTGCGGATCCCGGCGCGGGATCGCGCTCATCGTGACGGTGGGTTTTCTTGCCGTGATGCTTTTGCTGGCCATGGCGTTCTCCGTGTCCATGCGTGTGGAGCGGCTCGCCGCCAAGAATTTTTCCGATGTCATCAGTAGCCGGCAATGGGCGCAGTCGGCGATCGCCCGCGCCATGCAGGATGCGGATGCCAGTTGCAGCAACAGCATGGTTTTGCCAAGGGCATCGCACATTCTTTCATCAGTCGGCAATGGCAACGTCTGGCTATTCACCGGTTCGGCCACGAATTACATCCCGGGTGCCTTGTCGAGCGCGGCGACCGGTGTGAATCCACAGTGGATTCAGGCGAAGGACGATTTGGGCGCAGCCGTCGGGCGCTATGCCTATGAAGTCTTTGATTGCTCCGGCTTCATTGACGCGAACTTCGGGCTGGTCACCAATGCGCCGCAGAAACCCCGGGCAACCGCCGCAAGTCCCATGGACATCTGGCTTGATGATACTGGCGTGCTGACACCCGAGCTCCAATCTGGTAAGGCCGACGATCTCAAGCTTGGAAGAATCTCTGGCGCGGGCAATATTGCGGCGTGGCCGTGGCATGAGCTGATGAGTCCAGCCGAGCTGTGGCCGATGCTGGGGCCGGGCACGCATTCGGCAGATATCTTTGGTTCGTTTCCGCAAAGCTTCTTCACCTATTCGCGGTTTCCACGAGGCTGGCTGCTGAACCAGCCGAACGGAAATGTCGTAATTGATCCTATCAATCTGAATATTGATTGGAATAACACGGACGCCGCCACTGACGCGCGCACCCGGATAGCTGCTGTATTCCGAGCTATGCCCGGATTTCCTGTCGGCAACGAGGATAGCGTGGCCGCATGCATCCAGGATTACTGTGACAGTGATGACAAACCGTTCCTGAATCCGTACTCTTATTTCGACACCGATGCGACCCCCCTGCTTAATGAAATGTCCTTTGAATTCACCGTGGTAAATCTTGGAGGAGGGACCAACGAACTGCACATACAACCGCATGTGGAGGCTTGGTATCCCTTTGTAGGCGTGACAAACCCAAACTCACAGAAATATTCCTTTGAACTTAGTTTTGTGATGTCCGGTGCGAGTGTCAATATCAGCACCAACATTGGATTTGGCGGCGGACGTCAAAATGTCAACTTGAGACCCTGGTCTGGCGGCACGATCTGGACTTACAACACTTATGCCTGCCCGAGACCGGGCGCGTTGCCTAATAGCATTCCCGAGTGGGTCGTGCGAACAAATGCTGCTGTAAATTTTGCTGGCGCCAGTGCCAAGATTAAAGCGGCTATTGTGGATGAGGGCGGCAACTTGGTCGATGGGGTACAAAATTTGACCATGTCATTGGCCTCTGTTGTGGCAGATGGCAACAAACACACCCTCGGCAAAGCGTGTAAAGACCCGAGGTTTAATAACGAGCTTACCGACTGGGTGGATACATCTGACACTCCCGGCGGCCTGATGACCATGCCGCCTGCCCAGGCGGCTCCGGGCCTGAATGTTGGAGTTTGCAACGTTTCCAATACCGATTTTGCCGCCGGGTCAACGAATTTCTGGATTTACATGCCGGACGGACCCATGAAATCAGTCGGCGAGCTTGGATTACTAGCCTTTGATCCGGCCAGGCCGTGGCATACCATCAGCCTGCTGTGCGGCAAGCCTGATTTCATGCCCGTACTGGACCGGTTCACACTTAACACAAATCTGATTCGCCGCGGTTTGATCAATGCGAATGCATGGAATCCGGCCGTGCTGGCCACGGCATTCAACAATTCTCCGATTCAGAGTTACCCTGGCGAGCCCAGCGGGGTTGTGCTTGACCCCTCGCAGCCCGACCGTGACCCCAGAATTGTCGCTTCCGCCATTATCGGGCAGACCACCATCACGCCCTTCACGAATCTGTCAGAGGTCGGATTTGCTAATCTGTCGGGCATTGCAGGTGTCATTGGTAAGATTAAAAACCAGGTGGCAACTCCGGACTGCTATTATGAAGGCTTGATTCGCGACACGGCGGGGATTCTCGGCGTCCGACAGAATGTTTTTGTGATTCTGGTTGCAGGGCAGTCGGGCGTTGATGCCAACGGCAGGGACGGCATCGAGGATGCCGAAGTCACCGGCGAACAGCGGGCAATCGCGATTGTGTGGCGCGATCCGTATCCTTCTATGATGAGGACGCCGGGCGAAAACCCGCCCAGCTACCATCCATCCTTCGTCCGCTTCTTCCACTGGCTGACAGAGTGATTTCTGACTACCCGGCCGCCGGCCCATCCGTTATGGTGCGGCTATGTCGAATCAGCCGTGCCGCATCCGATTGCTGAGTCTGGATTTTGACGGGACGATTCTCGACTACCCTGACGATGGCCCTGTCCTGCATCCCGAAATCATCGGCATCCTGAATGAACTGGCCTTGCGTGGCATTGCATGGGTCGCAAACAGCGGACGTTCGCTTGACGAACTGAAGCAAATTGTCGAAGCAAGCGCCCGGTGCGGGCTGGAGCATTTGCCACAAGCCTTCTTGTGTCTGGAGTGTCTGATCTACGAATGCACCGGAAATGTCTTCCGCAGCGCGGAGCCGTGGAACTCTGAAATGATCGAGATACTCCGCGGGCTGCACAAGCGCGTGCGCGTCGTTCTCGAGCCGCATCTGGACGAAATACGCGAAAGGTTCACAAGCGAAATTTACATGGCAGAGCTCTATGCCGCCTTCAATCTCTGCGAGCCGGAAATCCTGCCAGCAGCATTGTCCGACCAGCTCCGGATATGGCTGCGCGGCGTCGAGGGTGCGGCGCTGACGCGCAACGGCACATGGGTTGCGGTCCACAGCTCCCGCGCTGGCAAGGGAAGCATCTTGCGCGCCTACGCCGCCCGCGCGGGTTTCGACTATGACGAAATTCTCGCTGTCGGTGATCATTTCAACGACATCACGATGCTGGACGGAACTGCGGCGGGCTATGTCGGCTGTCCCGGTGACGCAATCGGCGAAGTCAAAGACGCGGTACTCGCCGCAGGCGGTCACATTGCGGAAAGCGAAGGTCCGCTGGGCGCGGCCGAAGTGCTGCGCCGTTTTCTGCGGTAAGTGAGTCCGTCAGCGTTTGACTTTGCTGACTGGCAGTTCGACGTCCTTTACCGGGGCGCCCCGCGTAATGACAGGCACTTGGACATTGTTGATGTAAAGGAGTCTTCCTTTGGCAATGATCCGGCTGCTCACTGCGTAGGCGCTGTTCGAGGAGATTCGTTTGTCGTCGTATCCGATTTCAAAGGGCGCATCGTTCTTGCCGCCGCCATTGTGCAGTTCGACCTTGCCGACGAGCATGGAGCCGGCGTCGGCTTTGGACACATCGCGAAGTTCCACCTGGACTGTCGCGACAGGCGGGATGGTTTCTCCGGCGGGCAGCCGCACGCGCCCTGTCACGTTGCCTGCCAGCACCACCAGCGGCAGCGCGGCGAACGCCGCAAACATAAGCGAACGCATGAAAGATTTTTCCATGTGATCATGCTAGCAAGTCCGCCCATGGCTGCCAACATCAGTTCCCTGGACAAGCGGGTCACCGGTCTTGCGCCGCAGGAACCAGTTCATACACCGCGCGACCGTCTGCCAGATTCAGCCGCCGTGCCTGCCGCCCGTGTTTATTGAACGCCGCGACCACTTCCGCGCACGGGCCGTTAGTCGCCACGATGAAGATTCGGTTTGTCGCCAGCATTGCGGCGCTGACGATGTCGCGGCCTTCGGTTCCCCATCCCGCCATGTTCATCGGCCGGATGAGTTCGAGCCGCAAATCCGGCCGCGCGCCCGACTGCGTCCTCAGAAATTCGAGCTGGTAGTAAATCGAAACATCGTCAATCAGCCGCGCGTTGCGCGGCAGCCGGTCCATGATCGAGCGAGCGAAATTTTCGATCGTGCAGCGATCGTGACCGATTGGATCAGCGTACATGCCTGCCAGATCGTATCGCGTCCGATAGGCCTCCTGCGCTGCACCGAACCGACCGTGCCAATAGCCGCCTTTTTCTGCGGTCCAGCGCGGAATGCTCACATAAACCAGCGGCGGCAAAATAACGTTGATGCCGAGAAATATCAAAACCACTCCCCGCTGAATCGTGGACTTGGGACGTAGGACGTGGGACTTCGGACTCCCGATTGTCGCCGCGCCAACGCCGCCGGCAAGGGCGAGGCAGACGAACGATGGAAGATAAAAAGCAAACTGGTCCCACGTTTTGTAGCCCATGAAAAAAATCGTGTTCACCGCAAAGACCGTGGCCGCGAATATGAAAAAACTCCGCCGTCCTTTCGAGCGCGCGAGAACGAACATTCCGATGGGAATGAAGATCAGGAAAGGCGATGGAAACTGCATGAAAACCCAGTCGCCGAAATCGCCGAACGCGCGCGACGACGAATAGCTGAACATGAGCTGGCGGAATCCTCCTCCGGTTATCCACGCCAGTGTTTCCTTCTTGTCGTCGCTGCGCGCCAAATCAACCGCAACGATGATGATGTAGGGCAGCGCGCCGAGGATGTACGTCCAGAAGCAGCGCACCAGCAGCGCGCCGCGCCGGTCGAAAAACCGGCGGACATCGTACAACGCATAAACAACTAGCGCGACCGACAGCATTCCGTTCTGCACGTGATTGAAAACCGAAAGTCCCGCCAGAAAACACGCCAGAGGCAGATGAAACGTCGCGCGCCGCCCCGCTGCGCAATATTCCGCATCCCGCGCGACCAGCAACAGGCACGCGCACAGAAACGCCGCGCTCAGCGTGTAGCTTTCCGCCTGCGTGCTGTGCCACCAGAACGAATGCGAGACCATCAGCACAAACGTCGTCAGCAGCGCGGTGAACTCCGGCACGCGCAGCGTCCGCAGCAGCGCAAAGAAAATCCACAGCGCGATCGTGCCGTAGAAAACCGAAACGAGATTGGACCGGAAGACGATGTCGCCGACCGGCAGGTGCTGGAAAAAAAATCCGACGAGGTTGTTCAGGTTATGGTTGTTGACGTGGCTGCTGATGACCGGCCCCGCCATTTCGTCAATCAGGATGGCCGAATCCGGCAGCCCGATGGTCCGCATCATCGTCGCGAAATAAAGCAGCGGCGGCACCAGCGCCAGCAGGATCAAAACGAATCTCCGCGGCCAGGCCCGCGCGGGCCGGGCCGCGCCGGTGGTTTCCAATGATTGGAAGTTTTGGGTTTCGGAATTTCCAATCATTGGAAATTTTCTGCGACGAACCGCCCCATCACGCGGCCGGGGCGGCGGAGCGGCCGAAGAAGCGGCGCGTGAAGATCAGGTAGCCGATGAAGGCGACGAACCAGATTGCGCCAAAGGCGATCAGCGCGGACTGGTCGGGCATGAAGGATTTCATCAGGTCGAGTTGTTCCTTGGGGAATTTCATCTGCGCGTAGAAGTCCATGATGTTCACGCGCGCGAAGGTGGTGCAGGCGGAGGCCGCCCAGAAGCATGTGATCAGGATGGCGGCCCACCACGCCTCGATCTTCTGGCGGGAGGCGGCCCACGCCATCCAGCCCCATACGGCGGCGAAAACGACGACCATGGCCGCGCCGGGCGCGCCGGTGATGATGCGGCCGAAGCAGGGAATCGCCCAGTTGTAGAAACCCATCGCGGGCATGCAGCAGGCGGCGTAGCCGAACATCAGGACCAGCGCGAGCACCGGCAGCGGACAGCGGTCGGTCCAGCGCGGGACCGGGTCGAGCTGCTCGCAGGTGGCTTTGACGTGCGGGCTGCGATAGAAGAAGACGAAGATTGCGGGGAGGATGATGTAGAAAAGCGTCATGAAAACCGTGGTGACGATTTTCACGATGGCGATGGCGGCCTGCGGCATTTGTCCGCCCGCGGCCATCTTGTCGAACATGTGGCCGAACAAGAATACCATGGCAATCACCGAGCCGATTCCGACGACCAGCCAGAGCCACGAGACCACCAGCATCAGCGCGCGCGCCCACCGCCTCGCGCGGATCGAGCCGATGCCCATCGTGATGAAGAACGCGGCCAACAGGCCGTAGATCAGCACGCTGAAGAACATCGAGCCGGCGTTCATCGGCGGCGCGCCCGACTTCTGCGCGACCGTCCTGACCATGACCATGCCGAAAATCATGAATGGAATCGCCAGCGCGCAAAAGCCGCCGAGGATGATTTCAATGATCCCGAACGCGAGCAGGCCGCCTTTGCGGTTTTTGAATGCCGGCGCGGCAGTGTTTCCGAATTGTTCCGTCATGATGGATTTCCTCGTCTTGTCTGTCGTTTATTCAACCGTGAACCACTGAACCTCGACGCGGCGGTTCTGGTCCATGTCGGTGCCGGCCGGTTCGAGCCAGCCGCGGCCGACATAATCAATACGCGCTTCATCAACACTGAATTGCTGCACGAGTTTGCCGCGCACTTCGAGGCAGCGGTCCTTGCTCAGTTGCATCGCCTTCATGGACATCTTCTGGACGAATTCGGGGCCGCCCTGCTTCTGGAACGTCGGCACCATCGCGTTGTCAACGTGGCCGCGCAGCAGGATCGTCGAGCCGGGGCTGACCTTCAGCATCTTCGACAGGAATTCCAGGTCCTCGCCGTTCTTCGCGTTGCCCATGTCCAGCTTGCTCGAATTCGGCTGGAACAGGAACCGCACGTCGCGCGAGAGCAGCGGCGTTTCCACTTGCGCCGCGTCCGTTGAGCGCAGCGGCTTGATGTCGGCCTTCTGATCCTTGTAGCGCCCGCCCGCCTCGATGGACTTCAGCTCGGCGAGGTGGAGATACTTTTCGCCGTTGAAATTTCCATGGATGAACTGCGTGCCGTAAGCCGCGGACGACGACTCGTAGATGTAATTGAAGCTGCCCGCCGCATCGATTTCGCCGGAGAAGAACGCCAGATTTTCCGGCATGTTCGCGAGGTGGACTTTTCGCAGCTCGCCCTTCGTCTTTTCCTTGTCCCACTTGAACGCCTTGCCGATGACATCGTAATAATTTTCCGGATTCGCGCGCACCAGCTTGTTGCCTTCGAGCAACCCATCCACGACGCCCTTCGCCATCTGCGGATACTGATCCACGAAACACTTGTTGAACAACAGCACGTCCGCAACGATCAGCAGGTTCTTGTTCGACACCAGCAGCCGCGCCTTCCCGCCGCTGCCCTCGACAACCTCCGTCGTCTTCGGATCCCATGTGATGCACCCGTCGAGCCGGCCGCGGTTCGATTTCAGATCGCGCGCAAAAATATCGCCCGCTCCAAACGAATCCGCGCACGCGATCAAGTTCACCTTCGTCGGATCTGGCGCGGTGTTGAAATCCGGCCGCAGGTTCACGCCGAGTCCGGCCTGCTGCGCGAGATAGCGGATGAAGAAATCCGACTCGTTGAACTGGCAGACCGCAAGCGTCTTTCCCTTTAGATCATTGATCCTTTGGATGTTCGACTTGACGATGATCCCGTCGGCACCGCGCGAAAATCCGATCAGCGCCGGCACAAACGCCGCGAGTTGTCCGCCATACAGCGGCAGCACATCCGCCGTCGTCGCTGTCGCGCAGATACGCCCGCTGTTCAGCGCCGACCAACTGTCTTCCTCGCTGATCGTGATCTGCAACTTGAAGCCGTAGTTCTTGAAAAAATACGAATTCTCATTCGGCAGCAATCCGCCGTTCGCCGCGATCAGCCCCGAGTAGCCGGCATACTCGCTGAGTTCCAGCACGAGCACGTTGTCCTTAGGATGGCACTCCGCCGCCGCCTTCAGTTTCGGCACCGCGTTGCGCGCCTCCACCAGCTCCGCGTCATCCGCCAGCGTCGTCTCCGCCGCGCGAACCGCTGCGAACTGCCACAGACCAAACAATGTCAGCCCTGCCGCCAGAAATTTCATTTTCATTTTCTGCTCCTTGAAGAATTCACCAAATAAATCCGATGGCGCGCGTGAGAATAGGCCCCCGCCTCCGCCACTGTAAAGCGCAAAATCAAACCCGCTCCCAACTCCACAACTCCGGCGCATCGCCCCGCCGTAACCGCAAGTCCCCAATGATCTGAAATCGGGCTTCCCTGAAGCTGCGGCGTATGCCATCGTTTTCGTAATGCAGTCGTATCTTCACACAGCGATTGTGACCGATGCCGTCTGCCGGGAACATCGTGGGCCGCTTGAACACCCGGAACGCCCGGAGCGTCTCGACGCCATTCTAAACGGCCTCGCGAAGTCGGACGTCATGGATTTGCTGGTTCGGAGTCCGTCGCGCGCGGCGACGCTGGACGAATTGAAGCTCTGCCACACCGCCGCCTATATCGAACTCGTCCAAAAGGAAATCGCCGGCGGCGCGGCTCAGCTGAGCACCGGAGATGCGTTCATCTGCCCGCAATCCTGGGAGCCCGCGTTGCGTGCCGCCGGATGCTCGCTGTCGGCAGTGGATGCCGTTTTCGAGCGACGCGCGAAGAATGTATTCTGCGCCGTGCGGCCGCCGGGACATCACGCCACGGCAGACACGGGCATGGGCTTTTGCATTTTCAACAACGCCGCGATTGCCGCGCGTTACGCGCAGAAAAAATACGGCGCGCAGCGCGTCGCGATTGTTGATTGGGACGTGCATCACGGCAACGGCACGCAGGATATTTTTTACGCCGACGGTTCCGTTTTTTATTTCAGCACGCATCAGGCGCCGCTGTATCCGGGCACCGGCTTGCGGGACGAAACCGGAATCGGTGCGGGCCTCGGAACGACGCTCAACGTTCCTGTCGCCGAAGGCACGACCGGCCGCGAAATGTCCGCGATCTTCCGCGAGCAGCTCGTTCCGGCGATGAAAATTTTCCGCCCGGATTTTGTGGTCGTCTCCGCGGGTTTCGACGCGCGCGTGAACGATCCGCTCGGCGGACTGCTGCTCACCGATCACGATTTTGCCGACCTCACGGACATCGTTCTGGACATCGCGAAAGAATTTTCTGAAGGCCGGCTGATTTCAATTCTCGAAGGCGGCTACAATCTCGCTGGCCTCGCGTCGGCGGCGGTCCAGCACGTGCGGACGCTCGCCGGGCATTTGTGATTTTCGGGCGCGCGCCGCTGAAAGTTGAACGTTGAACGCCGGGTGGAGTCCGTCATACGGTCGCGGCCATGTTCGATCTCGACAGCTATCTGACAACCCGGCGCCAGCGGGTTGACGAATTCATGCAGCGCAAAATGCCGCCGGAAACCGCGCGGCCCGCGCGGCTCCACGCCGCCATGCGCTACAGCATTTTCGGCGGCGGCAAACGTCTGCGCCCGATTCTCGCGCTCGCCGCGTGCGAGGCCGTCGGCGGCGAATCGGCACGCGCGCTGCAACCCGCCTGCGCCATCGAACTGCTCCACACCTACACGCTCATTCACGACGATCTGCCCGCGATGGACGATGACGCGCTGCGCCGCGGGCGGCCCACCTGCCACATCGCCTTCGACGAAGCCACCGCGATTCTTGCCGGCGATTCGCTGCTCACGCTCGCGTTCCAGTGGCTCGCGGAATCCGAGGCGCCGCCGCCGTTTTCCGCCGCCGATTATGTTCGCGAGCTGGCCGTCGCGGCCGGCAGCGACGGCGTGATTGGCGGACAGGCCGAGGACATCGCCGCCGAAAATTTGGCGCGAAAAAAAAACGCAACGGCGGCTGACGCGGAATTGCTCGATTACATTCACGCGCACAAAACCGGCGACCTGATTGTCGCGGCCGTCCGCATCGGCGCGATCGCCGGCGGCGCGACGAAACCGCAGCTTGAAAAACTCACCACCAGCGCGCGCGGCCGGCCTCGCGTTTCAAATCGCCGACGACATTTTGAACGTGACCTCGACGGCGGCGCACCTTGGCAAGGCCGTCGGCACCGACGCCGCGCGCGGCAAGCTGACCTACGTTTCGGTCCACGGCCTCGAAGGCGCAAAACACCGCGCCGCCGAATTAATTTCAGAATCCGTCGCCGCACTGGAAATTTTCGGCGACCGCGGCGCGCCGCTTCGCGCGCTCGTCGGTCACGTCGTCACGCGCAGCAACTGACACGAATTCGCGGGCGAAGCCGGCGCGGCAATCACAGCATGACTTCCAATGATTGGAAACTCTCGCGCCGGCAACTTCCAATCATTGGAATTTATGCCGGCTGTTTGTTGAATGGAGCGCCGCGAGGAATTTCTTCCGGGCGTTGATTTGCCCTTCTGCTGATTGTAAGATTCGCGTGCCCGATGGAGAAACATGCCCGTCAAATACCATATTGATCATGAGCGGCGCACGGTGTTCGCAAAGTGCGATGGCAAGCTCACGCCCGGCGAGCTTTTCCGCTATCAGCGCGATATCTGGTCCATGCCGGAGCTGGCCGGCTATGACGAGTTCGTAGAGATCATCGCCACCGACATGGTGGTGCCGTCGAGCGTCGGCCTGGATCTGCGCGGCCTGGCGGAACTGGCCGCTTCGTCCGATGCGCGCGAGGACGCGAAGCTGGCGCTGGTGGCCCAGGACGACCTCGCGTTCGGCCTGGCCCGCATGTACAAATTGTATCGCAAGCTCGAGGCGCGCGGCACGCGGCAGGTCGAGGTGTTCCGTTCGCGGCAGGAGGCGATGGACTGGCTGGGCGTGCGCGGCGACGTGCCGGTGTGAGCCGCGCCGGCACCTGATTTGGAGACTGCGGAACGAAAGCTTGCGTTTGCCGCGGACCGTTGGCATAAGCAACGGCCTTTGGCTATGAATAACGAATCCCAAGACGAGAAGAATCCGGTTCCCGAAGAGCAGGAGGCGGCAGTTTCCAACGAGCAGGAAGCCGCGACGCCGGAAGAAGAGCAACAGGCCGCGCCGGAAGAAAGCGCGCCGGCCGCAGCAAAGATGTCGCTGGAGGACATCGAGGGTCCGGAGGACGCCATCGCGTGGCTGAAAGAAAACGCGATGCCGATGCTCGTCGGGCTTTTGATCGCGGCACTGGCCTTCTTGGGCGTGTCGTACTTCAAGCACCAGAAAAAAGCGGAGGCGATGACGGCGGAGTCCATGCTGTTCAACTCGCAGGCCGCCTCGCAATTTACCGAGATCACGACGAAATATCCGGGCGCGCCGGCCGCGCCGCTGGCCGAACTGTCGCTCGCATCGCAGCAGTTTGAGGACGGTCAATATGATCTGGCGCGAAATTCGTTTGCGACCTTCGTTCAGAAGCACCCCGACCATTCGTTCACGGCCGCCGCCGTGCTGGGTCAGGCCCAGTGCGACGAGGCGCAGTTCAAGTTTGGCGACGCGCTGAAGGGCTATGAGAATTTCATCAAGTCCGAGACGAACAGCTTCCTTTTCGCCCAGGCCGTCTTCGGCAAGGGGCGCTGCCTCGAACAGATGGGGCGCTTCGACGACGCGCGCGCTGTTTATGAGGATTACATCGCCGCGCATCCGAAAGATCCGTGGACCGCGCGCGCGGAAACCGCGCTGATGTATGTCGGCAAGGCCAAGCGCGCCGCGCAACACCCGGCCGCCCCGGCCCAGGTTACGCTGCCGCCGCTGTCGTCCGCTCCGACCGCGACGCCGCTGCATCTGAACGCGGCCGCGCCGATTCAAGCGACGCCGGCGGCGCCCGCGCCCGCAACGCCCGCGGCTCCGGCACCCACCAAGAAATAATCATCGCGACTTCCAATGATTGGAAGTCATCGCGGCGGCATTTTCCAATCATTGGAACTCACGCCGTCGCGTTTGCGAATTGGCATCACTCCGCGCCGTCTTCCGTTTCGTGACCGGCCTCCGCGCGCAGTTCGCGAAGCAGATTCTGGCGGGCGCTGATGTGCGGGCCGGGAAAAAATTCGTACAGATCGAAAGCCTTTTCTTCGTCGGAAAAAGTTTCCTTGAGAGCGTCGTAGCCTTTGCGGTCGTAGTGCAGCACCGCCTCGAATTTCCGCGTCTTCACGTCCTGCACGACAAAAGCGAGCAGCGTGTCGTTCGAATCGTGGGCGTTGAACAGCAGCGCCTTTGTCGCGGGGTCGAGCCGTTTCACGTTGCGCGCATACATCGTGTATTTGATGTATTCGATGATCCGTTCGTCGAGTCCGGCCTCCCGCATGAAAATTCGTTCGATGAGTTCCGTGCGGGTAAACACCAGGTGAACCGACGGCGCGAGGACATCTTCGGGCAGCCCGCGCGTGATTTCGGCGATGGCATCCAGAAAACGGTCCTCGTCGCGGTCGCAGGCCGCCTCGTCGGCGGGATACCAGAAGACGATGAAACGCCCGACGGGATCGCTGTAGGCAAGCTGCTTGTCCACGCGGAAATTGAAGCCGCAGCCGCCGCAGGAGACGTTGTTGATCTGGTTTTTCAGCAGCGCTTCCTTCAGCGACGGATCATCCTTGATGTTGATCGAGTCGTAGAGTTCCACGCTCTGTTCGTGGCCGCATTTTGGGCAGGCAATTCGATATGTACTTTTTTCAGACATGCACCTGAACATAATCGAGGCGGCGGGAGGTTGGAAGCAACGATTGCCGCTGCCGGAGAATTTTGGTAGTTTTCGCCGACATGTTCATTCTGACGAGAAATCTACTGCCCCGCTGGAGGCAGATCATCCGGCTGCGGATGCCCGCGAGCATGAAACTGTTCGCCGGCAGTGATCACGAACGCATTGACGCGACGTTCGACGAAGGCGGCCGGATCGTCCAGCTCATCGTACACACCAAAAGCAAATCAATCGCCCAATCCTCCCCCCACTGGTTCTGATGTCCACCGAAAATTCCATCACGCCCGTCATTATTCCTCGCGCGCAGCACAACATCAGCCGCGACAACATCAGCGATGCCGCCAAGAAAATTCTCTTTGTGCTCAATGATGCCGGCTATGAGGCCTACATCGTCGGCGGCGGCGTCCGCGATTTGCTTCTCGGCCGCAAGCCGAAGGATTTCGACATCGTCACCGACGCGCGGCCGGAACGGATCAAAAAAATCTTCCGCAACTGCCGGCTCATCGGCCGCCGCTTCCGTCTCGCCCATGTCCATATGTTCGGCGAGATCATCGAAGTCTCCACCTTCCGCGACAACGTCCCCGCCCCCGAGGTTGAAGAAGACGTCGCTGACGGCGAAAACGAAACCACCGAAACGGCTGAGCCAGTCGCGCCCGCCCGCGCTGCTCCGCCCGCCGGAACCTTCGTCGCCCGCGAAGACGGCCTCGTCCTGCGCGATAATGTTTATGGCACGCCCGAGACCGACGCGCTGCGCCGCGACTTCACCGTCAACGCGCTGTTCTACAACATCCGCGATTTCTCCGTGATTGACTATGTCGGCGGCATGGCCGACGTCCGCGACCGCATCATCCGCTCCATCGGCCCCGCCGACGTGCGCTACACCGAGGACCCCGTGCGCATGATCCGCGCGATCCGCTTTGCCTCGCAGCTCGACTGCGCCATCGAACCCGAGGCCTACAAAGCCATCCTCGATCGCCGCGAGCACCTCGCCCACTCCAACCCGCACCGCCTCTTCGAGGAGGTCAAAAAACTTTTGTGGTGCGGCGCCGCCGAAAAAGTCATTGACCACCTCGTCACCACCGGCCTCTTCGGAATCCTGTTTCCCGAACTTTCCGACGTCGGCTCGCGTGAAACCGAACTGGCCTGGATGCGCCGTGTCACCCGCCAGTTCGACATCTGGCACAAGAATCATCTGCACATTTCCAACGAGCTGATGCTCGCGCTTCTATTCGGCAAATTTCACGAACAACAGGCCGCCGCGCTGATGCACGAAGGCGTTCCCGCCGCCGCCGCGCTCGACCGCGCCACGCGCGAACACCTCACGCGCCTCATGTCGCGCATCAGCATTCCGAAATTTATCGCCGCGCACATCGGCCAGCTCATGGCCGGCCAGCCGCGCTTCCTGCAATTGAAGGACGCCAACGCCGCGCGCTTCAAGCAGCGCCCCTGCTTCCACGACGCCTACGTCTATTTCAAACTCAACAGCCGCTTCACCGACTCCCATCACGACGAAGTCCGCTGGTGGCAGACCCACGTCAACGGCTGACCGCCCCGCCCGAGCATTTTTCCAATGATTGGAAAAGACCGCTGCGCAAACTTCCAATCATTGGAAAAATGAAATCCGCCTGCGGCATCGCGGCCAAAAATTGAAATCTATTTCTCGCGGATAAACTTCAGCACATCGGCCGGATGATGAATAATCGCGCCCGCGCCGTTCTCGCGCAGCTCGGACTCGGGGCGAAAACCCCACGTCGCGCCGAGCGAAAACATTCCCGCCGCACGCGCCGTCTGCATGTCAACGGCGGTGTCGCCGACGTACAAAACTTCCGCCGGCTTCAAACCCATCAGCCGCGCCGCCTCGTTCGCGCCCTCCGGATCGGGCTTCTTTGCGATGTCATCGCGCTGGCCGAAAACCGCCGCGAATTCGACGCCGGGAAAATATCCCTCGATGCATTTCAGCGTCATCGCGTGTGGCTTGTTCGACAGCACGCCGAGCGCAAGGCCGCGCCGCCGCAACTCCGCGAGCAGTTCGGGAATTTCGTCGTACGGCTTCGTCGCGACGTTCCAGCTCTTCTCATAATCGAGTCGGTAATCCGCCAGCGCCGCCTCGATTTCATCCGCTCCGCGATGCTCCGCCGGCAGCGCGCGCTCAACGAGTATGCGCGCGCCCTCGCCGACAAACCACCGGTAGGATTCCAGCGGATGTACCGGAAAACCGCGCGCCGCCATCACCCGGTTCACCGACTCGCAAAGATCGCGAAGCGTGTCTAGCAGCGTCCCGTCCAGATCGAAGAGAACTCCGTAAAAGCGGGTTTCTTCCTTTGTCATTTGTCCCTCGTCATTGGTCATTTCGATTTGCCCGCAAATCGCGACGTGCCGGTCGCTCACGGTTTTGACTTCGAAATTTTCGAGGCCGGCCGCGCAAAGCTGAGCGCAGATTTCTTCCGGCGTGAACGAAGCCAGCAGCGAGTTGAAAAAATCCTGCCGTAAAATTTCCGGCTCGCCCGCGCAATATCGCTCCGTCAATTCCCGCGCCGCCTCTTCGCTGTCGGGGCGCATCAAATCAACGATGAAGACGCGAGCGCCGGGCCGCGCAAAATTCTTCACCGCGCTCCACATCACCGTCGGATCGTGCAGATGATGCAGCAGCGAGTTGCAGATGATCGTGTCGAATTTCTGTCCGTGCAGATTCGCGCCGGGCAGCACGCCGTGAACGAGCAAAACGCGGTCGCGCAGATCGGCGGGCTGCCGGAATAAAATCTCACGGCCGCGCTTCAACATCTCCTGCGAGCCGTCAATGCCGACGACGCGGCAGTTCGGAAACGCCCGCGCAAACCGCATCGCGATGTCGCCCGGCCCGCAGCCGAGATCGAGCACGTCGCCGGAAATTTCCGCGCCGGGAAAAGCCTCGCGAAACAACTCGATCACCCGCGAATGCGGCGCGTTGAAATCAGCGTTCGAATAAGCCGCGGCCTGCTCCGCGGTATCCATCAATTCCGGTTCGGGTTTTCGTTTCATGCCGCAAACCAACCATCAATCGCGTCCGGAGTGAAATAAATTTCCGTGATTTCTTTCGCCGGCCTGCGGTAGCGTCGCGAGAATTTTCTGGAGCATCGTCTGATAGCCGTCAGAATTCGCGCCGGGCCACGCGAGGCCTTTGCACTGCGCCCAGCCGCCAGCGTTGACGGCGAGCGGCGCTTCGAGCACGCGGCTTTCTTCGGGCAGCGCCACGTTGACCAACGCAGCTAGCGACTGCCCCGAAAGCTTCGCGTGGCAAATCCCGCAAGTTTGCGCGACGTGCTCGCGCAAATTCTTCTCGCCTTCGGGCGACGGCGGATTTCGTTGGGGCCGGGCCGGGCCGTAGTCGCCATAAAACTGACAGTTCAAATCGAACCACTCGATGATGCGACGGAAACTTTCGGGGTCGAGCCGCTTGTTTTTCGCCTCGCCTTTTCGAACAATCTTCACGAACTCGCTCGCATGCGATCCGTATTCGAGTGGCTTGCTCGTGAACGATTCCTGCCGCCTCCACGCGACGCCGGTCCAGCCGGGGCGCGACATGATTTGTTCGTAAGCCGTGCTGAAAAGTCCCTGCGGTGTTCCGAGCAAATTCAAATTGCCGGCGGTTTTTTCGAGGCCGTGGCAGCGGATGCAATAGCGGTCGAACACCGGCTGAACCGTGCGCTCGAAACTCATTCCGCCTTCGTAGCGCGGCCCGGCCGGCGGATCCAGCGGCGCAAATTTCGTCGGCATCGCGCGCGGCCTGGCGCGCATCGTTGACGTGCGCGGTTCGTGACAGCCGATGCAGCCGCGCCGCTCGCCGGACTGGAGAAACAACTGGCTGCGCATGCTGAAAACCGACATGTCGTTTTGGTCGAGAAGCTGGAACAAAAATGGCACTCCGGCTGGAATGTGAAATGCCGCGGAACCATCGGGCGCGACGGGCGCGCTGCCTTCGATGCGTTTCAGAAATTCGATTTGATTCGCGCTGGCCGGAGCGGCCATTTGCGGCCGTTGTTCGTAAAGCCGAACGACGCGGATTCGCTTGATGCTTCCCGGTTCGAGCGTCTGCACGCTGTTGTACACGTTCTGCACGAACACAACCGCATCGGTCGCGTTGTTCGCCGACGGAAGAAGTCCGTTGAGAACCGGCGGCCGTGCGCGCGGGCGCAACGGCAGCGGCTTGAAACACGATTCATCGGCATCGCGATAAATCAGTTCGCGGCCACCCGCGGTGTCGAAGAGATAAATTCCGCAGGCGTTGCGGCGGCCAAGCTCCCAGTGGAACGGAACGTGGTCGGGCGAAAACGCGACGAGGAACAAATCTTCGCCAAGCGGAAACGGAAACGAATAATTTCCATCCGGCCAGCCTTCCGATTCGGGAAAACAAATTTCCGGCGACAATCGCGTCAGCGGCGCTTCGTCATCGGTGCCGTGCGCCGGATCAATCAGCATCAGCGAGCCGCACGGAATCGAATGATGCGCGGATGCAACCGCGGCGATTTTGTCCGACCGCGGCAGCGGCTGCGCCTGCATCACCGCGCACGGGTTCGCGGTGTAGTTGCCGTAAAAATGCGAGATGCCGGTTCCGTCCGGCAGCAGCGTCCACAGGCCTTGGAACAAAACTTCGTGGCGGTTCACGTAATCCCACTGCGTAAACATGAGCCGTCCGTCGTTCAGCACGCATGGCGACCACTCGTTCGATTCCATGAACGCGAGCCGGCGGATTTTCGAGCCGTCGGCGTCGGCGCGATAGAGCACGAACGACGGCGCATAGCGGCCAACCTGGCAGCGGCTGAAACTTTCGCAGCGCGTGGACATGAACGCGACACCGCCGTCCGGCAGCCAGCACGGATCGAAATCTTCGATGATGACATTCGTGCAGCCGTCTTCGCCGCGCAGCGGATCGCGGCCGGGAATGCCGGTGAACGGACGGACGGACGAACCATCGCTCGCGACTTCGAAGAGCCGGAACGCGCGGGCGTCGTTGTTCGTCGCGGAATGATCGCAAAAACTGAAAACGATTTTCTTCGCGTCGAACGAAAGATCGAGATTCTGGACCGCGCCGGGCGGGAGTTTCCTTTGCGTCAGGAAAACCGGTTTCGGATTTTCGCGCCAGTGGTCGAGGCGGACGATGCCCGCGCCGGTGCGGCTCCAGCGGCCGAGATACGAATCCACGATGTTGCTGGTGTATCGCGGCGGAATGCCTTCGGCGAAAATGATCGAATCAAAATCGAGCAGCGGGCTGAAAAAAATGATCTGCCGCCGCAGCCGCCGCGCCTCGAAATAGATTCTTTCGCGATCAGCCTCGTCGTTCGTTTTCGTCGCGGCGTCCGACAGGGTCATGAATCGTTTCTGAAAGTTCTGAAGTTTTTCGGAATTTCCGGCGGACTGTTTTCGAACCAACGCGAGCGTGCGATCAACCAACAGCAGCGCGCGAAGCGACGCGATCCGATAATCCGGTTTTTCGCCGCGCCGGATTTCCGGCATGTCGGCTTCTTTCCATTCCTGCTCGATCATCGAGGCGAGGGCAGGCGAGCCGCCTGCCTCACGGGAAATTTGCGGCGCGCCGGAATCGCCGGGAGTTTCGCGGCGGACGGTGCGGAAGCCGGTGAACATCGTCGTCATTTCGGGCGGCATGTGGCTGCGGTGGGCGCAGCGCAAATGGTCCGCGAGGGCGAACCACGAGCCGCCGCGCATCGCGCGGCCGTCCCACAAACTTCCCGGCGGGCCGGTTGGATTTCGCGGCCACGAATTTGTTGCGAATTGCAAATACTCGCGGGCGTCGTACCAGTCCCAGCACCACTCGGCGACGTTGCCGGCCATGTCGCAAAGTCCGAACGAAACGTAGCCGGAAAGTGGGCCAAAAATTCTTTGATAGTGACCAACCGGCCGCGGGCCGTTGCCGGATTCTTCGAGCGCCGCGATGTAGTTGGCTTTCGACGGATCAATTTGTTCGAGGTAGTTCGTGCCGGGACTCGGCCACGGAAATTGTTGTCCAGTTTGCGGGCCGCGCGCGGCTTTTTCCCATTCGGCTTCGGTTGGAAGCCGGTAGCCGGTTTTTGAAAAATCGCAGCTCCAGTCCGCGAGCGAAACGCATTGCGTGAGGTTCGATCCGGATTCGTTTTCCATCGCGGTGCGGAAAAAACAATACGCCATCGCGCCGTGCCACGTGACCCAGACGCACGGCGTGTTCGCCATGTTCGTTGCGATTTGAAATGCGCCGCCGGAAAAAATCATCGGCGATTCTTCGTTGCTCAAATCGAGCAGAAGTTTCCGGTCGCCGGTCGCGTTGAAAACTTTTCCGTTCGCGACGGCGATCCAGTTTTTCGCCAGCGCGAACTGCAAAACGGATCGCATCTGCGCGACGGTGGTTTCGTAGCGGTCCATCAGAAACGGGTCGGTTTCGACGGCGTGAACTGGCATCGCGTCCTGCGACATCGCGAAGGAATCGCCCATTTGAAACGCGCCGCCGGGAATTTTCAGGAGCGAATGTTCCGGTGCCGGTTCGCGGCCAAAATCGTTCGGGCGCGGACCGGCCGCGTCACCGGCAGCGAGAGCGCCGCCAGCGCAGGCAACGGCGCAGCCGAAGGACAACCACATCGCGAGTCGAGAGACCATGCCGCGTTTCTATCGCAAGAGCAGGGCCGCGCGCAACGGTTGCGGCGCGGAATTGCCAATGATTGGAAAGTGCGGGGCCGAAAATTTCCAATGATTGGAACTTTCGCGCGGCGGGGGCAGGCCGTATAAGTGCGCGCCATGCATCTGCCGTTCACACTTTTTCTGGCGCTGCGCTACATGCGCTCGAAGCGGTCGTTCGTGTCCGCGGTGACGATCATTTCGATCGTCGGCATCATGCTGGGCGTGGCGATCCTGCTGATCGTGCGCTCGGTGATGAACGGCTTCGATGACATGTGGCGCGAAAAAATCCTGAGCTTCAACGCGCACATTACCGTCAGTTCGCCGGCGACGATCAGCGATCCGGATTCACTGATTGCGCGGATCAAGAAGGTGGACGGCGTGACCGGCGCGGCGCCGTTCGTGCAGGGGCTGGTTTTTTTGCAGCGGAACAATCGCGTGTACACGCCGATCATGCGCGGCATTGATCCGCGGTATGAAAAAGACGTGAGCCAGGTGCCGCACTACATGGAGCACGGGAAATTCAGCGTGGGTGAGGACGAGATGATGGTGGGGTCGGACCTGGCGCGGCAGATGAACGCGCACGTCGGCGAGAAGATTCTCGTCTATTCGCCGCAGCGGTTCACGAAGGCCGATGAAGTTTTTCTGCCGGAGGAAATGAAAGTGTCCGGCGTTTTCGATCTCGGCATGTGGGACTTTGACATCGGCTTTGTGCTCACGTCGCTCGAAAAGGCGCGGTCGCTTTTTCAAATGGAAGACGGCGTGCAGGGCGTGCAGGTGATGACGCGCGATCCGATGCGCGTGGAAATCGTGGCGGATGCGCTGCGGACGAAACTCGGCGCGGAATATTATGTGACGACCTGGAAGGAACAGAACCGGACGTTGTTCGCGCAGCTCGAAGTGGAAAATAATCTGATGCTCCTGCTGCTGGCGTTTATCCTCGTCGTGGCGTGCTTCGCGATTGCGAGCACGCTGATTACGCTGACGTTCCGTAAAACGCGCGAGATTGGATTGCTCAAAGCTGTTGGCGTTTCGTCGCCGCAGGTGTTGCTCGTCTTCCTCTGGCAGGGCCTGATTTCCGGCGTGATCGGGTGCGTCGTGGGTCTCGGGCTGGGCCGGCTTGTCCTTTATTATCGCAACGGAATTCTTCACGGCCTGCGGACCGCGCTGCATTTCGATATTTTGCCGAAGGAGCTTTATCACCTCTCCGAGCTACCCTCGACGACGACGTGGTCGGACGTGATCTTGATCAGCTCCATCGCAATCGTGATGTCGTCGGTGGCCGCGCTGATTCCCGCGGGCCGCGCGGCGTCGGTCGATCCGGTGAAGGCGTTGCGCTATGAGTGACCAGGCAATCATCGAGACCCGCGAGGTCAGCAAGAACTACGAGCTGGGAAGCGCGAAGATCATCGTGCTGCGCGGCATCACACTTTCGGTGAACGCGGGCGAAACCGTTTCGATCATGGGCGCGAGCGGATCGGGCAAGAGCACGCTGCTGCATCTGCTCGGCGGTCTCGACAAGCCGACCGGCGGCGATGTTCTTTTTGAAGGGGTGAACCTTCGTTCAGTTTCGAATGCGAAGCGGACGGAGCTGCGAGCGACGGCAATCGGCTTTGTTTTCCAGTCGTATCACCTGCTCAACGAGCTCGACATCGTGGAGAACATCATGCTGCCCGCGATGAGCCGGCCCACGGCGCTGCTCCGGCGCGAGCAGATTCGGAAGCGCGCGCTGGATTTGCTCGGCCGCGTCGGCCTCGGCGACCGCGCGAAACACCGGCCGCTCGAACTTTCCGGCGGCGAGCAGCAGCGCGCGGCCATCGCCCGCGCACTGATGAACGAGCCGCGGCTTCTGCTGGCTGACGAGCCGACGGGAAATCTCGATTCGAAGACCGGCGACCAGGTGCTCGAATATCTTTTTGCGCTGACGCGCGAGCGCGGCCACACGCTGGTGATGGTCACGCACAACGAGGCGGTCGCGCAGCTTTGTTCGCGGCGGCTGGTTTTGCGCGACGGCGTTTTGCAGTCGTGACGTTGCGAAAAGTTCCAATGATTGGAAAAGTCCGGTCACGTTTTTTTCCAATGATTGGAAATTTGCAAAAGCCGGTTGCGGGCGGCGGCGGGTGATGGTATAGGCGGCGGCTTTTTCAGGAGATAAACATGGCACGTTGTTTCAATTTTAGCGCGGGTCCTGCGGTGTTGCCGGAGGAAGTTCTGGCAGAGGCGCAGGCGAACCTGCTCGATTACAAGGGCGCGGGTTTTTCGATTATGGAATGCAGCCATCGCGGCAAGGAATTTCAGCCGGTGATCGAGGAGGCGCAGGCGAATATTCTCAAGCTGATGGGGCTGGGCAGCGATTATTTCGCGCTGTTCCTGACCGGCGGCGCTTCGATGCAGTTCGCGCAGATTCCGATGAACTTTCTCGGCGCGGGGCAGACGGCCGATTACATCAACACCGGCGCGTGGGCCGGCAAGGCGATCAAGGAGGCGAAGCTCGTCGGCAGCGTCAACGTCGCGGCGGACAGCAGCAAGAACAAGCCGGCGACGATGCCGACGCAGGCGGAACTCAAGCTCACGCCGGGCGCGGCCTACGTTCACATGACGACGAACGAGACAATTGACGGCACGCAGTTCAAGGTGATGCCGCAGGTTTCCGCGCCGTTGTTCGCGGACATGTCGTCCGATATTTTTTCCCGCCCGATTGATTTTTCAAAGTTCGCGCTGATCTACGCCGGTGCGCAGAAAAATATCGGACCGGCGGGCGTGACGCTCGTCGTGATCCGCAAGGATCTGGCCGAACGCGGAAACGACAAGATGCCGGTGATCATGCGGTACAAAACTCACATCGCCGATGGCGGAATGTACAACACGCCGCCGTGTTTCCCGATTTATCTGGTGCTGCTCGTCACGCGCTGGATCGAAAAAGTCGGCGGGCTGGCCGCGCTCGCGAAGATCAACGCCGACAAGGCCGCGAAACTTTACACGGCGATTGACGGCTCTGGCGGCTACTACTGCGGCACCGCGGCGAAAGATTTTCGCTCCGACATGAACGTGACGTTCCGCCTGCCGAGCGAAGAGCTCGAAGAAAAGTTCTGCAAGGAAGCGTCGTCAAAAGGCATGAAGCAGCTCAAGGGCCACCGGTCCGTCGGCGGCGTGCGCGCCTCGATTTACAACGCATTCCCGGCCGCTGGAGTTGACGCGCTGATTTCGTTCATGCGCGAATTCCAGACGAAGAACGGCTGAAATCCGGTTTCGTTTTTCAGCGGATTCGCCGGCCACGCGTCAATGAACGACGAGCGCGGGGATCAGCAAATTGCAAAGCGGACTGCCGAGGCCGGTGACGAAGTCGTAGCCGGGACCGGCGGAAAAACCGCGATTGCCGCCCTGTTTGATATCGTTGAAATAAAGCGCATATCTGGCAGACGCGATGTTGTAGAGCGCAGTGTTCGGATCGCCGAGCAACGACGAGCGGCCGGAATTTGCGAGGGCGAGGATCGCGGCGACCTGCGGCGAGCCGGCGCTGGTGCCGCCGACGGTAATCCAGCCGGGCTGAAGACCGGCACTCAAATAAATTGAAACACCGGTCATCGGATCGGCGTTGTAGCTCACGTCGGGAATTCCGCGCTGCGACGATGTCTGCCAGCCGTTCTGAAATGTGGGCCGCGGTTCGTAGCGGCTCTGTCCGCCGCCGCTGCCTTGCCACGCGGTTTCGGTCACGATCACGCCGTTGGTGTCGAGCGTGAGCGTTGTGCCGCCGACGCCGACAACGCGGGGCGATGAGGCGGGCCACAAGGCAATCGGGCCGTTGTCGCCGGAGGCGGCGATGAACATCACGCCGGACTTGCTGAAGAGCGAATCGTGGTTTGATTCGGAGGGCCGCTCGAATCCGCCCCAGCTCATCGAGATCTGCGTCGCGCCGTTGCTGGCGGCATAGCCGACGGCGTTGATCAGCTCGCGCATTCCGGCTCCTTTTGCAACGACGAGCATGATGTTGGCGCCGGGCGCAATGGCGTGCGCCCATTCGACGTCGAGCGATGTTTCCTGCGCCCAGCCCGTGTTTGGTGAACGCGGATTTCCCTGCGGATAGACGATGTTTATTTTTGCGGACGGAATTCCGTACGTGGAAGAGAACACGTCCAGGTCGTGTTGGATCGTGGGACTGCCGATGGCGTCCACCAGGGCAATCGTCTGGCCCGCGCCCGTCAGAGGAACTTGATCTACGCCGTACGCGTGCCGCATCTGCGCCGGCGAGTAGCCTCGCGGTTTTGACGCGATCGTGTCGGTGCGCAGATGAATCGGGTTATGCGCGACCCAATCCGAATCAGCCGCAGCGGATTTGTCTGCGGCAATTGCCGGGGCAAGGTTCAGCGTCACCAATGGAATCAGCCAGAAAAAAGCGGGCCGGGAAAATTTATTGGACATGGTCGTCATCCTTTCATGCCGCCATTCTACAGACAGCCTCGCCCAATCCAACATTGAGCTGTCGAAAAAATGCGAGCTGCGACAGCGGGCGATCGAGAGCCGGCCCGCAAAAGACCGGCCGTGAGTTCCAATCATTGGAACTTTGCGCGGCGGACTTTTCCAATCATTGGAAACGACCGCGCGCTGCTTAATATTATTTGACCACCGTTGCGGGCGGGCGGGTGGTTTTGTATAGTGCGTCTGTGAAGACCCGGCATTACATCCCTGTGATGGCGACCGAAGACGGCCTCGCCACCGCTTTTCTGGCTGCGCTGGCCGGACAGCCAACGGACAGGATTGAGATGCAACACCCCGCCGGGCAGCTCCTGATCGAGGCGGTCGTTCCGGATGCGGAACAAGAGGAGGCCATCCAATCGCGGCTGAACGATGCGGCCGGCGTCATCCTAGTGACAGGACATATTGACGAGGCGGGGCTGGAATCGCTGCGGCGCCTGCGGCAGCGGCTGCCCGCGAATCGGAAACTTCCGCAGGCGCACGCGCTGCATCGCGAGCAGGGGCGCGCGGAATTCAAGCTCAGTTGCCCGTCGTGTGGACAGAAATTGTGGGTCGGCGATGCACAGGAGGGCCGGCCGGGGCGCTGCCCGGGCTGCCGACAGACGTTTCTGATTCCCTCGCAGGCCCGGCATCTGGCCGCGAGCCTGCAACTGGATGATGACGTGCCGATCCGCGTGCAGTTCCGCGGCGATACGGCCACGGCGGTGGCGCTGGTGCATGAACTGGCGGCCCGGCTGGCGGCCCGGATTTCTGAGATGGAAAGCCGGCAAAAGAACATGACGATGCGCATCGTCATTGATGGCGATGCGGCGAAGTGGCCGGACACGCGGCCGCATTGATGCCCGGCGAATGGCGCGCGCGGCCCGCAAACTCGGCTTCCAAAGAAGATCAGGGCGGAACAATCCCATCAGTCGTGCGAAGCGCGAAAAAGTCGCAGACTTCGGCGAAAAGCGATTTGGTGGTTGAACGGTGCATACCGGAAGGGTAAACTCGCGCGCCGTTTAAATGAGGTGTTTCATGAAGAGAATATTGGTCTCGCTGCTGGCCGTTTCGGCCTTGGTTTTTTGTGCGCGGGCGGAGTCGCTGCAAGACATGCTGAGCATCGCGCAGCCCGGCGATGTCATCCCGGTCCCCCCCGGCGTCTATACCGGTGCAGTCAGCATCACCGATGGCGTCATGCTGATCAGCGAAAAAGGCGCGGAAGAAACCATCATTGATGCGCAGGGCGCGCCAGTCGCGGTGGCGTTCGGCAAAGAGTCGGCCCTCGTCGGATTCACAGTTGTTGGCGGCCAGCAAGCGCTCTTCAACGACGGAAATTTCATCGGCGTCTTCGAATGCATCATCACGAATTTTTCGAGCACCGGCATCTTGATTGAAAAGGGTTCCGCGGCGCTGATGAACAACATCATCAGCGGCGGCACGAACACGACCGGCATCAACTGCACCGAGGCCAATCCGTACATCGGCTACAACCTCATCGAAAACAACCTTGTCGGCTTCAACGTCACGCGCTGGCTGATCCCCACGCTGGACCACAATATTTTCCGCAACAACCAAATTGCCATTTCCTCGCCCGACGGGACCGACGTGGTGATGAACGGAAATATCTTTGACGGCAACGGCCAGAATTTCTCCGGCGTGAAACCCGGCACCAACGACCAGTATCGCGCCGCCACTGCCGACGAGCTGGCGCTGCACCGTGGCATCGGCGCCGACGCCTACCGCGCCCTCATGAAACAGGTTTATCAACAATCCGCGTCCACACAGCCTCGGATCATCTACGACCTGACCGACACGCCCGGCAAATTCAACCTCATCGTCACCTATCCCTACGCGACCTTCAGCGTCTCCGCCTCCGCGCGCGACACCGTCATCAAGACCTACGACGCCTACGATCGCGACACCGACGCCGCGCTCAACGCGCAATTCTGCATGGCCATCGGCGGCTATCCGACCGTCGCCGTCATCAACCCGCAACTCACCGACAAGGCCTTCGACCGTTACGTGCTGGAAAAAACGTTCGAACATCCGGCGTCGTATTCCTTCACGCCCGACGGCAAGCGGATTTTTGACCGCCTCACCAACGTGCCGCGCATCGAAATCATGCTGCCGCCCGGCTGGATGATGGAACAGGCCAACGCCGGAGCCGTCGCCGAACAGCGCGGCAACCGCCAGATCGTCAAGCTGCTCTCCCTCGGCAAGACGCAACTGCACCTCGTGCTGGCCCCGCAGGCCGCTGTGCAAACAGCCGCGCCGTAATCGCGCCGTCGTCTGCCCCGCCAAAACTCATCGCCGCGCCCGCGCGCGGCGAAAACTTCCAATCATTGGAAAACACGGCTGCGCGAACATCCAATGATTGGAAACTGCGGTCGCGGAATCGCCGGTCAGATCGTGTGGCCGACGTCTCCGCCGGGGCCGTCGTGCAGCGCCTCGTGCAACAGCGCCAGCAGCGCGATGCAGGCCGTGTCGGTTCGCAGCGTTCGCGGGCCGAGGCCGCAGGCGATGAAATTGTGTTTCGCAAGCAAATCGAGTTCGAACGGAACCCATCCGCCCTCGGGACCGACTGCGATCAACGCTCTTTCTCCGCGCCGCGACTTCCCGATTTCTCCGATTGTTTTCGTACCCGATGGATCGGCGACAATTCGGAGTTTCGTGTCCGAAATCGAGCCGAGCTCGTCCTCGATCAGCGGTCGGAACCGCCGGTGGATCGAAACGCGCGGCAGCCGCGTGTCGCGCGCCTGCTGCAATCCTTCGATGAGCAGCGGGCGAAAAAAATCTTCATCGAGAACGTGCGTGTCGAAATAATTTCGTTCAACGCGCGCCGCATTGGTGATGATGATTCGTCCGATGCCGATGGCGGCAAACTGCGCCCACAGCCGCTTCATCACCTTGGGCCGCGGCATCGCCAGCAAAAGATCAATCGCCGGAACCGGCGGCGTTTCGCCGTCGAACTCGCAACTCAAAACAAGTTCCTCGTCGCGCATTTCCTGAATCGTCGCCGAACCGTACGGACCGTCGAGAAGACCAACGCGGATCGAATCGCCAGCCTTCGCGCCGAGGACTTCGCGGACATGTCGCGAACGTCCGCCGCCAAGCACGGCGCACCGTTTCGCGTCAACTTCACCGGGTTCGAGCAGAATCAAATTCACGATCGTTCCGTTTTGAAAACTCACTTGCCTGATTCATCTGTGATGGTGTCTTATCCGTCCAGTTTTAAGGAAACAAAATCATGAGCGATGGAATCCAGCACCTCGAAGCACAACTTGACGATTTCAATCCGGCGGCGCGTCACCACGCGCTGAAATCGCTCGTGCAGATGGTCAACGACGGCGACTTCGCGCGTCCGCACGAGCAGCCCATCCACAATCTGCACGGCCATACATTTTTTTCGTACAACTGCTACGGCTACTCGCCGTCGCACTTTGCCTGGCTCGCGTTCCGCCACGGTTTCGAGGCCGTCGGCGCGGTGGATTTTGACGTGGTTGACGCGCTGGAGGAATTTCATGATGCGTGTCGGCTGCTCGATTTACGTTCCGTCGTGAGCCTCGAATCGCGTGTCTTCGTGCCGGAGTTTTCGACGCGCGTGATCAACTCGCCGGGCGAACCGGGCATCGCCTACCACATGGCCGTCGGTTTCACCGAACGCCCGAAAAATCCCGACGCCGCAAAATTTCTTCAATCCATGGGCGACAGCTCCGAACGGCGCAACCGCGATCTGATCGCGCGCGTCAACGCCTTCACCGATCCGGTGAAACTCGACTACGACAAAGACGTGCTGCCGCTCACGCCCAACGGCAACGCGACCGAGCGCCACATCGTGCTGGCCTACGCCCGCAAGGCCGCCGAGGTTTTCCCCGACCGCGCGAAGCTCGCGGAATTTTGGAAACAAAAAATTGGTGCCGCGGACGCGGACCTCGAACAGCCCGAAGGCGCGAGACTGCTGAATCTGATCCGCGCAAAGACGATGAAGAAGGGCGGCGCCGGCTATGTCCAGCCCGGCCGCGACACTTTCCCGCTCATGGCCGACATGAACCGCTTTGCACTTCAAAGCGGAGCGATTCCCACGGCCGCGTGGCTCGACGGAACTTCCGACGGCGAAAAGTGCATGGACGAACTTCTGCGCGTCTCGATGTCCAGCGGCGTCGCCGCGTTCAACATCATTCCCGACCGGAACTACACGCCCGGCAAGCCCGACCAGAAATTGCAGAACCTCTACGATGTCGTGAAACTCGCCGACGGCCTGCACCTGCCGGTCATCATCGGCACCGAACTCAACAGCGCCGGGAACAAATTCGTGGACCGCTTCGACACCGATGAAATCAAGCCGCTGATTCCCGTCTTCCGCAAAGGCTGGCAGATCGTCCACGGCCACGCCGTCCTCCAGCGCGCCGCGGGCCTCGGCTATTGCAGCGATTGGACGCGGAAAAATTTCGCCGACGACGCCGGCAAAAATATTTTTTACGGCGCGATCGGCCTCCACGCCCGGCCATCGCTCGAACCGAAACTCGCCGGCATCGGCCCGCAAAACACGCCCGCGGAAATTCTGGCGAAACTCGGCGCGTAGTTTTTTCCAATGATTGGAAATTCCGCCCGCGCAAAGTTCCAATCATTGGAAAAATGCGGCGACGGCGGTGCAGGGTGCCGGTGATTTTCGCGGCGCGGCGGAACGGGATTCCGGATCAGACGAGGCGGATTTTCGGCTTGGTTTCGCCGGCCGCCGTATCTGGCCTGATGTTGGCGGGCGATTCCATTTTTTGGCGGTAGCGGATGTGGCGGTCGTTCAATTCGCGGTAGGAACGGACCAGTTCGAGATGCGCCTCCTCGGCCTTGAGCAGCCGCTGCCGCGCGTGGTCCGCATCTTCGCGTTCCTTGCGCATGGTTTCATCGAGGCGCGCGACGCGCTCCTCGGTTTCCTTTTTCAGCTTCTCGATCTCGGAATAGGCGGCGGTCAGATCGCCGGTCTTGGCGGCAAACTGCTCCATCAGCAATTCATAATTCTTGGACAGGTCGTCGTAGGACTGAACCAGCGAGCCGTAGTCCGAGCTGCCGGTTCCGCCGCCGATCTTGCGCTCGGCCAGGGCGGCCTTGTCGCGCTGCGACTCCAGCGATTTTAGCAACTCAACTTCGCTTTCCTGCAAATGCTTCACCCGTTCGCCCAGCGCAACCTCGCGCTGCCGTGCCCGCGCCAGCTCGTCGTCGAGCAAATGTCTGATGCGCTGGATTTCCTTTTCGCGCTCCTCGGAAATTTTCAGCGCCTCCTTCAGTTCGGTGCGCGCGCGCTCAACCGCGTGGGCGTCGTCCACCGTCACGACATTGTCGCCCGGGGCCGTGGCGGCCGTCTTTTTCGTCTGTTGGGCGGCGGCCTCTTCAAGTTGCTGCTTGAGCCGCGCGATTTCTTTTTCGCGATCCTCGGACGCGCCGCGCGCAATCTGCAATTCGGCGCGCAGCCGCTCGACCGTCTTTGAGTTCTTCTCCCCCGCCAGATTTTCACTGCGGGACGCGTCGATGGCCTTGCGAAGTTCCTGTTCGGATTCCTGAAGCTCTTTCACGCGCTGGTGCGCGGTTGCCTCGCTTAGCTTCAATTCCGCCGTCTCCTCGGCGAGCCGCTTGTTCAGCCGCAGGATCTCCGCGTCGCGCGCCGTGAGCGCGATGTCACTTTTCTGCGCGCGATCCTGCTCTTCGGCCAGCGTGTCGCGCAGCGCCGCCACGTGGCGGATCGTCGCGGGCACGAGTACCTCGCAAACGCGGCGAACTTCGCGCGTGGTTTTGTGCGCGATGGTGTCGTCGAGGCCGAGTGAGCCGTCGGCGATCAGTTCTGCCATGGCCAGCGCATGGATCGGGCCGTACGGTGTTCCATCGGTCATCGGAATGAACCAGTCAAGACCGAGCGCGTCAACGGTGGCCGGCACGACCCATTCCTGCCGGTCGGCGGAAACCGAATCGGACGGCAGGATGCGGCCCTCGCGCGCCCATTGCAGCAGCGTGTCATCTTCGACCGGGCCGAAAATTTCACCGTCGGCTTTTTTGAGATACCAGCTCATGTTGGGATCACTGCGCCGGGATTAGAAGCTTCTGCCCGACTTTGAGATTTTGGGGATTCTTGAGATCGTTCGCGCCAATAATCGCAGTCGTCGAAGTGTGATAGGCGGTGGCGATGGCTGAGAGCGTATCGCCCGCTGCAACGACGTGTTCAAACATTTTCTGTGCGCCACCCGCCGCCGGCTTCGTTCCGCCGGATTTCGTTCCGCCGCCGGTGGTGCTCCGGCCCGGCGAATAGGCCCGCGTATTCGCCGCATTCTGCGCCATCAGCGCGGTCATGTTCTTGCTGAGCCTGTCGATGATTTCCTGCTTGTCCTGCGCGCGGGCGGCATCGAGCGCCGCGATCTTGCGTTCGAGATCGGCGATACGCGTTTGCATCTGGCCTTGCAGTTGCTGGAATTCGGCGGTCGTGACCTTGTCCTGCGGCGCCGTCCGCATCTGCTGGATTTGCTGCTGCAACTGATCTTGCTGCGCCAGCATCGATTCGGCCTGTACCTTCAGGCGGTCAATGGTCTGTTGCAACGCGCGCTGCTGCTCTTCCTGTTGAACAAGATCTTCCTTGGTTTCAAAGGTCACGCATCCGCCGGCAACAAGCAGAAGCAGGAGCGCCGCGGCACGGATCGAATGAAAAGCAATTTGTCGTGGCTTCATCACCGCTTTTTCCTTAAAAACTGCCATCAGCGTCAACAAGCAAATCATCAGGACAACTCTGACAACCATGTCTGCCGAACTACTCATACGAAATGCGCGCGTCTGGCCGTCCGCACGCAGCGCCGTAATCGAGGACGGAAGTGTGCTGGTCCGCGATGGCCGGATCGCGAAGATCGGCTCGTTCCGGGCACGCGCAAAAACCGTGATTGACGCTGACGGATGCCTGGTAATGCCGGGCTTCGTGCAAAGTCACGTTCATCTCTGCCAGACGATTTTTCGCGGCGCGGCCGAGGACATGCCGCTGCTGCCATGGCTGCGCGATTACATCTGGCCGCTCGAAGCCGCGCACGATAGCGAATCGATCCGCACCTCGGCGCTGCTGGCGTGCGCCGAACTTATCCGCGGCGGAACCACCGCGTTTCTTTCGATGGAGACCGTGCGGCACACTGACACGGTTTTTCAGGCCGTCGCAGAAACCGGATTGATGGCGATCATCGGCCACTGTCTCATGGACGACTCCTGCGGCTACGCGCCGCTGGCCGTGGACATTGATGACGCGATTGCGGACTGTGACATCCTGCTGGAACATTTCGGCCTCGGCGAAAATATCCGCCTCGCCGTCGCGCCGCGCTTCGCGCTCAGTTGCGCGACGCCGTCGCTGAAGAAGGCGGCGGAATATGCGCGCGACCGCGGGCTGCTTTTGCACACGCATTCGTCGGAACAGGCCGACGAGGTCGAATTGGTGAAACGACGGACCGGACAGTGGAATATCCACTATCTCGATTCCGTCGGCATGACCGGCCCCGACTGCTGCCTCGCGCATTGCGTCCACACGCGGCCCGACGAGCGCAGCGTGCTGCGCGACACCGGAACGAAGGTGCTGCACTGCCCGTCGGCGAATATGAAACTCGGCTCCGGCATCGCGCCGGTGCCGGAATATCTGGAAGACGGAATTTCCGTTTCCATCGGATCAGACGGCGCGGCGTGCAACAACCGGCTCGACGCGTTTCTCGAAATGCGCGAGGCGGCGCTGCTGCAGAAAATCCGCCTCGGCCCGCAGGCACTCCCGGCACGCGATGTCGTGGCGATGGCCACTGAAGGCGGCGCGCACGCGCTCGGCTGGCATCGCGAAATGGGAACGCTGGAGCCCGGCAAGCGCGCGAACATTATTCTCGTTGATCAGCGTGATTTTTCCGTTTTGCCTTCCGCCGACCCGGCGACGAACCTGGTCTATTCGAATTGTTCGCGCGATGTCGTGATGACGATCGTGAACGGACAGATTCTTTTTGAGAACGGACAACTCGCGACGATTGACGGCGAGAAACTGAAGGCCGACGTCAACGCACAGCGGAAAAAACTATTCGAGCGCGCCGGCCTTGCGTGACATCGCGGCCAGCCATCGCCGCGGTCATTTCCAATGATTGGAAACGACCGGCCCGCTATTTTCCAATCATTGGAAATTTCCGGACGACGGCGCCGGCCCCGCGCAGATCGGGTGTTTTTTTCTTTGCACATGTTTGCGGGGATTAGGCTATGGTCTGCCCATGAATCCGAAGCTCTCACTTTTTCTCGGTTTCATCATCGGGGTGGCCGCCGGCGTGGGCGGCATGCGTTTCACCCTGACCAGCCCCCAACGGCCGCCCACGCAGCCGCCGCAAACGAATGACATTGCACGGCAGGTCGCCGAGGCCGCGCGCGAAAAAAATTTACGCGGGCCGAATTGGTGGGACATGGACGCGCCCACGCCGGAGGTCCGGCCCGCGCCGTCCGGCACGGTCGCCACCGCCGCTCCGGTGACGAAGATTGCCGGCGATGACAGCCAGCCCACCACGAACCGCGACGACTGGTTCAGCCAGTCGCCGGAAGAGCGGCAGCGGCGGTTTGCCAGCTACTGGTCGAACCAGATGAACATTGCCCGCGCGAATTTCATCAGCAACGCCGTGCTCTCGCAGGACGAGGCGATCCGCTTCGACGTGCTGACCGATGCGATGAACCTCCGGCTGCAGCAGCGGCTCGATCCGGTGATCGAGCAATATCAAAACGGCTGGCGGCCCACGCCGGAAGACCGCACCCGCCTGGCGCTGGAAGTCAGCACGATCCTCGCGAACACGTATGACGACATGGACCGGAACATGCCCGAAGGCTGGCGCGAAGGCGTCACGAACAGCTATTTCAGCCTGACGCAGTTCGTGCCGCCGCAATACATGCCGTTCATGCGCGGAATTTCCGGCGGCGTCTGGCAGGGCGGCGGCGGGCCGGGCGTCATCACGTCGCAGTCCGCGACCGGCGCGCCGCAGCCGGTCGCGACGCCGGCGCCCTGAACGGCGGCATGAAGTCCACGGCCCGCAAGATCATCCTTGGCACGACGGGAGCGCTCATGACGTTTCTTCTTTTCGGTTGCGCGAACAGATTTTTTTATTATCCGGACCGTGCGATTTATCAGACGCCAAAAAATACCGGCCTGGCTTTCGAGGAAGTTTCCTTCGCGAGCAGCGACGGCACGAAGCTGAGCGGCTGGTTCATCCCGGCGGTGGGCAGGGCGAAGGGAACCGTCGTGCATTTTCACGGCAACGCGCAGAACATGACGGCGCACTTCTCGTTTGTGAGCTGGCTGCCGCCGCACGGCTACAACCTCTTCATGTTCGACTATCGCGGCTACGGAAAATCCGCGGGCCGGCCCGCGCGGCAGGGCGTCTTCGAGGATTGCGCCGCCGCGCTCGACTGCGTCCGCGCGCGCCCGGACATCGATCCGAAAAAACTGATCGTGTTCGGCCAGAGCCTCGGCGGCGCCAACGCCATAGCGGTGCTCGGCGAAGACGCAAACGCGGCACGCGGCGTGTGCGGCATCGCGATTGATTCGACGTTCTATTCCTACCGGCTGATCGTGCGCGACAAGATCAAACAGATACCCGTCCTGTCGCTGCTGCGCCGGCCGCTTTCGTACATCGTCGTGAGCAACGCGCACAGCCCGGCCGACGCGGTCGCGAAACTTCCGGCCGGCGTTCCGAAACTTTTCATGCACGGAAAAAAGGACGCGGTAATTCCGTTCGAGCACACGCAAAAACTTTTCGCCGCCGCGACTGAGCCGAAGGAAATTTTGCTGGCTGACGATTGCAACCACACCGAGGCCGTAGTGAAATCGGCGGCCTATCGCGATGCGCTGCTGGATTTTTTTGACCGCGCAACCCGCTGACGCGGTTTTTCCCGGCCGTGAATTTTTCCAATCATTGGAAGAAGCCGGAACCGGAAATTTCCAATGATTGGAACTCAGGCTTCGGGCTCCGCCGCCCAGCGACCGGCCCGGGCGACAGCCTTGCGCCACTGATCGTACAGATTTTCGCGTGCCGCTTTTTCCATCCGCGGCTCGAAGCGCCGCGCCCGCCGCCATTGCGCGTCAATCTCCGCGCGGCTTTGCCAGAAACCGCAACCGAGGCCGGCCAGATAGGCCGCGCCAAGCGCGGTGGTTTCGCTGACGCGCGGCACATCAACGGGAACACCAAGAATGTCGGCCTGAAATTGCATCAGCCATGAATTGCCTACCGCACCGCCATCCGCGCGCAACTCCGTCAGCGCGACGCCAGATTCTTTTTGCATCGCCTCGACGACGTCGCGCGTCTGGTAGCACATCGCTTCGAGCGCGGCCCGCGCGATGTGCGCGCGCGTTGCGCCGCGCGTGAGGCCGGCGATGATGCCGCGGGCGTACGGATCCCAGTGAGGCGCGCCGAGGCCGGTCAGCGCGGGAACGAAATAGACGCCGGCGTTGTCGGGAACGGATCGCGCGAGTTCCTCGGTCTCGGCGGCGTTCTTGATGATGCCGAGTCCGTCACGGAGCCATTGCACGGCCGCGCCGGTGATGAATATCGCGCCTTCGAGCGCATATTCCACCGGCTCGTTTCCGATCTGCCACGCGACGGTGGTGAGCAGATTTCGCCCGTGAATGACGGGCTTTGGGCCGATGTTCATCAAAATGAACGAGCCGGTTCCGTAGGTGTTTTTCGCGCGGCCTTCGCCGTAGCACGCCTGGCCGAAAAGCGCAGACTGCTGGTCGCCGGCTATGCCGCAGACGGGAACGGCCGCGCCGAAAAAAGATTCCGGAGCTGTTTGTCCGAAAACTCCGCATGACGGTTTCACGTCCGGCAAGATTGCGCGCGGGATGTTGAAAAGCTTGAGCAATTCGTCGTCCCAGCGGTTCACGACGATGTTGAAAAGCAGCGTGCGCGAGGCGTTCGACGGATCAGTGGCGTGAATTCTTCCGCCGGTCAGATTCCAGAGCAGCCACGAATCGATTGTGCCGAAGGCGATTTCGCCGCGTTCGGCGCGGTCGCGGAGGCCGGGGATGTGGTCGAGTTGAAACTGCACTTTCGTGCCCGAAAAATAAGGGTCCAGCAGCAGTCCGGTTTTTTCGCGGACAAAATTTTCGCGGCCTTCGTTTTTCAATCGCGCGCAAACGTCGGCGGTGCGGCGGTCCTGCCAGACGAGCGCGCGGGCGACGGGCCGGCCGGTGGCGCGATCCCACAGCACGGAGGTTTCGCGCTGGTTCGTGATGCCGATGGCGCGGATTTGCTCAGGCGTGATTCCGCCTGCGCCGAGGGCTTCGCCGATGACGCAGCGTGTGACGTTCCAGATTTCATCGGCGTCGTGTTCGACCCAGCCGGGCTGAGGATAATACTGGGTGAATTCCGAATATCCGCGCGCACAAATTTCGCCGGCGCGGTTGAAAATCAGGACGGTGTTTCCGGTGGTTCCCTGATCAATGGCGAGAATGAATTCAGCTTTCTGCATGATGCCGGCCTCGTGCAAACATCATCCACGAAAAACGGCTTTCGACCAGCCATTTTCAGCCTGTACCGGCCTGAAGAGGTTCCAATCATTGGAGAAAAGCGCTGCGGCGGTTTCCAACCATTGGAAATGCCGCGGAAAACGGGGATTTTTTTGGGGGCATGGGAAAAGCGGCCAATGTTTTCGGGGCTTTGCTAACACACCGCAAATTTTCCTCTCACACGCGTCTTGCACGCGCTGGAAAAACGAGTTGCATCACATTGAGGAAAAAGAAATTAAAAATATTTCAAAAAACTGCTTGCGACGCCGCAACAGGTGGGAGTATCTGGGGCCGAAATTGACCGGTATCACACATCATATAGTGGTCTGGGGCACGAAAATAATTAAGCCGGTCGGGTGGGCCAGAAATTGCTGGGGTCTTGAGCCATTTTTAGGGGTAGAGTTTTTCTTTTTAAGGAGTATGGAGACGCTGTGAAAGATATTGTTGAGAATGTGATTTTGCCGCGCGGCCGCAAGGCTGATTCGGCGGGCCGCAAGTCGGCCATAAGTGCGTCGCGATCGAGAATCGCGGCATCCCCGGCGCATGCGCACGGGTTGAAAATTAACCGGGTGTTCAGTACCGCTGATGTTAATCCGTTCGATCAGATCGAGTGGGACCGCCGCAAGGCGGCGATCACCGACGACAAGGGCGCGGTGATTTTTGAACAACCGAATGTCGAGGTGCCGAAATCGTGGTCCATGCTGGCGACGAATGTCGTCGCGTCGAAATATTTTTATGGCGACGTGACGAAGGAGGAGCGCGAGTACTCGGTGAAGCAGCTCGTGCATCGCGTTTCGCGCACGATCGCGGACTGGGGCTTGCGCGACGGCTATTTCGCGACGCCGGCGGACGGCGAGGTTTTCTTCAACGAACTGACCTGGCTGCTCGTGAACCAGTACGGCGCGTTCAACTCGCCGGTGTGGTTCAACTGCGGGCTCTATCATCAGTATGGCGTCGGCAAAAACAGCGGCGCGGGGGCGTATTATTTCGACCGGCAGGCGCAGGGCGTCTTACAGGCCTCGACGCAGTACGAATATCCGCAGTGCTCGGCGTGCTTCATCCAGCATGTGGATGACACCATGGAGAGCATCATGGATCTCGCCCGCAGCGAGGCGATGCTTTTCAAATACGGCAGCGGCAGCGGAACCGACCTTTCCACGATCCGCAGCGGCAAGGAAAAACTCAGCGGCGGCGGCAAGCCCAGCGGGCCGCTGTCGTTCCTGCGCGTCTATGACGCGGTCGCGAGCGTCGTGAAGTCCGGCGGCAAGACGCGCCGCGCGGCGAAGATGAACACGCTCAAGGACTGGCATCCCGACATCAAGGAATTCATCGAGGCCAAGACGAAGGAAGAGAAAAAGGCCTGGGCGCTGATCGAGCATGGCTACGCCGGCGATTTCAACGGCGAGGCCTACGGTTCCGTCATGTTCCAGAATGAAAATCTTTCCGTCCGCGTGTCGGACGAATTCATGCGCGCGGTCATCGAGGATCGCGACTGGACGACGCACTGGGTCACCGACCCGACGAAGGCCGGCCCGACCTACAAGGCCCGCGACGTCATGAAGTGGCTCGCCGAGGGCACGTGGACGTGCGGCGATCCCGGCGTGCAATACGAATCGACGATTCAGAAGTGGCACACTTGCAAAAACAGCGGCGCGATCAACTCGTCGAATCCGTGCAGCGAATACATGTTCCTCGACAACACGGCGTGCAACCTCGCGTCGCTGAACCTGCAAAAATTCATGTTCCCTGACGGAAGAATCGACATCGAGCGCTACAAGGCCGCCGTCGAAATCTTCATCACCGCACAGGAAATTCTCGTGGACAGCGCGAGCTATCCGACGAAGCAGATCGCGGAACTCAGCCACATGTACCGCACGCTCGGCCTCGGCTTCGCGAACCTCGGCGGCCTGCTCATGTCACTCGGCATGCCGTACGATAGCGACCAGGGCCGCGCAATGGCCGCCGCGCTCACCGCGATCATGCACTGCCACGCGTACGCGCAGTCCGCGAAAATCGCAAAAGAAGTCGGCCCGTTCCCCGGCTACGCGGACAACCGCGAGCCGATGAGCCAGGTCTTGGAACTTCACCGCGAAGCCACGCGCAAAATCGGCATCCACTGCCCGGCCTATCTCGGTGAAGCCGCACAGCGGTGCGCCGACGAAGCCGTGGAACTCGGCCAGAAATACGGCTACCGCAACGCGCAGGTCACCGTTCTCGCGCCCACCGGCACGATCGGTTTCCTGATGGATTGCGACACCACCGGCGTCGAGCCCGACATCGCGCTGGTGAAATACAAGCTGCTGGCCGGCGGCGGCATGTTGAAGATCGTCAACCGTACCGTCCGCGCCGCGCTCGAACGCCTCGGCTACAACGGCCAGCAGGTCGAACGCATCATCAAGCACATTGACGAAAAGGACACCATCGAAGGCGCGCCCGACCTCCGCGAAGAGCACCTGCCCGTCTTCGACTGCGCCTTCAAGCCCAAGAACGGCACGCGCTACATCGCCTACACCGCCCACATCAGAATGATGTCCGCGGTCCAGCCGTTCCTCTCCGGCGCGATCAGCAAAACCGTCAACATGCCCAACGAGGCCACTGTTGACGAAATCATGCAGACCTACATTGACGGCTGGAAGCTCGGCCTCAAGGCCCTCGCGATCTATCGCGACGGATGCAAACGCAGCCAGCCGGTCAACGTCAGCAAAAAGGAAGAGAAAAAAGACGCCGCCGCCACGCAACACGGCGACGAGTACAACGGCAATGGCAATGGCAACAAAGCCCGCCCGCTGCGCCGCCGCATGCCCAGCACCCGCAAGGCGCTCACGCACAAATTCGAGATCGCCGGCCACGAGGGCTACCTCACCGTCGGCCTCTACGACGACAGCACGCCCGGCGAGCTGTTCATCACCATGGCCAAGGAAGGCAGCACCGTCGGAGGACTCATGGACGCCTTCGGCACCGCCATCTCGATGTGCCTGCAATACGGCGTACCCGTCAAATCCCTCGTCGAAAAATTCGCCCACATGCGGTTTGAACCGAGCGGATTCACGAAGAACCCAAACATCCCGATTGCAAAATCGCTTCCGGATTACATCTTCCGCTGGCTGGCCACCGAATTCCTCGACGGTTACAAGGACAATGCGCCCAAGTCGCTCCAGACCGAGCACGGCGAACATCCGCAGCCCGCCCTCGGCGCTGGAGCCAACGCTTCAGCCGCGCCCGGCGCGGCAACCCGGCTGATCGGCGTCACCGCCGCCGCGCAACTCGGCAACATCTTCCAGAACCAGGAAGACGCGCCAGTCTGCGACACCTGCGGCTCCATCACCGTCCGCAACGGCGCGTGCTATCGCTGCCACAACTGCGGCGCCTCGATGGGCTGCTCCTGAACTGAAGCGAAATGATTCGCGGAAAACCGCCCCGTCAAAACCGGGGCGGTTTTTTTTATTTCCCCACCCCATCGTAACCGCCTGACGAACTTCCAATCATTGGCAAAGAGCGCCCGCTAATTCTCCAATCATTGGAAGATATCGCCCCCGCATTTTTCAATCATTGGAAACTCGCGCGCGCATGATCCGCGGCGGACCGGAAAATGTTCCCGTGTTCGACGGTTGACAATGGCGGGCCGATCTCTATATTGCGCCGCTTTGCTTTTGGAGAAATAGGCATGGATGCGTATGCAGTTGTAGAGACCGGTGGCAAACAGTACCGGGTGCAGAAGGATTCGATCATTGACGTCGAAACCATCGAAGGCGATGCGGGTGCGAAGATTTCGCTGGACCGCGTGCTGGCCGTTTCGGATGGGACCACGTTGAATGTGGGCGCGCCCGTCATCGCAGGGGCAGCCGTAAAGGCGGAAATCGTGAAGCAGTTCAAGGCCGACAAGGTCGTGAATTTCCGAAAAAACAAGCGCAAGGGTTTTCACAAGAAGATCGGCCACCGTCAGCGGCTGACGCGGCTCAAGATCGAGGCAGTGGCGTAATTTCAGGGAAGCGAGGAAAATCAAATGGCACATAAAAAAGGTCAGGGTTCATCCAAAAACGGGCGCGACAGCCAGAGCCAGCGCCGCGGCGTAAAAGTTTTCGGCGGCGAGACCGTCACCTCCGGCAGCATCATCGTCCGCCAGGTTGGCAACAAGTTCTGGCCGGGTGCGAACGTCAAGCAGGGCCGCGATTTCACGCTCTTCGCCGTGGCCGCCGGCATTGTCGATTTCGACAAGGACGGCCGCCGCGTGAACGTACGCGCACCGCAGGCTGCATAAAAAACCGCGAATTGAATTTGATATTTTCGACTTCAAATTCGCGGCGACGAAACGGCGCAGCCGGAAATCCGGCGCGCCGTTTTTATTTTCCCCAAACTTCCAATCATTGGAAAAGCCGGAGCCGCAAGTTTCCAACCATTGGAAATCGCGATAAGCTGACGCCATGAGCCACAAACATTCCGTATTCAAAGATCGCGTTCCGGTCCACGTTTTCGCCGGCGACGGCGGACGGGGCTGCTCGTCGTTCCTCCGCGAAAAATTTATTCCGTTCGGCGGGCCGGACGGCGGCGACGGCGGACTCGGCGGCAGCGTTATTCTCGAAGCCTCGCGCGATGTCGATTCGCTCGTCGCCTTGTATTACGTGCCGAACCAGCGCGCCGATCACGGCGGGCACGGCAAGGGCGCGAAATGCACCGGCGAAAACGGAAAAGATTTGATCATCAAAGTTCCGTGCGGAACCGAAGTGCGTGAGCTTCGCTCCGGCGATTTTATCGGCGAAGTGCTCGAACACGGCCAGCAGCTCGTCGTCGCGAAAGGCGGCAAGGGCGGGCGGGGCAACGTCCATTTCAAAACCGCGACGCATCAGGCACCGACCGAAATTACCGAAAACGAACTCGGCGAGAAAAAGGATTTGCTCTGCGAGCTGAAGACCATCGCCGATGTCGGACTCGTCGGCTATCCCAACGCCGGAAAATCCACGCTGCTCGCCGCCGTCAGCAACGCGCATCCGAAAATCGCCGCGTATCCATTCACGACGCTCAATCCGCTCATCGGCACGATCGAATACGAGGACTACACGAAAATCCGCGTCGCCGACATTCCCGGTTTGATCGACGGCGCGAACGAAGGCATCGGCCTCGGCCACGATTTTCTCCGCCACATCGAGCGCGCGAGCTACCTGCTATTCGTCATCGACATGGCCGGCACCGACGGGCGCAAACCGCAGGACGATTTCAAAAACCTGCGCAAAGAATTGAAACTTTACCGGGCCGAACTCGAACACCGGCCGTATCTCGTCATCGCCAACAAAATGGATGTCGAAGGTGCGAAGAAAAATCTCGCGGCGTTCAAGCGAAGCACGAAAACGAAACCGGTGCAGATCGCCGCCGCGACCGGCCAGGGCGTTCCGGAATTGAAGCAGATGCTTTACGAATGGAAACGCGGGCTGCGCTTCATCGATCAACCCGACGCCCCGCTGCCGTGAGCGGGCTGGCGGCCAGACGGGATGACCTGCTCGCGGAATTGGCGCTATTCCCCGATGCGAATTCGAGGCTGGAACATTTGATTGAGCGCATCCGCGAACAGCCAGCATTGCCCGCCGAATTTCGAATCGAGAAATTCCGCGTCGAAGGCTGCCTCTCAAATTTGTGGATCGTTCCCGATTTTCACGATGGCAAGTGTTTCTTCCCCTGCGACGCCGATTCGCTCGTTGTCAAATCCATCGCCGGTTTGCTCTGCGATTTTTACAGCGACGCAACGCCGCCCGAAATTCTCTCGCTGTCGCCCGAATTCCTCCGCGACGCGGGAATCACGCAGCATCTCTCCTCGAATCGCCGCAACGCTCTTTCGCGCGTCTGGACGATCATTCGAAAATTCGCCGAAGCAAATTCGAACCACTAATTTTTTCATTCAAGTGTTCCGTGATTAGTGTTCATTAGTGTCAATTAGTGGTTTTCATCCGGTGAAATTTTACGACGCGCATAATCATCTTCAGGACGACCGCTTCGCGGGGCGGCAGGATGAGATTATTCCGGCGGCGCGCGCGGCGGGCGTCGCGAAAATGGTTATGAACGGCGCGTACGAATCGGACTGGCCGGCGGTGCTCGATCTCGCGCGGCGGCATCCCGACATCGTGATTCCGAGCTTCGGCTTTCATCCGTGGTACGTCGGCGAACGCTCCGCGAACTGGGAAAAGAGTCTCTGCGGATTTCTCGATGCGATTCCGTCGGCCGTCGGCGAAATCGGGCTGGACCGTTGGAAGCCGGATCTGCCGTACGACGGACAGGAGGAAGTTTTCGTCGCGCAGCTTCGCATCGCGGCGGAACGGAATCTTCCCGTCAGCATCCATTGTTTGCAGGCGTGGGGTCATCTCGTCGAAATTCTCGAACGCGAACCTCGACCGGCGCGGGGATTTTTACTGCACAGTTTTGGCGGCTCGACGGAGACGATGGAACGGCTCGCCCCGCTCGGCGCGTATTTTTCGCTGCCCGGATATTTCGCACACGAACGGAAATCGAAACAGCGCGAAACGTTCCTGCGCGTTCCGCCCGACCGTCTGCTGATCGAAACCGACGCGCCGGACCAGTTGCCGCCGCCCGCGCTCGTGACGCACGCGCTGGCGGGCGCGGACGGAAAGCCACTGAATCACCCGGCGAATCTGCGCGCGATTTACAAATTTGCGGCGGACCTTTTCGGTGAGCCGTTGGAACAATTCACGGGTCGCGTTGAAAACAATTTCAGCCGCTTCTTCGGACGGATTTGAGACCGAAGGACGCGAAGGAGCGCAAAATTCCGGATTCTGATTTCAGTCCTTGGCGACCTTTGCGTCCTTCTGTTCAGAACTCGCCGTGAGTTCGTTCATAATGTGCGCAGCGGCGGCGAAGCCAATGGCGCCGGCGTCGAACGTGGTGAATCCAGGCAGGCATGTAACGATGGAAACGCTATCCGCTGCTGCGTCATTGCGAAACCGTCACCGAATAGAATTTCCCGTTCGGGGACGCGACATCGGATACGATGTTGGTCGTTACATACCACGGATAGCTGCCACCCGCGACGGTGTTGCTGAAGACCACGGTCGAGTACGGCTGCATCGCGTTGGTCGTCGAGTACACGACATACGTCCTCTCATTGTTGCCGTGCGCGCGCCACGCGAGATAACGCGCTCCCGCCGCGTTCGTCAGCGCAAGGATGCAAAACTCCGCGTTCGGATCCAGCGGGTTAACGCCGGCAACTGCTTTCTCTCCGTCACACATGCCGCTACCGCAGGTGTCCGGATTGTTTGGATCGGTGGGCGTCGCCGGATTGAACGACGAGCCGGTAATCTCCGCCGTGTCGCCCAGCCCGTCGCCGTCGTTGTCGGGATCAATTTCCACCGGCACCCCGTGACCGCCGCATAGATTTGGCCGCAGGCAGAACGTGTTCAGAAACCCCGCCTGATTGACGATGGTTCCCGCGTTCAGCGGCAGCGTTCCGGCCATCGTTTGCGTGATGCCGCCCGGCTGGCCTGTCGCGCTGATGTTCGTATAACCGCCGCCCGACGCAATCACACCGGAGCCGTCGAGCACGCTGCTTTTGTTCGTGTATTGCGCGAACGCAGAGAAGCCACAGGGAAGCAGAAGAATCAGCATCGCATATGTCGTTTTCATTTTTTGTCTCCAATCTGCCCGGCTGGCAGACACTGAATTCGCTTCAGATCCACAAGCCGAGCATATCGCAAGTGTCATCTAGCGAGGTCCGGCAGCAATGAAGTAGAAGTAGGAATCAGTATTCGTGCCAAAGCCCCAATATGTCTTGATCACGCACGTGGAGGCACCGACACCATTGAGGCTGGCCATGGCGCCAGCGTTTCCAATAGCGACAACAGTGGGAACATCGGAAAACGCAGGGGAAAAGGTGATCGTGTAGGTGCCGGTGCTATTCTTGACGGTTGTAAAGCCGCTGCCGTATTGAACCGTCCCATCATACTTGACGCTTCCCCTCACAATCCGAAGATTTTCCTGGCCACCGGGGGCAAAGAGGCTGCCGTCACTTCCCAGTTTCACATCCCCAGCGACTTGAAGTTTCGCTTGCGGGCTGTTGGTTCCGATGCCGACGTTGCCGTTGAGGCAGATACCGCCGCTTGCGCGAACGACAAACTGATTGCTGCTTGTCGTGCTGACATCGGCTTCAGTTGAGTCTCCCCAGACGAATGAACCGGAATGATTCGCCTTGGCCCGATAACCCGCCGCCATGGCGCGATCCGCGCCCACACCGATGGAGTTGTTTTGTCCGCCCCCGATGAAACCATGATTTCCGCCGACATAATTCTGCGCCCCTCCAACGATGACCGAATCACGGAGCAAATCTAACCCATCTCCGCCAACTGAATTCCCTATTCCTCCGACGATGACAGCATGTCTCGCGTAATTTGAGATCGCATTGTTCTCTCCGCCACCTATGAAGGAAGCGTCTGCTTCGATGCCAATCGAATTGCCCAAACCAGCTACGATGGCCACATCGCCGCCGGCGTTATCGGAGATAGTGTTATAGGCACCACCACCAATAAAAGATGTCGCGGCGTTTGAGCAAACGTTGTATTGACCGCCGCCAATGAAACTATCAGGAGAATTCCCGACGATTTGGTTAATTTCGCCACTGCCAATAAAGCAATTGTTCCCATGGATAGAGTTGTAGAACCCACCGACAATGGCATCACCGGCGCAGTTCATATCGATGTTGTTGCGCGAACCGGCGCCAATGAAAGAATCTGGTGCTTGGTTGGTGTTA
>CAIVKH010000283.1 GCA_903906425.1 uncultured bacterium
CGGTTTGCACAAATCCAGCCCGGCGGCACGCAGTGCGGCCAGCGGCGCGAGAAGCAGGGCGGCGCATGTCAGTAACACATTTCGTGTCATTCGCTATTTCCGTTCATTTCCAATCATTGGAAGTTATGGCCTTCGGATTTTCCAATCATTGGAAATCTGCCGGGCGCGCGGTTGTCTTCGTATTGCACATCCGCGGAATTCTCGACGTTAATCCACATACCTTTTTCCGGCGGCGTGGTTGATGAAAATGTGTTGCCGGTAATCCGCACGCCGCCGCAGCCGCGGATGTGAATGGCGGCGTCGCGCACTTCGTTCACGCAATTGCTGCGGATGATGATGTTACCGCCGCGACCTGAGATGGAACTCGCTTCGATGGGCGACCAGCCGCAGTTGATGATGGTGTTGCCGCTGATGACGACATCGCGCGCGCTGTGGCCTTCGAGGCCGTCCTTCCAACTGAACCCGGCGACGATGGCGTTTCCGCTGATATTCTCGAAATGGTTGTCGGCAAACCATGCGCGCGTGCCGTTGTATTTGATGCCATGTCCGCGTCCGCCGACGTGGCGGTTGCGGCGATAGACGAGGTCTGTGTTGTTCGGTTCATCGCGGTAGAGGCGCGCACCGGTCCAGCCGGACGGAAACTCAGGCCCAAGTTCGGCGGCCAGGTCGCGCAGCGGACGGTCGAACTGCAGCCGCATGGAGCGGCGGCCCGGCGAAACGGAACGCAGCGTCGCACCGGCACCGCAACCATCCTTTGTGCCCATGATCGTGATCCGGTCGCCGGGCCGCAAATCGCGGTTCGTCCAATCATCCTTGAGCACCACCGCGTCGTCACCATCTGTGCGCGCGATCGTCATGCGCAGCGACTGCGTGCAGGGGCCGTCATCCGGCAGGCATTCGAAGGTGCAGCCCTCAATCCAATTCCCGATGCGTCCATTCTCCACAGCAGAATGCCCGCCGAAAAAATCCTCCGGCTTCGCGCGCATGACGCGGCAGGCGAGATAACTCTTTGCCGAATTCTCCGAGCCACCGCAGAACGCGCCAGGTAGTCCCGATACGGTCACATCACTGAACGTGCATTCTTCCGTGCGATTCAACTGCACCCACTGCGTGCGATATACCGTGACGACCGCGACGGCACCCGTGGGAATTTTTGCCAGCGTCGCCGGACTGACTGGCGCGATGACGAATGCGCCCGGAATTTCCGGCACAGGCGCGATGCGCGATTCGTGCGCCGAGACGCCCGCACCGGGAAGATATTTTCCGTGGTGCGCCTCGTCCATGCAGCCGAGAAAACTTCCGCCGTTGCCCTCGTGTTCGAAAAATCGCGGCACATCCGGGTCGTATCCCGGCTCCTCTTTCACGAACAGTTTTTCGTCCGCCTCATCCTTTTTCAATATTCGCACGAGTGTGTGACCGGGCTTGTCGGGCGTGACAGTGAAATGCTGGATTGTCACGCGCTGCGAATCCGAGACGCTCAAAAAAGTCCCGCCCGCCACAAGCCGCGCGCCGTGACCATCGAGAATCAAATCGTGCGCGCCGTTGATCTCCACCGCGCTCTTTCCCTTCGGCACATTCGTCGCCACGCGATACTCGCCCGGCTCGAAATTCACAAGCGCCGGACAATTCGACGCAGCCTCCTGAATGATCCGCGCAATCGTCGCCTCATCGCTGTTCGCGTCAATCGTGAAAACATTTGTCGGCACGCGAACCTCAAACGGAATCGCGGCGCACCAGTCTCCTTCGCCGCGCCGCACGCGCCACCAATACCTGCCCGGCGCGAGAGGCTTCACCGGCACAAATCGCGAAACGACTTCAAGCCGGTCATCACAGACGGCGTCCGCGAACTTCTCATCACGTGCAATCTGGATTCGATGAACCTCATCAATCTTCACGTCCTCCTCGCGCTGCCATCGAAAATGCGGATGCGGTGCATACATCACCGATCCGTCAGCAGGCGCCACCAGACGCGGCGCATCCGCAGCATGCAGCGTAACCATCGGCGCGAGCAGCAGGACGGCAAGGAGCGTGAATGTGCATTTCATGTTTGTTTCTTTCATTTTTCGCTTAGTTCCAATCATTGGAAGTCTTCGTTACGCAACGTTCCAATGCTTGGAAAATCCGCGAGGCGATCATTCCATGGTCTCCTGAATTTTCCCCATCACCGGCAGGCCGCAGCGAACGCGCTGGCCTTTCAGCGGCGACCACGGTTCGATGCCATAGCCGCGGTCGTCGAAACGGATGCCATAGTGGCCGGCGAAGATCCCGGCATAGGCATGCCAGTTCTCCGGCAGGTAGCCTTCGCCATCTCCAAACTTTCCATCCCAAGTATAAAAGGCGCTGCCCACCGGGTTTCTCCAATGCCTGAACGGGACGCCCGTCCCGGCGTTGAAGGTCCCCTTGTCGAAGGAAGCAATTTGAGGCCAGAGCAATTCTTCGGCCTGCTCGCGGCGGCCCGTCTTGTAGAGAGCCGTGATGACATAGTTGGCATACGGCGGAGTGATGCTTCCGTTCATGTAACCCTGCCACCCACGGGCCTGGTTGCGATTCCAGTCATCCTTTTGCATCGGCAGCAGGTTGGTCGGCAAACCGTATTGATATTGGGCAACCCCGATCCCAATCTTTTTCATCTGTGCAAAGAGCCGGTCAAGGATCTGATTGGCCATCTCATCACTTACCAGTCCCGCGCAGATCGCGTAGCCGTTGACCCAGGGGAACATCCGGTCGTGCAGTTTCCCCTCCTTGTCGCGCCATCCGCCGATGACGCCGGTCTCGGGGTTATAAAACACTTTCAAGTAGTTGTCTTTGATCAGCTGGGCACGATGTTTGTAGTGATTGGCCTGCTCTTTGCGCCCAGCCATCTCTTCCAGATTGGCCAGATGCAAATAGGCATCGTAGTTGACGGCCGTTGAATGCGCCTCCTTGACCCCTGCGGGCAGGTTGTAGGTATCAAACCAGTGGCCGTGATCACCGGAATCAACGATCCCATCGCCATCGGTATCGTGAGCCTCCAGGTGCCCGGCCAGAGCCTCCAGGCGCGGCAGCCACCGATCCAGCAACGGTTTTCCTCCAACCGTATGCACGGCATACCATGCGCTATTTATAATGAATCCGCCGGTCTCCAAGGAAGCAGTCCATTTTCCCGGAGGCTGGACCTCGACCTTGAAGCCGTGCCACAGCATGTGTCCGCCCAGTCCGTCGAGATACCGGTCAACGCTCTCTGCCACCAACTCCATCACTTCAATATGATCCTTCAAACGCGGGGCATAGACCGCCATCTCCGCGTAGAATTGCAAGGACAAGGGGCAATTGCAGCTGTTGACGTTATTGCCAAGCACTTTTCGATCCGTCAGCCACTGGGCAATGTTCAGCGCATAACGCGGCAACCCGCCTAAACGAGGTTCGCTGGCCACCAGATCAGGGAAGGGCGATAGCGATTCCACGTCAAACTGGAGCGTCGTCCGCCAGGGCTTGGCTGGGATGAGGCCATAATGGTCATTGGAGCCCAAAGCATAGGGTGCGATGTCCATTATCTGCCGAACGGAGGGAGCTTGGCGCAAAATCGCCCCGTCCCCGCGTTGCGTCACATGAAAGGTGCCGGCATCGGGAGCATGGATGTAGCACGGCAGCGTTATGAAATTAGCAGGATCGGCGGCGCGCCCAAAGGTACTCGACGGCGTCTGCCTGAAATCGAGATCAAACCGGAATACTCCGCCGGAGAGCGGAACCGGGCGACCGGAGTCGGTGGAGAGTTCCAATTCAAAGCTCTTTTCGTGGAACCGGAGTGCCACGGCCATTCTTACACCCGGTGCCACGGTCACAGCAGGGTAACGGGCCACGTTGCCATCAAGCTCCAGCGCACCATCCGTTGGAAATGAAGCCGGATCGAACATCGGGTCAACCAGCGCCAGCGCTCCGGTGGGGTGCAGTAGCGCAATTTTGAATTCGCCCTTGCCTAGTGAATCGAGTGTCAACGCGGCGATCCGTGGACGGAAGCGGTCCAATTTCACTTGATACCAGGGGGTGGAGAACTCGGTCTGGGTCGGGGACTCTTTGATCGTCGGCTTGAAAGCCCCCTCGGGCTTCAATTCAGAAACCGGCTTCTGCGGGGAAACCGTGTCCACCAACGCCAGCAATCCGCTGCCGGGCGCGTTGTCGCCATAGACTTCCACTTCGAAGAGCTGTGTCGTTTCAAACCCGGCAATCACCGGTTTTTCAGCTCTGGTGATCCGAACCCGCACATTGTCGGTCACGACTGCCGGGAACTCCGCTTTGAGGGAGTCCCCCGTCCGCTTCGCATCTTTGATTTCGAAAAGCGTTTTGAAAGTCGCCCCGCCATCGTCGGAATATTCTCCCACGAGATCAATCGGCTTCCCCTGCCAGCCAGGAAACACGACCACGCTGTCAATACTCCGCATCCCTGGAAACCGGACCCACACCCATTGAGGCATGCCGTCAACATCCAGGGAGTTCCATGGGACTCCAGTCCCATTCGGCGAGCCGGGTTTCAAGCCGTCATTGAGCATGCTCAGGGCCGTCTTGCTGAACGCACGACTCGTCGCTGGAGCGCTGCTCACCGTGATCTTGCTGCCTTCCGACCATAAAGCCACATTGCGCCGCCCGGTGCCGGGCTGCGCCGAGGGCAATGCCTTGGTCGGACTCTCCCAAGCCATCGGCAAAGCGGACGCAATCTCGCAGCCAACGGTCCACTCGGTGTTGTTGGTCGGATTCCAGCTCTTGGCGAGCAGAGCGTTCGATCCTTTTTTGAGCGGCAAGGTCACCTTCAGGACGCCCTTCTCCTTGGTTTCGCCGATCAACTTGCTGTTGAAGAACCACCGCACCGGCCCGGATGCGGTCAGCGTCGCCGGGACAGATTCGTCCTTCTCTGCCATCCAATGGACACCGGCATAGGCGCACGCATAGGAAGCGCCACCGCATGCCCGCGCGAGGTTCACCGAACCAGACTCCGTGGCCTCTACCTGGGTCGGCATAAGCTCCCGTCCAGTGATAGCCAGTAAGCCTTTCCATTCGCTGGCGTCCTCGATCGGCTCATTGGCTTCGAACATCGCCTGATCGTAGATTGGGAAAGGTCCTGCCACCCACCAGGCGGAAGGCGAGCGGGCAGTGCCTTCGGAGGCACCAGCCGTCAAGTTGGCCAAGCCGAGAATCAAAGTTAAAATTATGTTATTCATAGTCATCGTGATATTTCGCATTTCGCCAGCTCTCATTGCTGAACCCGTTTGAGTGTGACATTGAACACCTGCAACCCTCCCCAGTTTTTGTTCGTCCCAGCACGGAGAGCCACGGGATAGACTCCGGCCTTATCAATGGTGATCTTGCCCACCGGGAAGACCACTCCCTTGCCCCAGCCGCCCGCAGAGGGTGCCTTGCCGGTCAATTCCTTCTCCCCGATCTGCAACCGGTAGGGAACATCAGCGCGCACACCTCCGCCATCAATGGACACTTCATATTCTCCGGCTTCAAGCAGATGCGCCTTATCCCACGACAGCCATTCCGCAGGGTCGCTCCAATCTTCGATAAAATCCCGGCCAAATATCTGTCTCAGCTTTCTTCCGTTCAAACCGACCTCGTTTGCCGTCAAAACGAGTTGGCCGTCCAACCCAGGGCGTATGTCGCCGTTCCACGCAGCCAGGCCACGAATCTCGATCACGGGAACCGTCCGCCCCACCCGTTCCGTAGGTAGTTGAATCTTCAAACCGTCCTCACCCTGTGACCAGTTTAACTTTCCTTCAAAACCGAGGAGCCGAACCACCAGCGGCACACCATCGGCCAGGCGGGCATTCTTCCCTACCGACCGGATCAAGACCTTGTCGTCCGCAGGGTTCATGAGGAAGGCGTAAAGCACGTCGTTTTTACGGGTGAAACGGATATCTTCCTTCTTAAAATAAGGCTCTTGGGGATTCCACCGGTTGTAAGGGATGGTCGTCGGCCCTTCACCCAGCATGCGCCAGGGACGCGTCCCGAAGATGCCATCCTCATTCAGGCGCACCCATTTGCCCATTTCACGCAAGCAGGCCATGTGGTCCTCCGGCACGGTCCCGTCCGCCCGCTGGGGAAATGAGACGATAAAGTTGCCGTTGCGGCAGATCACTTCGACCAACGTCTTGACCAGGGTGTCAGCCAGCGGAGGTTTATTGCCCGTCCAGAACCAGCCCGTGGTGCTGGTTCCCTGCACCCACGGATAACGCCATGGCAGCTTGGGCAGAGCGAACTCATTGTAAGAGATAACACCCATCCCCTTACCGCCTCGGCCACACCAGACCGCACTGGGACTGCCGCCATGATTGGCCGCGCTCTGGTTGTAATAATGAGCAACCAGCTTGGAGGCATACACATCGCCCCAGGGCAATCCAAAATCGTCCTGATCATAGAAATCGGGCTGGTACGTCGTCACCAGATCGTAAACACGCCGATACCAGTGCTCCTTGAACCATTCCGGATAGTTGTTAATCTCCCCACCGAACCCGGCCTTCATGTTCTGGTCGCCGGGATGGGGCGGATGATACAGGTCCCAGTTCGTGGAATCCATACCATCATAGGGCACTCCCACAAGAGGGCCAGTCTTGTCGGACATCTTATTGGGATTCCACCAGTCATAGCTCGGGACCAGGTGTTCACTGACTCCGAAACGCAGACCCTGCTTCTTCGCCGCCTGCTGCCAGAGCGACACGATGTCCTTGTGCGGTCCGATTTTCACCGCGTTCCAACGGTGATATTTTGAGTTCCACATATCGTAGTTGTCGTGATGAACACCCATGGCCAGAAAAAGCCGGGCACCCATCTCCTTGAACTCCGCCATCAGACCGTCGGGATCAAACTTGTCCGCCGTGAACAGCGGCAGGACGTCTTTGTAGCCCACTTTGGACGGATGCCCGAATTGTTTGATGTGGCGCTGATAATCACTCGATCCGGGGTCATACATAGCCTTGGCATACCAACCGTTCATCCCCACGCTCTGCGGCCCCCAATGCGCCCAGAAGCCAAACTTGGCATCGGCAAACCACTCCGGGCAATGATACTTCTCATCCAGGGATGCCTGGGTTGGCAGGAAAGGGCCTTTAGCCAGCGGCAGTTCATTGGGCCTGGGCAGCCCGCGCAGTTGTTCCGGTTCCGCGGGCTGGGCCTCCGGGCTGGCCGCCCAGGATGATCCAATACCCGGCAGAGCAATCAGCATCAACGCCAAGCTTGCTGCCCGGATTCGAGTCCATGTCTTCATTTCGTCTATAATCATTCAGTTTCCTTCGAGGTTCACGTCATCAATGTAAAGCACCCCCGCCTGCTTGGGTTGGCCTGTGAAAGCGAGCTGAACTTGAATTTGGGAGGCATCCACGGGAATGGGGAGGGTTTGTTCGATCTGGACCCATTGATCCGCCGGCAAATCGGCCATGTTTTTGAGTGCCACATTGACTGGCGGGGCATTCTTGTCCGCGCTGAATGTCACCACCATGCTCAACGCTCCCTCGGAGAGTCCTCCTTGGGCCGGACGCCAGACCCACGCCGAAACTTTGTATTCCCGGGAGTAGAGCTCAAAACCGCGCCTTGATTCCGATACCGCGACGAGGTTGGGGATCGCGCGCTTATTTGCCGGGTCGAACGTCAGTTTCAGGCAGGCATTGCCCCGGGGCGTGTGATTGCGCTCCTGCGAGCGTTCCCAAACCGGAATGGCTCCTCCTCTGGCTACCCAGCCTTTTGCGGGCGAGAGACCCAGGTCCCACCCGGTTACCCAATCCGACACGGCTTCCTTGGTGTTCGCCACGGCTTCCTCAAATCCCCCGTTGGGCACCAGCGATCCGCGGGGTACCAACTTCTGCCCTTCTTTGTCGGGCATCACCGTCTGTGAAATCTGCAAGCCGCCCTCCAGGGTCTTGGCAGTGATCACCACCGGCTTGCCCGTCTGGCGAACCCGTTCAACCAACCCGCCTTGATAAACATTCACCAGGCGTTCCTCAGAACTCGACCACGCGATATTTAGCTCGCTGAGATCCATCCAACGCTCCCCGATCTTCCCGAGCGCGCACAGCCGCGTGGTCTGATAGAGCCCGAGGTCTTTGATCGTGCCCGGCGTGACCGTTTTTTCCTCCAATTTCAGCTCCGTGACATTGGCCAGATCTTCTTTGATCAGGATGATCTGCGTCATCGAATCGGCGGGAAGATCGACAATCACCCGCTTGCCGGTCACCGCCATTTGGGCGACCGCTTGATCGCGCCGGTTCAGAGAAGTCTCCCGGACCAGCGCCGTCGCATAGGGTTCCTTGACATAATCCAAATCAAAGCCCACCCGCTTGACCGGAGTCGGGGCGGAGTTGAGCACCGTGATGATCAGTCGCTCTGGCGTACGCACTGCAAGCACGCGGATTTCGGGACCCGCTCCGCCGAGGGCGTAATACTTCCTCTCATCAGTCATGCGATAGATGTTGTTGCTGATGTCCTTATCCCACACCTCACCAAATCCCTTGGAGCTCTCGCCGACACCCAAAACCTCATACGACTCCACGCCGGCCCCAGCGCCGGGAGTACACCGGGAGAGCATTTTGAAAATAGGATAAGCCGGGGTGGCAAATCGAATCTGGAGTTCCTCAAAGCTGGGATACCATTCTGAAGCCTCGCCATTCAATCCGTGATCGCGCCCGGTCCAGTCTATCATATTCATATCTCCGTAAACCAGGCTCTTGAAGTTGCGGTGGGTGGCCGGGGCCTGAAATTCGTATAGCAACGCCATTTCGCAGCCCGGTTCCTTGGCCCGCCCCGAACTTAAGACCGACATGGTCAGCGCCCCCAATTGCAGGGCGGGTTTCATCGCCCAAAGCGCTTGATCGGGCTGAAGGGGACCACCAATCCGGTTGTACTCGGTAAAGGCGACTTTCTTGCCGGTCTGGCCCGCCCGCATCGCCGCGCGGTTGTAATGGCGGGTGAACATGTCCGGATCCGGGTTGTAGAAATGGCTGTCAAGAAAGTCAACATACGGTTCCACGTACGGCCAGAATTCTTCCCAATTCCCGTAGCACGCAGGCCCAGACAGACGCAGCCCGGCGGCCGTGCGTTTATCGCTCAACTTCCCCCGCACATCCTCCAAAGCCAGTCTCCCCATCCGCGCGATCACCCCAATCTGCTGGATGTATTTAACACCCCCGCTGGGTTCGTTCAGCATCATGAAATGGGTCACCCCATCGCGACTCGCGTACCGATAAACGTTTGCCAGGTAATATTCGTAGGCGGAAGCCGCAGCGGGCCAGTTCACATTCTCATCCTTGGCCCGGACTTCGTCGGTGAACGATTTGAGCAGCGGCCCCGGGTAGCACTGCGGCCCGTACGAAATCGAGACAACGGGAGAAACCCCTGCCTGGATCACCTTCTTGATCTCCACATCGGGAATCCCAAGCCACGGGATCTCTTTTTCAAAACGGTAGTTGCTCCAGGGAATATTTTTCTCCGGATCCGCCAGCAACCTGGCCCGGAACGCGTCGAAATCGCTCTTGGTGGCGATCTGTTTGTATGTTGACTCGGATGCGGGCTGTATGCGCACGTCCTTGTCGGGATGAACCACCCGGACCATCTTCGCCCCGGAATCAGCCAACCAATCCCAGAGATTGCAGCGCTCGGCGTTGTCGGCCACCTCAAGGCAGACTCCCAGGTATTTTGGCGTCTGGCTGACGGCTTTGGAATCAAGCAGGTAACTTCCCCTGACATTTGCTTCCTCGGCACTCGCCGCCCCCTTCGCGATAGGCGGCGATTTCGCCCCATAAACCGAGGGTGTTATTGCCACCAGCGCCAGTACCAGGGCGGTGATCAACGTGAGGATGTGTTTCATGTTTGTTTCTTTCATTGGTCGCTTAGTTCCAATCATTGGAAATTCTCGCCTCCGCTTTTTCCAATGATTGGAAATCGCGAAGAAGCTTTTGGGTTATCCTACGGGCGCGATGCTTTCTCCAGCGCGATTTCGAGCGTCGCCGGCTTGAGGTTCGGTGACGACGCGACCAGCTTGACCGTTCCGGTCGCGTGGCCGGCGCGGATCATGCAGGCGCAGTGGCCGTTGAACGCCGTGCGTTTCCGCGCGACGTCCGGCTCGTGGCTCGCCGGGTCGCCGTTGCCGACGCCCGCGATTTCGGCCGGGCCTTCGATCGCGAACGTGACCTCGTTCGATGCGACCGGCATCACCCGTCCCGCCGCATCCATGATCGCCACCTCGGCGACCGCGATGTCCTGGCCGTTGGCACGCAAGCGCGGCATGTCGGTGCGCAGCGCGATCGCTGCGGGCTGGCCGGTCGTCTCCACGACGTCCGTCACCACCACCTTCCCGTCCGTGATCCCGCGCGCCTCAAGCTTGCCCGGTGCGAACGGAACCCGCCACTCCGCCCAGTCCTCGGGCTCCAGCGTTTTTTTCCCGAGGCTCTGGCCGTTCAGCAGCAACTCCACCTCGGCGGTGTTGCCGACTGCGATCACCCGGATCTGCGTGCCCTCGCGACCGGCCCAGTTCCAATGTGGAAACACGTGGACCAGCGGCTCCTGCCTGTGCCATCGAGCTTTGTAATAAAAGTAAGAATCCTTCGGAAACCCGCACAGATCAAAAATACCAAAATGGCTCATGATCGCCGGCCAGCGTGACGGCGATGGCTCGCCCTTATAATCGAAGCCGGTCCAGTAGAAGTACCCGCCCACCCAAGGACGCTGCGCCGCCGGCTTCCAGAAGGCGACGTTGTCGCGGCAGTAATTGTCCATGTGCACCAGCGGAATCTTCTCGGGGTTCCGCACCGGATCGCCCGTCGGCTCAGTCTGGTAAACACCGCGATCCGTGCGCGCGCTGCCGGATTCCGACGCGAAGAGCGGCTTGCCCGGGAACATCTTCCGGAGCGCCTCGAACCGCTCGTCTTTGGCGTAGTTGAGCCCGATCACATCGGTCTCCGCCTCGTAGCTGTCTCCCTTGGAGGCGATGATCGCTCCGGTGAACGGGCGCGTCGTGTCAAACTTGAGCGCCTCTGCCTTGAGTATTTTATAGTTGCGGATCGTGGCGGGGACGTGCGGTTCCTCGTTGCACAGCGACCAGAGCACGATGCTCGGGTGATTGCGATCGCGCAGCAGCATGCTGTGCAGCTCATCGAAATTCGCCGCGACCAGGTCGCCGAACCGGGTGGTGCTCTTGCGGCTGCTGTCCGTGGCCAGGTGGCGGTTCTCGTCCATCACCAGGATGCCCATGCGATCGCACGCGTCGAGGAACTCGCTCGACGGCGGGTTGTGCGAGCAGCGCCAGGCGTTGGCGCCCATCTCCTTGAGCTTGGCAATGCGCCAGATCTGCAGGTTGTCCGGCATCGCCACGCCGACGCCGGCGAAGTCCAGGTGGTTGCAGGTGCCGAGCATCTGCACCGGCCGTTCGTTGAGCAGGAACCCGCGGTCCACATCGAAGCGGATCGTGCGAAGGCCGAACGGTGTCGTGTACTCGTCAATCGTCCGGCCGTCGCGCACGACTCGCGTGATCGCCCGGTACATCTGCGGTGACTCGCACGACCACAGCTTGGCGCCGGCGAGGTTGGCCAACTGCGTGACCTCGACCTCTGCGCCGCGCTTCACCGTCGCCTGGCTGCGGACAACCGCCACCTCGGTGCCGGACGGATCGAGCACCGACG
>CAIVKH010000284.1 GCA_903906425.1 uncultured bacterium
ATACGCGGGGTCGCGGCTGCGAGCTGGATGGCTCTCCGCCGCGCCGTCGCGCAGAAGGTGACGAAAGAAAAATGCGAGAAAACATAATCCGGCGGTTGACACCGCCTTTCAGAGAAGACCCGTTCCCCAGTCAGACCCTCTTGGAGACGCCATAGGCCAACCTGAGATCAACCCAAGTTCCATAGACGTGAGTTCCGGCTGTCCATCTCTGCGCTGGGAATCAACAAGAGGCGACCTTGCTTACACCGTCGAATCATGCTCTTCTCTCTCAGGCGACGCGTGGTTGACCTGCGAGCCGACCAATCAGTGGCCGGTCACATCAAATCTATGGACGAGTATGGATTTCGACGTTTCAACCCAGCGTTTCTTTCGCGTTATTGTAAAAGATGCCATCCCGGTGGCACCTTAAGCGGGTTGGACGCCCAGAGGTATATCAGTGGCGTCCGGCAAAGGGGCCAGCCCTTTATTCTTGATTCCCCTGATAAACCGCCCCTCTTTTCGCGCACTGCGGGCGGTGCCGCTTCTTACTTCCGCCGCACCTTCTTGTCGTGTGGCATCTTCTCGTCTAGAATCCAGTGCTTCTTCAAGAAGCGGCATCGCTTGCTGACGAAAAGCGGAAGCTCGACGATTCGCTTCCGCACTCCGAAGGCCGCGACGGAGTCGCGGCCCTACCAAGAAGCGCGCAAGGGACTGCGCGCTCCACCTTTCTTTCCAATAATTGGAAGTCTTGCCATGCGGACTTTCCAATCATTGGAATTCCCGCGCCTCATCGTTCAAACGCTCCGATGGTTGGCGCGACGCCGCGAAATGGAAGGCCGACGTTCGCACCGCCGCCGATGAGCGCGCTGCCGGCGGACGGGTGTAGAAAAATGATGACAGGAAGATCGCCGTTGCTCTGGCGGGGCGCGATCAATTGTTTTTCATCGAGGCTGACGAAATCGCCATCGGTCAGTTTCATTTCGGGTGCGAAAGAATTGTGATCGGCCTCGTTCTTCGCCGGATCGAATTTGGAAACCAGCGCACGGCTGCGGTAGCTGAGGTCGTTTCGGATGCGATGGCCGCTGCCGGGAACATCGGTGACGTTGTCCATGAGTCGGCCGAGAAAATTGAAATTGCTTCCGTTGCGAAATGCAGAGTTGTTGAACCAGTCGCAGCCGCCCGGATGATGATTGGCGTAGAAGCCAGAACTCCGGTTTCCCACCGCGAGGCAGTTGCGAACAACGTGACGAGGAATCGGTGACGGCAGTCCGCTGGCGTCCCGCGCGCCGTAGCCACCGGCTTTGAAACCGTTGCCGTCGCCCAGCTTTTTCCCGGCCGCATTGAGACCGCTGTAAAGCGCCCAGCAATTCTCTAACGTCACGGACTCGGCGGCACCGAGGCAGTCGTAGCCATCGTCGCTGTTGAACCAGGCCCGGCAACCGCGGAACACATTCCCGACGCTTCCCTTTGGAGGATGGCAGCCGAAGCCGTCCACATTGCTGCCCTTGCCATCTTCGGAAGTGTAGTCCCAATTATTCCACGCGTCGCAGTTGAGAAACAGGTTGCCCGATCCGCGCACGCTGTAAATTCCGATGGCCTGTCCGTCGTGCATCGAGAGCCGTTCATAGATGTTGTGGCTGCCGTCGTTCTCGAAGCAGATGGATTGCGTGTGCCCCTTCATCGTCACCTGCACGCCGACAACTTCGAGACCAATCAGGTGCAGCCACGAACCCGTGATGTGAAACGCGTCGATCCGGACTCCTTCCGGTTTGACCGCCGAGCAATCGAAAACAGGCTTTTCGTTTTGATATGCGCGATAGGCGATCGGTCTGCCGGCCTCGCCGCTGTTGTCGAGAAATGTGATGACAGCAAAGATTCCTTTCCGCCGCGCGATCTGCTCTTCCGTCATTCGATACGTGCCGCCGCGAATGAAGACGGTGTCTCCCGGCGACGCGGCATTCTGCGCCTGCTGCACCGTGGCAAACGGTTGCTCGATGGAGCCGGAATTGGAATCATCGCCGTTTGGCGCGACATAAAATTCAGCGGCAAGAAGCGCGGGCCGCGTCGCCAGCGTCAGCAAAAAGAAAAACAGCAATTCGTATTTCTTCAAGGATGTCTTTCGTCACTTCCAATCATTGGAAATTGTGGCCGCAGACTTTCCCAATGATTGGAAAAGTTAGCTTCATTTGGGATTCATCAGGCTCGCGCCCATCAGGCCGATGATGACTTCCTGCGAGAGCGTTTCGAGCGTGATGCTTTCGAGTGCGACATCGGATCGCAGGCGCTGGTTCAGCACGATTGCGCGGCAGTTGTTGCCGAGTTGTACGGTTTGCGGCGGAACTTTCGGCAGCGCGAATCCGTCGCGTGGATAGTCGTAGTCAACGCGGCCAAAGGGACACAGCGACCAGAAATTAAAGGGCGGAATCAGCTCCAATTTCTCCACGACGCCGTCGGCATATTTCATCCGCAGCTCGGCGTTGGCGATCCGGCCCTGCATCGGCGGCGTGAAGCCGCAAACGAGCAGCCAGATTCCTTCCGCCTTGCGATTCACCGGCACGACAACTTGCCTCGGCCAGTTGTCCCACATGGAAGTGAACGCGATATTTCGTTCGCCGTCGGGCCAAGCGAACGGGACGCCTTGCAATGTGCGCAAATGTTTATCCGGGTCGAGAAGCGAAGCGATGCCGGACAGATCAATCGCCGGTACCTTGTGTTTCGGATCGAGCATCATTTGCCAGGTGGAATAGCCGTCGGTTGCGAGCCGCAGCGAACACGTCGCGGGGCGCGGCGAAAGATACTTTTGCTGGAAGATCGCGCGGATGTCGCCGTTGAAATGCTTCGATAAATCCACGCATTCCCACTTCGCGTTCGCCGAAACTTTTTCAAAAACTCGCGCGGCTTGTGCGGCATCTGACTTCGGATCGTTGACTTTGACTTTGAATAGTCGCCACTGCTGCGCGTCGCCGATTTGCACCGAAGCTTGAATCAGATGAGAGCCGGCGTTGGTCGGGATCGTGGAATATTCAAGCAGCTTTGCGTCGCCAACAAGCGGGTGCGGATTTTCGCCCGTACTGACTTCCATCGGTACGGCGGCGAATTGTGGCAGTGGATCTTCGCAAGCAATCGCAACCGTTGCGGATTTTGTGTCGGGAACTCGAAAATGAATTTCGCTGTGTCCGTATGCGGGCAGCAAGTCCCACTTGACCGGCTGGCCGTTGACCGTGACCGATGCGACTTTCTTCGCGCGCACAGGAAGATGGAAATCGAGCGTCGCGGCCTTTGCGATTTCGATGCGATATTCACTGCCCGAAAACGAGAGCGAGAAATCGGGCGTGGTAATCGAGGCATGATTCCAATCGCCCGGAAATTGCGGAGCGACGGTGACGATGCCATTCGGATAATCAGGACGATAACCGAACAAGCCTTCGACGACTGTCCGGCAAAACATGCTCGCGCAGTCGTTGAAATCTGTGCCGCCATTCGGATAACCGAGATCGCCAGGAACAGGTCCGTAGAACGCCATCAGCGGAAATGTTCCGCGCAGGACATTCCAGCCTTCGTCGGAAAGTCCGGTCTGAAAATATGCGAGCGCAAGATGATAGTCATCTCCGGGCCACATCTCGCGCAGCGACCACAGCGACGGCACCCAGTTGGACGGCCACACGCGCTCGCCGCCGTACGGCATTTTTTCGCGTTCCAAACCCCACTCGGTGTAATACAGCGACTTCGCCGCCAGATCGGCCGGCAACATTCCCGCGTCAATCGGACAGAAGATCGCGTAGAGCCAGGAATCCTCGTGCAAACGCTCGTGTCCGCCCTGTTCGACATACGAGCCGACATAGCCTTTCGATGGAATCCAAAGTTTCTCCATGAAACTCTTTTTGATTTTCGAAAGCCGCGCTTCGTGCCGTTTGACCGCGGCATCGTCGCCGGCGCGACGCGCCATTTCGAGCGCGGCCTTGTGCGCGGTGTAGGCGTACGCGGTTTCCTCCGCCGTGCCGCCGCCGTTGTACCACTGGTCATCCGTCGGCCACGTGTTCGCGTAGCTTTCGTAAAGCCCGTCATCGTCCGGATCGAAACAATCGTGGATGTATTCGAGATGAAGCTCCAGCGCGGGCCGCAAAATCTTTTCCAATTCCGCATCGCCCGTCCATCGCCACGCGTGGACGAGCTGATCGAAGAACTGACTTTGCATGTCGTAGTGCCACGGATGATGAATATCCACGCGGCCTTTTCCGAACAGCCGCGAGTCGAGCGACTGGCAGCTCAGCCCGGTCTTCACATCGGCCTTCGGAAGCTTCTTGTCCGACTCGGTGATTTGTTTCGCGATGCAGGTTCGCGCCTGGGCCAGCACGCGATCATGCCAGCCATACGCGGTTCCGCCGAACATCGTGCGCCAGCCCAGCAGCGGCACGCCCCAGCGCATTCCTGAGTGCGTGAAGATTCCATCGCGAAACACGCCATCCATCACCGCGCCCGAAGCCGCCACTTCCGCGTTGAGCCGCGCGTCCGGCGTATCCACCACGACCCGTTTTTCAATCGCCTCGGCCCGCTTCATTCCACCGGCAAACAGATCCGCCGCTCGAATTTCACCCGGCTTGCCGCCCTTGAAACTTTTCATCGCCCAGAAAATTTCGCGCTGTCCATCGAGGTTAATCGCCGCGCATGCCAGCGGCTTTTCTTTTCCAGAACTCACCAGCAATTTCAGCGGCTCCGCCCACGCGCTCGCATCGGCGATGACAATTTTGGATACGACGCTGCACTCGCCGATTGACGCGCTCGCCGCGTTACGCGCATTCGCCATCACGATGAATCTGTTGCCATCAAGCGTCACGCGATTCGTGAGGCAATCGTCCGGCAAAAATCCTTTCGACAACAATTTCTCCCGCCCCGCCGTCGTACAATCCCACGCGCCGAGCATGGATTCTTTCTGCTGCGCCGCGCCGCCGAAAACCCACACGAGCCGGTCGCCCGGCTGCGCGTTTTCGATTTGCATTCGCAGCGCCACGCCCGCGCCCTCCGCCGGCGGCACAGCCTCCAGCGTCAGCACCGTCGCGCCGAAACTGGCGTCCTTGAGAATCCACTCCATCCGGTCCGCGCGATATTTCGACGTGCTGTCCGAAAAATCGTGCAGCCACTTCGCCTTGTCACCGCGCACCAGCGCCGCCATGAACGTGCCGTTGTGTACCGACCCATTTCCGAACCGAACCATCGGCCGGTCACCCGCGACAACAATCGCGCTGAGTTGATTGCAATACAACGGACGATTGTTGAACCGGTCGCCGTTATGCCGCACGAACGCATCGCCCTCCACGTCATAAACCGGCGTTCGCAGCGTCGCCAAGTCCACGCGACCCACCGTACCGGCGCGGGCCGCGAACACAAAGAGCAACCAGCAGACCGCAATAAAATAATTACAAAACATTTTCAAAACGCGCTTCCTCAAAAAAGACAGAGCAGCTTCCAATCATTGGAAGTTCTGCCATTCATATTTTCCACTCATTGGAAAGTCACTCGCGAGAACACATGGCTGGTATTGACCAGCTGATGTCATTTCTTGACCTGCGTTGCGGTTCCGGGTCAGGCCGGCGAGTATTGGCATGGCATGACGTATTATTTGTCGCCTCCGTTCATTTCCAGTCACTGGAATTTATCGCGACGATGATTTCCAATCATTGGAAATTTCCGCGTCAGGCGATGAAGTGGTCGGGTGCGGGGGCACGGTGGATGCGGCCGGGGGCACAGAGCGTTTTGAGGATTCCGGCGATGTCAGCGGTGCGGTCACGGCCAGTCCCTCGGCGTCCGCCTGGGCGATCCGGCCCCCGTTTTGGAAGCACAAAGAAACGAGCTTTTCGGGGGTGACGTCGCCGGTGAGCATCTGCGGAACCGGTGGAACCACCGTGATGTTCAACGCCAGTTCCTCTGCCTGCTGCTTCAGCTCGGATTTCTTTTCGGAGTCTTCGCACTTCGCGGCGCGGCGGCGAATCTCCTCAAGTTCGGCTTCTTCGAGTTTGCGCCGCTCTTCAAGACGGCGGATTTCGGAATCGGAGAGCGCGCGAAGTTTCCGCTCGTGGTCCTCGACCGGGCGAAGCACATCGCGAAATGTCGCGCTCTTGCGCTCGCCGGGTTCCATCGGCGAGAGCACGTGGATATTGAGCGGCTCGCGGTGTGTCCCGCCGTTGAGAACTTTCTAGCGTTTCGCCGCGGCGATGGCGACCGCGCCAAGGATGAGCGCGCCGGGAAGGTCGGACGGCAGCTGCCGCGACTCTGAAACCTCTGAGGCGAAACTCCGGTTACAGGTGCGAGACTTCATGCCGTCGCAGCAACCGCGCTGACTGTTGGGATTCTTCAAGCATTTGTGACGAGTTCGTCTATGTCCTTGCGGCGAAACCTGAACCTGCCAGCTGCGATTTCAATTTTCTTCAGGCGCCCCGCGCGCCCAATTCGCCAGGCCGTCGATCTCGAAACACCGAGGTACTCGGCGGTCGCTGCGACGCTCATGAGCAGTGGGCCGCCCAGTGGACGAGTTACCGTCACGTCGCCCCGCAGAATTCGCAACGCCTCTCGTTTCTGTCCGTCGGTCGCCGATGGCGTCGCATGCAGCAACTCCGATGTGATGTCTTGTTTCATTTCCGATTCCTCCGTCAATTTCGTCTTCGATTTTTCCAATGGTTGGAAGTGAGCGGTGCGCAATTTTCCAATGACTGGAAATTTGTGATGAGCGGCCGGGCGAAAAAGAATTGTTATGTGCCGCGAAGGAAACTCAGGGGTACGGCGATGCAGCGGTCGCCGAGCGGCTGCACTTCGCCGCCGCCATAGAAAACGATGCCACGACGAAATCTTTTTCCGAGGGTCTCGCGACATTCGGCCAGTCCCTTCAGGTCGCGCGCGTCAATCCGCTGTCCGGCCTTGACCTCCATCGCGATGACGCGGCCATCGCGTTCGATGATGAAGTCGGACTCGTTGCCACCGTGGGTTCGCCAGAAATAGATCGGCGTGCGCCCGGCCGCGCTGGACCATTTGCGCAGTTCTGTGGCGACCCACGTTTCGAGCAGGGTCCCGTCGGTTCCGGCATTTTTCACATCCTGCCAGGTCCGCCATCCGAGCAGGCCGGCCGCCATGCCCGTGTCCGTCCAGTAGCTCTTCGGGGTCTTCACCCATCGCTTGCCGATGTTAGTGCTGTAGGGCCGCGTCTCGAAACGCTGGTAGGTGATCGTGAGCCAGTCGGCATAGCGGGCTACGGTGGGCTGCGGCAGCGCAAGCTCGCGAGCGAGCGAAGACAGATTCAGAAGTTGCGATGTGCGGGTTGCGAGCAGCCGGATCAGCCGTAGGAAAAGATCCGCGTGCTCGATGCGGACGAGATCCAGAACATCGCGCTGCAAGTACGTGTTGAGATAACTCTCAAACCACAAAGCGCG
>CAIVKH010000285.1 GCA_903906425.1 uncultured bacterium
CGCGCTTTGTGGTTTGAGAGTTATCTCAACACGTACTTGCAGCGCGATGTTCTGGATCTCGTCCGCATCGAGCACGCGGATCTTTTCCTACGGCTGATCCGGCTGCTCGCAACCCGCACATCGCAACTTCTGAATCTGTCTACCGCCTCGTGAAGGCGGATCGTTTCCGCCGCATCCTTTTCCTCGTCGATCGCTCCGCGCTGGGCGAGCAGGCCACCGACTCATTCAAGGATGTGCGGCTCGAAAATCTCCAGACGTTCACCGACATCTACGACGTAAAGGAACTCTCCGACAGACGCCCCGACGAACACACGCGCGTGCACCTCGCGACCGTTCAGGGCATGGTCAAACGCATCCTGCACCCGGAGCCGGGACAAATGCCCATTCCGATTGACCAGTACGATTGCATCGTCATTGACGAATGTCATCGCGGCTACACGCTCGATCAGCAACTTTCCGACGCCGAGTTCCAGTTCCGTGACGAGGACGATTACATTTCGCAGTACCGCCGCGTCCTCGACCACTTCGATGCCGTCAAAATCGGACTGACCGCAACGCCCGCGCTGCACACCACCGAGATTTTCGGCCAGCCCGTTTACAACTATTCCTATCGTCAGGCCGTCATCGACGGCTGGCTCGTCGATCATGAGCCGCCGATTCGCATCGCCACCAAACTCGCCCGCACCGGTATCAAATGGAAGAAGGGCGAGAAGATGAAGGTCTATGAGCGCGGCACAGGAAAAATAGTCAACACCGTCGCGCCCGATGACACCGGCTACGATGTCGAGCACTTCAACAAATACGTCGTCACCGAACCATTCAACAGAGTCGTGTGCGCCGAACTCACCAATCACATTGACCCCGACTTGCCGGGCAAGACGCTGATCTTTTGCGTCAACGACAGCCATGCGGACCTCGTTGTCCGGCTTTTCAAGGATGCGCTCGAATCGAAATACGGTCCCATTGATGACGATGTGGTCGCGAAGATCACGGGGAAGATTGACGATCCGCTCCAGATGATCCGCCGCTACAAAAACGAGCAATTGCCCAAGATCGCAGTCACCGTTGACCTGCTGACCACAGGCATTGACGTGCCTGAAATTGTGAACCTCGTTTTCATCCGCGGCGTTCGCAGCCGCATTCTGTACGAACAGATGCTTGGCCGCGGCACGCGCCTTTGTCCCGACCTCTTCGGCAAGGGAAAGGACAAGGAGGTCTTCAAGATTTTCGACGCCGTCGATCTTTATGCGAAACTCCAGGATTTCAACACCATGAAACCCGTGGTCACGGTGCCGCAGATCACGTTCGTTGAACTCGCAACCGCATTGCTGGATTGCAAAGGCAAAACCGCCGCCCGCGAAATCCTCGACATGATCGTCGCCAAACTTCACCGCAAGCAGCGTCTCCTGTTGCGTGACGCCGATCAGTTCCGGCAACGCTTCTGCCTCGATGCTGCCGCATTTATTCGCGACATTGCCCGCAAGACGCCCACATTCACCACGCGCATTTTCGCAAGGCAGCCCGGCATCCCGAAATTCCTCGATGACCTGACCACCGGGCCGGGCGGCCTTCCCATCTCGGAACATGCCGACGAATTCGAAGGCACCTCCCGCGGTTACGGCCGCGATGTGATCAAACCCGGCGACTATCTCGACGGCTTCGCGCAATGGTTGTCGCAAAACATGAACAAGATTCCCGCGTTGCTCGTCGTGACCAGGCGCCCGCGCGAACTGACGCGGGAGCAGTTGAAGCAGATCAAAATCGCGCTCGACGCCGCCGGCTATAACGAGACCAAGCTGAAAACCGCGTGGCACGAACTGAAGAACGAGGACATCGCCGCGACCATCATCGGCTTCATCCGCAACCGCGCCCTCGGCTCCCCGCTCGTCCCCTATGCCGGCCGCGTTGACCGAGCGCTGAAGGACATCCTCGCCGAGCGCAAGTGGACCGAACCGCAACGCCGCTGGCTCGACATGCTCGCCAACCAGATCAAGGTCGAGACCATTGTTGACCGCCCCGCGCTCGACACGGGACTTTTCGCAAACATCGGCGGCTTCGCCCGCATCAACAAGGCGTTCGACGGCCAGTTTGAAATCGTCCTGCACGAGCTGCAGGACCGCATCTGGACCGACAGCACCGCCGCCTGACGAGGAATTTTTCACATGGCCCAAACGCAAGACATCGTCTCGAAGCTCTGGAACCTCTGCAACATCCTCAAGGACGACGGCGTCACCTACCACGAATACGTCACCGAGCTGACGTTCCTGCTCTTCCTCAAAATGGCGCGCGAGACCAAGAAGGAAGACGGCATCCCGAAGGGCTGGCGCTGGGCAGACCTCGAAGCGAAAGACGGGGTCGCGATGCTCACCTTCTACAAGGAACTGTTCCTTCATCTCGGCACGAAGACCAAAGGCCGCATCCTCGAAATCTTCGCCGACGCCGGCACGACCATCCGCCAGCCGAAGCACCTCAAGGAACTCATCACCCAGATTGAAAACATCGAATGGTTCGAGGCCCGCGAGGAGGGTGCGCTCGCCGACCTCTATGAAGGCCTGCTCGAAAAGAACGCCAGCGAGACCAAATCCGGCGCCGGCCAGTATTTCACCCCGCGCCCGCTCATCGACTGCATGGTCGCCGTCACCAAACCGCAGCCCGGCGAAAAAATCCACGACCCCGCCGCCGGCACCGCCGGCTTCATCATCGCCGCCGACCGCGCCATCAAAAAGCAGACCCACGACCTGAGCACGCTCGGCGACAAAGACGTCCGCTTCCAGATCAACGACGCCTATCTCGGCGTCGAACTCGTCCCCGACACCCACCGCCTCGCGCTAATGAACGCCATGCTCCACGGCATCCTCTCGCCGATCCTCCTTGCCGACACGATGGGCGGCGAAGGCGAACGAATCGCCCGCAACGACAAGGCCGACCTCATCCTCACCAACCCGCCATTCGGAACCAAGAAAGGCGGCGGCCTGCCCGCGCGCAAAGACTTCACCTTCCCGACCAGCAACAAACAATTCTGCTTCCTCCAGCACATATACCGTTCCATGAGCCCCGGCGGACGCGCCGCCGTCGTCCTGCCCGACAACGTCCTCTTCGAAGAAAACACCGGCGCACAAATCCGCGCCGACCTCATGGACAAATGCGACCTGCACACCATCCTCCGCCTGCCGACCGGAATCTTCTATGCCCAGGGCGTCAAGACCAACGTCCTGTTCTTCACCCGCGGCAAAACCGACAAGGACAACACCCGCGCCGTCTGGGTCTATGACCTCCGTGCCAACATGCCCGCCTTCGGCAAACGCACCCCGCTCACCCGCGAACACTTCGCCCCCTTCGAAAAAGCCTGTGGCCCCGACCCCCTCGGAAAATCCAAACGCCACGACGAAGGCGAAACCGGCCGCTTCCGCCGCTTCGACCGCGCCCACATCCGCGACCGCGGCGAAAACCTCGACATCGCCTGGCTCAAAGACGACCACGCCACATCGCACCTCGACCTGCCCGCCCCCGAAAAACTCGTCACCGCCATCCTCGAAAAAATCTCCATCGCTGCCCGGGAAATGACCGCCCTCGAACGCGAACTCGCGGAAGGCGGCGCATGACCGTGCAAGTTCGTAGTCAAGCCCGTGAGGGCTGTGGCCTCTAACCATGTATGCATACCGCATAATGACCGAAGACGAACGGCGGAACGTCATGAACTATCGCCGCCTCATGAAATTTCCCCTTCACGCGCCTCCTCATTTCGGCGACGAGATCGGCGTCTATCTACTGACAGCCGCCAACTACGAACATGCGCATATCATGACATCCGAACAACGTCGGATGGAATTCGAGGACAAGATCATGTCCCTGCTTGCGACTCTTCCCGAAACCGAGGTTCGCGCCTGGTGCATCCTGCCCAATCACTATCACCTCGTTGTCAGAATGCTCCTGCCCGCTTTCAAAGCTGCCATCACGCGACTGCACAACGGCACCTCCACCCAATGGAATCGCGAAGACAACACGCCCGGCCGCAAAGTCTGGCATCATTTCAGTGACCGCGCCATACGTTCCGACCGGCACTACTGGGTTGCCGTGAATTACGTGAACACAAACGCGGTCCGGCACGGCTATGTCAAAAAGTCGGCGGAATGGCCCACCTCCAGCTTCCGATGTCATCTCGACGAACTCGGCCTGGATCGGATGAAAGAACTGTGGGCCGAATATCCCATTGGCGAAATGGGCAAAGGATGGGACGAGATATGAGCACACCTGCTCGTAGCATCATTTGCAGTCAAGCCCGCAAGGGCTGCATCTCGCCAGGAACGCCCCTCACAGGGCTCACTACAAACATTCGTAGTCAATCGCGTCGGGGCTGTGTTCGTCGTCAATCCCGTGAGGGCTGTGTTCGTAGTCAAGCCCGTGAGGGCTGTGTTTGTAGTCAGGCCCGTAAGGGCTGTTCTTCCGATTTTCCAATCATTGGAAAAATACCCCCCCGCAACTTCCAATCATTGGAAACCACCGGGCACGGCGTCACGGAACCGGGTCTGATGACGCCGCCTCGCGGGGGCATAGTTCCAGCGCGCGGTAGAATGATCCTAGCGCGCGGGGCCGTGACGCCAGCGCGCGGTAGAACGATTCCAGCGCGCGGGACCATGACGCCAGCGCGCGGTAGAATGATCCTAGCGCGCGGGGCCGTGGCGCCAGCGCGCGGTAGAATGATTCCAGCGCGCGCCGGAATGACGCCGGCGCGGCGCAAAACCGTCCAGAAATGCCCCGAAATGACCCAAAACCGCCAAACCGGCAAAAAACAGCCCCTTTCCGCCCCCGAAATCCCTCTCCAGCGCCGGACAGCCCCATGACCGCCAAACTCCCGCGAGGCTGGGTGAACGCCACGATTGGCGACGTGACGATTGCAAAAGTCGAGCAAAGCGAGCCGACCGGTCACGGTAATTTTCCGTACATCGACATCGGCAGCGTGGACAATCAGGCCAAACGCATCATCGAAGCCAAGCAGACTCCCGTCGCAAAAGCACCGAGCCGAGCCCGACAGTTGGTCACCGCAGATGATGTTCTTGTTTCGATGACGCGCCCAAATCTGAACGCCGTTGCGATGGTGCCTCCGTCACTTGATGGCGCGACGGCCTCAACGGGATTCGACGTGCTCCGCTCAAATGGAACGATTGCTCCCGCGTGGTTGCTTCATCTCGTGCGCTCGCGGAACTTCGTCGAAGAACTTTCAAGCCTCGTTCAGGGCGCGCTCTATCCCGCCGTCCGCTCGACAGACATTCGCGAATATGAATTCCCATTGCCGCCGCGGGCAGAACAGTCGCGCATCGTGGCGCGGCTGGAAAAACTGGAAGCGCACAGCCGCCGCGCCCGCGCCACCCTCGATGCCATCCCCGCCCAACTCGCCCAAGCCCGCCAGTCCCTCCTCGCCGCCGCCTTCCGCGGCGATCTCACCGCCGACTGGCGGACGAAAGCAAAAAATAGTCCTCTCGCGAAGAACAGCCCTCACGGGCTTGACTACAAACATGACTGCAAACCGCCGCAAACCCCGTTTGTAGTTAATCGCGTGAGCGATGTTTCCCCGGCGATGGGTGCCATACTGAAAGTCGTTGCGAATGTGGATGGCTTACCAGAATTGCCCGAAACTTGGCGCTGGGTTGAGTTGGGCAGCTACGCATTCTGCATGCGAGGCCGATTCTCTGTGAGGCCGCGAAATGATCCTGCATATTATGGAGGCTCTCATCCGTTCATACAGATTGGCGATCTGACTCCTGATGGCGGATGGATAACTGCTCATAGGCAGATAACATGAAAGGCGGAACCTCCGGAATTCGGGTAAAATCCCGATAAGAAGAAACGGAGGAATCCGCCATGAAATTCGTGGGCATAGATTATCACAAACGATACTCGGTTGTCTGCATCGTGGATGATGCAGGCA
>CAIVKH010000286.1 GCA_903906425.1 uncultured bacterium
CAGGTTTTGACTTCTCCCCAGAAGACGGCCTGATAGATTCCTGTTCCCCCGCCCCTGTTCCAGCGTAAGGTTTTGACTTCTCCCCAGAAGACGGCCTGATAGATTCGGCTGCTGCCGCGTATGGAAGCGGCGACAGTTTTGACTTCTCCCCAGAAGACGGCCTGATAGATTGGGATTGACAGATGAGCCTGAAATTGCGGAGTTTCGAGTCAATCAGACAGTCTTCTGGGGAGAAGTCTTAACTGATATGGGGAGCGAAAGCTCCCGCGAAGAAATTCGTTGGCTCTCGGACCACTGACCCTCACGGGACACGTCCGAGAGCCACTTTTTTTACTCCCAGAATTCCACCTGCCCTGGAATTTTCGGGTCTTTCGCGCGCTTGCCGTGATCGTAATTCGGTCCGATCACCGTCACGCTTTTCGCCCATTGTTCGTCGGTGATGTAGATCAGCCGCACGTTGCCCGCTTCCGGCGTGATTCTGCGAATGCTGCCGATGTGCTTGTTCAACTGGTCGAAACTCACGCACGGGCGCGCATACACGGAAAACTGGATCATCAGGAATCCGTCGTCGAGCAAATCGTTTCGAAACTTCGTGGCGACTTTGCGCTCCTTGTCGGAGACGACCGGGAGATCAAACATGGTGAGGAGCCAACCCATACTGAATGGACTGTTGTTCATGCCGCCGCAATGTCCGGCAATTCGGGAATCCAAAACTCGCCCGCGTCGAGCCGTTCGTAGGCGCGCGCCATCGAATTGGCCGACGCATCGATTGCGTCCATGAGTTTCAGCGTGAAGAAATCGTGTTTCACGCGCCGCTCGCGCAGATCGTTGCCGACTTTCTTCGACCAAGCCTTCATCGACACGTCCGGTTCGATCATGAACTCCGCCAGCATCAAATCCACAGCGGGACGGAACGGCTCCATGAGATCATAAACAAGCGAATCCGACCGGTAGCGCGCCATGTGATGCACGCCCATTTGCGGCAGCAGTCCATGCACAATCAGGCTGCGATGACAGAGCGCGGACAGCACGGCATAACCATAGTTCAGCATCTTGTTCGGCGCGGTGTCTTCCTTTTTGTCGCGACGCGATGCCGACCAGCCGATGGCCGGAAAAAACAACTGCCAGTAGCGCCGCGCACAATTCCCCTCGTCGAAATCGTCGCGTTGCAGCGCGAGGTCGAGATGCGGCGATTTGATCTTCTTGTGCGAAAGCACGCGCGTCTGATTGAGCGTTTTTCCACGCATCAGCTCGTGCCATATTTTTTCATTCAGCTTTCGCGGGCGGCTCGTCTGGTGTTGGAACGTTTGCAAATCAATCACGCGCGCCAGCGGCGCGGTCCAGCCGACAGGCTGATAGCGCTCGTCGCAATGCAAAACAATCGCGTCCTTTTCCATGAGCGCCGAAAGAAAATTCGAAGTGAGCGTGACACCGCGTGCCGCGATGACGACCGCGCGAATGTCATCAAGCGGAAGCCTGCGCTCCGGCTGGCCGTCCGCCTTGCTCGTGATGAACCCGCGATCTTTGCCGAGAATCGCACCGTGCTGATAAACATGAAGAACATGATGGCTCATACCGCTACCCCTTCTTTCCCCTATTAATTTCCAGTCATTGGAAGTTTGCCTTTTCTCATTTTTCAGTCGTTGGAAGTCATCGCCTTCATTCCACCCGTTGCAGACCGGCATCCATCAAGACGCGCAAAGGAGCAACGAGGCGCTGCCCATTTGCCGTCGTGAACTCAACAAACATGGACTCAGTGATGATTGTATTGAGCATAAACGAACCCGGCGACAGTGGTTTTCCTGCCGCGATGCAGCGTTTTTGCTTCTGTTCGTTCTTCATCACAAGACTGTAGGCATCCTGCGGAATCTCTTTTTGCAGATGGAAGATATTTTTAGAGCGCACGAAGAAATGCACCTTTGAACCGTCAGTGGCATTCGCCAAGAGATCCATTTCTTTCTTGATTGAAGCGTGGGCGTAAACCGGCTTGACCGCAAGATGACCGGCACCGTCCGTAAAGATGATTTGCCCTTGGTGATCGTCCTTGGCTTTGCGCCAAGCCCCGCACCCATCTTTGGACAAATCTTTGAATTCTTTCGAGCTGCCAACATTCACCCACACTTTTTTGATTCGCGCCCCTTCGGTCCCGTCTTTCCGAAGCTGTGCAAAAGAGTCGCAGAATTTTGCCCACCCTGATTCGTCGGGTTGTGTCGCGGCGAAAGTATCAAGTCTGGTTTTGAGCACGAGATCGCGAACTGACTTTATCTGCTTTGTCAGATACTTCAGGTCATACACCGTCTTCCCCGGAGCACCTGCGGGTTTGCGGCCCAAGTCGAAGACGGAAACTCTTTGCACGATGACTTCGCGCTCGCCCTCAATCCGCATCCCGAACTTCGTATCAGCCAGCGGCGCGCGTTCGTAGGCGATATTCCTCGGCATGGTTTCGTCAAGATGTCGCCGAAATAGCTGGCGGATTTTTTCGTAGTCTTCGCGTCCGTCGCTGTCTCGAAAATCTTTCGGAAATCGGAAGAAGCCTTCCTTGCCCTCGTCTCGCGCCCATTGCGGAATGAAGGTCAACACCATCGCATCCAACGCATGATGCCGCTTGTCGCCTCGGTTCTTGACCTTTTTCGCCAGAACCTCCGGGTCTGTTGCATCGGTGTAGAGCAATTTATCGAGGCTGTATTTCCGGCGTATCCGGGAGGTCAGTCCGCCAGAGACAGCCCGAACACGCTTCTTGCCTTTGGCGTCCACGCCATTTGTCCAGCCGAAGCGAAGATTGACGATGGTCTGCGCCAGCTTGGAAACCCAGGCCGTTTCCGCAAGTGCCGTGTATCTCTCGACAAGTTCTGGCGCATCTTCGCGCGTGAGAAGTTGGACCTTTTTGTTGCGCAGCATCGTGGCGCGACTTTCAACGCGATTCTTGTAGGCATCCCAGCCGTCCTTTCCACTGAGCAATGCAAATGGAGTCAGCTTTCCCTTTTCCTTTGTGTGATTCACGTCATGAAATGTGAGCACGTAGTTGACCGCAGCATCAGGTCCGCCAAGAGATCGCGGCACGATGTGATCAATTTCGTACTCATCAAGGTTCGTCTCGGAAAGTGCCTTCCCCGTGTAGAGGCAGATGCAGCCTTGCGCCTTGAACAGTTCATACCGCAGCCCCGAAGAACGTGACTCAAGTCCGAGTTTCCCGGCCTCCTCCCGCGCTGTCTTGCGCTCGTCCGCCCGATCATTAAGAAAACGCTGATATTGCTTCAAGGCCTCTTCGCCCATGAAATCTTCGCGAACGAATTCCAAGACCACTTCATCCGGCACGCCGCATCGTGGAATTTTTTCTTCCTCATCACCGTCGCGGAGTTTCTTCAATCGTTTGTCGAACACCTCAAGGCGATGCCGCACGACAGGATCGTTAATTGTTCCGAGGAGATCGCGAATGGCGGCGTCGGCATCGAATTTGTCGCCGTCGGTGTGGCGCTGTTGAAGCGCATCGAGTGTTTGGGACGGAACAAATATGTTTTCCCAAGAATCTTTTGTTGCCCGGACTTCTCGCATCTGAAGGAGGAAGCGAAGTTCAGAAATCAACATGCCTTGTTTGCGGTTCTTTTCATCCTCACTTTCGCGCTGTTTTTCATTGGCAGCAGTGGAGTCATCAAATAGTGCCAGAGGCTTTCCCGAAGCGGATGCCAGCTTTTTGAGCAGTTCGGATTCCCTGCTGACGAGACGCCTGTGAAATGCTGATGGCGCTTCCCCGGACAGAATCAATTCCTTGAGGATGCGGAGCGCAACG
>CAIVKH010000287.1 GCA_903906425.1 uncultured bacterium
GCCGGTCGCAGGATTGTCCGGGCCAATAAAGCCTTCCACGAATTCGCCGAAAAAGCCACGAGCAGCATCATCGGATCTAATCTCGCGGATGTTTCTCCGGCGCTCGCAGCGGCCATCGAGGTACCAATTGCAAACGCCATCGGCACGCAGCGGCGGGAGACGTCGGAATTTTCTCTCGGCGACCGCTGGCATAGCGTGGTTGTTCATCCAGTGCCCGAAGAAATGCAGCACGGCTGTCGCGCGATGGTCAGCCTTCAGGACATTACGGAGCAGAAAAGAGTTGAGAAACGGCTGCGCCTGCTCAGCAGTGCGTTGCAATCCGCAGCCAACGCGGTCGCCATCACGAACCGCGACGGCGAAATCATCTGGGTCAATTCCGCGTTCACAAAGATGACGGGCTATGAATTGATCGAAGTCGTTGGCAAAACGCACCGCATTCTCAAGTCGGGGCGGCACGACAAAATTTTTTATGAGCAGCTCTGGAGCTCCATCCTCGCCGGCAACACCTGGCACGGTGAACTGTTCAACCAGCGCAGGGACGGGCGGGTCTATGCGGAAGACACGACCATCACGCCGGTGCGTAATCCCGCCGGAGAGATCACGCACTTTGTCGCCATCAAGCTGGATGTCTCCGAACGGAAGCAGACGGAGCAACAGCTTCGCGAACAGGCCACCCTGCTGGAACTGGCCTCGGAAGCGATCCTCGTGCGCGACATGGATGACATCGTGACGTTTTGGAACCGCGGCGCGTCGCGGCTTTTTGGCTGGCCGGCGGAAGAGGCCATCGGGAGAAAGATGCGCGATCTTGCCGTCAGCCGAGATCCGGAGAAAATCAGGCAGGCCAACGAAATCGTCAGGCAGACGGGACGGTGGCACGGGGAAATAGAGAGCGTGGTCAACGACCGCGCGAAGATCATCGAGGCAAACTGGACGCTGATTCGCGACGCGAACGGAAATCCGAAATCAATTTTGTGCATCGACACCGACATCACCGACAGAAAGAAATACGAAGATCAACTCGCGCAGGTGCAGCGTCTCGAAAGCCTCGCCACGCTGGTCAGCGGAATCGCGCACGACTTCAACAACAGCCTCATGCCGATCCTCGGGCTCTCGGAGATTCTGCTCACCACGTCCGGCGCGCTCGACAATCAGGAAGAAGCGCGCTCGGCCATCTCGCAAATCCACAACGCCGCGAAGGATGCTCGCGAAATCGTCCGGCGCCTTCGCGAATTTTACGGTCCCGGCGACCCGGTTGAAATGCAGTCCGTTTTGCTGCGCACGGTCGTCAACGACGCCGTCAGGCTCACCCGCCCGCGCTGGAAAAACCAGGCCGAGGCCGAAGGGCGTCCGATCCGCATCAAGATGAAACACGCGTCGCATTCGAAACTCGTCGCCAACGAACGGCAATTGAGGGAGGCCATCACGAACCTGATTCTAAACGCGATTGACGCCATGCCATCGGGCGGCACGCTTGCCATCAATACGGGAGAAACTGATGCCGTCGCGATCATCGAAGTGCGCGACTTTGGAACCGGGATGACCGAAGAGGTCCGGCGGTGCTGCATCGAGCCGTTCTTCACGACCAAGGGCGAGCACGGCACGGGCCTGGGACTTTCCATGTGCCACGGCATCATTCAACGGCACAACGGTTCGCTCGAAATCGAAAGCGAGATCGGCAAGGGCACGGCCATCCGGATCAGCCTGCCGCTGCCGGCGAAGCCCCGCGCGCACGATAGTGCGGCAGCCGTTCCGTCAAACGCTCCGGTCGTTTCCGCGAACCGCCGAGCCCTGGTGGTTGATGATGAAGCCACCGCAAGGACGTTGCTCAAGATATTGCTCACGAAGCAGGGCTATCAGGTCGAACTGGCCGCCGACGGTGTTGAGGCGCTCGAGAAAGTGCGGAAGCATCCGTTCGACGTCATCATCACCGACCGCGCCATGCCGCGGATGAATGGCGATCAATTTGCGCTCGAGTCCAAAAAAATCGCGCCGGACACGCCGATCTTCATGCTTACCGGATTCGGCGGCATCACCGTTACCGACCAGAACAGGCCGCCCGGCGTGGACGTGGTTGCCGGAAAGCCGGCGACAAGCCAGGAGATCCGCGAGATACTCGACAGGCTGATCTTGGCAAAAAAATCAGAATAATCCCGCCGGCCGGTACGGCTCGCGCCGTGCGCCCGACGCGTAAATTCCAATCATTGGAAATTTGCGGTCGCGGCTTTTCCAATCATTGGAACTTTGCGCCATCGACCGGGGAGGGCAGGGGAGCGATCCGTACCTGCGGGTTCAGGTTCTCGAGAAGCTCCGGAAGCGTGAGCGCGATTTGCACGCCGGTTTTCATGTCCTTGAACTGAAAGGTGCCGGAGGCCATTTCGTTGTCGCCGCGGATTACGACGGCGGTCGCGCCGGAGCGGTCCGCCGCGCGCATCTGCGCTTTCATGCTGCGGCCGGCAAGGTCCATGCCGCATCGCACTCCGCGGAATCGCAGCGTCTGCAGCAGTTTCAAATTATCTTCGAACGCGGGCTGGCCAAAAGAAACGAGCCAGATCATCGGCTGCGCTTCGCCCGCGGCGAAAGCCGGATTGTCGTTTTGGACGGCGGTGATGAGCCGCTCGAAGCCCATCGCGAAGCCGACGCCTTCGACGGTTTTTTCGGCAAGCGTGATCCGGTAGCGGCCGCCGCCCGCGAGCGCGTCCTGCGAACCGAGCGCGGGGTGCGTGATTTCCCAGACGGTGTGGATGTAATAATCGAGGCCGCGAATCAGGGCGGGATTCACGACCGCGTCAATTTCGAGCAGCTTCAAAAGGCGCAGAACATCGTCGAGATATTTTCGCGATGTCTCGGCCATGAACGTCGTCACAGGCGGAAGAGTCGCCGCGATTTTTTTGCACGTTTCGTTTTTGCAGTCGAGGACACGGAGGATGTTCGTATCGATCCGGCGGCGGCAATCGTCGCACAGGTTCGGAATGTGCGGTTCCAGCGCGGCGCGGAGCCCGGCTGTCACGACGGCCCGGTCTTCCGGAAGTCCGCGTGTGTTCACGTGGATATTGAAATTGCGCAAGCCCAGATTGCGAAGCAGGTGAACCTGCATCGCGATCATTTCGGCATCAGCGGCCGCGAGTGCCGGGCCGATGGCTTCGGCACCAACCTGGTGAAACTGCCGCTTGCGTCCGGCCTGCGGACGTTCGCAGCGGAACATCGGGCCGATGTAATACAGCCGCGCGTCCTGGGCTTCCTGGCCTTTGAGAGCCACGAAGCGCATGACGCTGGCCGTGCCTTCAGGACGAACTACAATTTGGCGGCCACCGCGGTCGTCAAAAAGATACATTTCTTTTTGAACGACATCGGTGGTTTCGCCAAGCGAACGTAGGAATACGAATGACTTCTCCAGAATCGGCGTGCGAATTTCGCCGAAACCGTAGCAGTGAAACAATTCCCTCACGCATGACTCAATGCGCTGCCAGATTTTTATCTCTGGCGGCGCAATGTCGGCCATGCCCTGTATTGGCTGAAGTTCTTCGGTTGCCATGAAAAATTGATGTCCGGCACGATCCTTAACGGATCAGATGCCAGTGATCAACTTCTTCATGATTTTGCCGGGCTTAAATTTTACGACCTTGCGCTGAGGGATCGTCACAACCTGCGTCGGCTTGTTCGGATTCCGGCCGATGCGTTGCTTGCGCGTCTTGACTTCAAACACGCCAAAATTGCGGAACTCAATCGTATCGCCCTTGTTCAAGGCCTCGATGATGTAATCCAGCGACTTCTGGATTACCGCATAAACGTCCTGCTGAATTAGGCCCGTTTCATCGGCGATTCTTACTACCAGATCTCTCTTCGTCATTTTGTTTCCCCTGCTTTATTTCCGGCTTTGTTTTTCCCCTGCCGAAAAAATATTTTACGTTCAACCACTACGTCACGATGCCGCTTCCGACACGCACCAAACCTACCTCACGAGGCGATGCACATAGGCGCACACCCCGGATGCGATCAGCGAAATTATCGCGAGGCTCCGATTGAAGGTATAGAAGTGGTCTCCACTTGAAGCTTCACCATGTTTCTTGATCACCGTCGCTGCCGGAAACCAGCCATCTTTCACGCACCAAAGACCGATTGCCAGCAACACCAAAGACCAGAACAAAAACGCCTTTGTACCTTCAACTTTATATCGACGCGCCAAGATCCATTCCCCCCGCCGTCGGCTCATCAAACCGGTTGCGATGAATCTTCCCCCTCGCCAACCGGCACGCATCTCAGCGTAACACCGCATTAACGTCAAACGAATAAATCAAACTTCTTCTTGCCGGATTTTTTCCCGCAGATTCTCGTCACGGCGAGGCCGTCAATCCCTTCAAGAGTTCACATATCTGATCAGCCGCCGTGGCGACCGGTGACATGATCACATGGCCCGTTGATCGGACCTTGATTTCCACTTCGCCTTTCGCCAGCGATCGCTCGCCGACGCTGACCCGGAGCGGAAGACCAATCAAATCCGAATCCTTGAATTTCACGCCGGGCCGCTCGTCGCGGTCGTCGTACAGCACTTCGATGCCGGCAGCCTCAAGTTTCGCGCCCAGTTCCGTTGCGACCGTCACGCTCTCCGCATGCGCAACATTGATCGGCATCAGATGAACGTGGAAAGGCGCGATGCTCGCAGGCCAGATGATGCCGTTAACGTCGTTGAACTGTTCGATGGCTGCCTGCATCGTGCGCGTCACGCCGATGCCATAGCAGCCCATCACCGTCGGCTTGCGAACACCGTCCGCATCGAGGAATGACGACCCCATGGACTCGCTGTATTTCGTTCCAAGTTTGAAAACGTGGCCGACCTCGATGGCACGTTGAATTTTCAACGGCTCGCCAGTCGTCTCACAAATTTCACCGGCCTTCACGGTTCGCAAGTCGAACCATGATGTCACGGTGATGTCGCGATCAATTTCAACGTGGCGCAGGTGGAAGCCATCTTCGTTTGCTCCCGTCGCCATTCCTTTCGCGCCGCGCAGCGTTTCGTCCGCATAAACAGTGATGCCCGTCACGCCGACCGCGCCGAGACTTCCCGGATGCGCGCCGAGTGCCGCGAAAATTTCTTCAGGCGTTGCCGGGCGGAATTGATTCGTCCCGATTTTTCCGGCGAACTTGGCTTCATTAAGCTGGTCGTCGCCGCGCATCAAAACGATGATGAGTTTGCTTTCGGCGAGATAGACGAGCGTCTTGATCTGCCGGTGCGCACCCACGCCGTACGGCTGCCGTTGCAGCGCCTCGATTGTCACCACGCCCGGGGTCGCAAATTTCTCCGGCGCGCTTCCGGTGCTCTCCGTCGGCGTCGGTTTTGCCGGCCCACGGCTCGTGGCCTTCTCGGTGTTCGCGGCGTAGCCGCCGCCCTCGCAATACGCGACTTCGTTTTCGCCGGTCTCCGCCGGCACCATGAACTCGTGCGAAAATTTTCCGCCGATCACGCCGGTGTCTGCCTCGACGGGAAACGCCTTGAGGCCGCATCGCTTGAAAATCCGCGTGTAGGCGTCGTACATCTTCCGATAACTTTCCTGCGCCGCCTCGTCCGAAACATCGAAGCTGTACGCGTCCTTCATCACGAATTCCTTCGCGCGCATCAGGCCGAAACGCGGACGGATCTCATCGCGGAATTTCACTTGGATTTGATAAAAATTCTTCGGCAGTTGCCTGTACGAATTGATTTCATTGGCCGCCAGCGTCGTGATGACCTCCTCGTGCGTCGGCCCCAAAACCCATTCGCGTTTTGTTCGGTCATGAACGTGAAACAGAACTTCCGATGCCAGCGTGTAGCGTCCACTCTGCTGCCAGATTTCCGCGGGCTGCAGCGCCGGCATCAGGATTTCAATCCCGCCCGCGCGGTTCATTTCCTCGCGAATAATGTTCTCCACCTTGCGTAGCGCCCGCAGGCCCATCGGCAGAAATGTGTACACGCCGCCGCTCAGCTTGCGGATCAGCCCCGCGCGAAGCAGCAGCTTGTGGCTCACAATTTCCGCATCCCCCGGTGCCTCGCGCAGCGTCGGAATCAACAAATCGGTCCAGCGAATCATCGTAGTAGTCTCCAGAAAAAAGTCCGGCATTCATACCCGCCGCGCGCCGCGCACGCAACAAATCCCCGCGCTTGCCGCAACGCGCCGATGCCGCCATCATCCCGCCACATGGAAAATCAGAAATCGCAGAATCACGTCGGAATGGTCGCGGTCGTCGGCCGCGCCAGTGTCGGAAAATCATCGTTGATGAACGCCTTCCTCGGCGAAAAAGTCAGCATCGTCAGCCCGGTGCCGCAGACCACCCGCAGCGCCATCCGCGGAATCCTCACCGACGAGCGCGGCCAACTCGTCTTTGTTGACACGCCCGGCGTACACAAGGCGATGAGCAACCTCGGCAAGGTCATGAACCGGCTCGCCCGCGCCTCCGTCGAAGGCTGTGACGTCGTGCTGCTCGTCCTCGACGCCACCCAGACCGCCCGCGAAGAAGACCTCGGTTGGATCACGCGACTTCTGCGCGAGGAAATTCCCGTCTTCGCCATCCTCAACAAAATTGACGATCTCACGGGCGAACCGCCCGCCGACTGGCCCGCCGTCTGGAAGAAGGTCGCCGCCGAAAAAGGCATCGCGAAAGAACCCGAATGGTTTCGCGTCTCCGCGATGACCGGCGAAGGCATGCCCGAACTGACCGACGCCCTATTCGCAAAGATGCCGGCCGGCGAATTGCTCTTCCCCGAAGAAATGCTTTCCGACTATCCCCGCAAGCTCGCCGTCGCCGACATCATCCGCGAAAAACTCTTCGGCGTGCTGCGCGAAGAACTCCCGCACTCCGTCGCCGTCTGGATCGAAACGATCGTCGAAAAAGAAGACGGAAGCTGGGACGTTGACGCGAAAATTTACGTCATGAAAGATTCGCAAAAAGGAATCGTACTCGGCGAAAAAGGCCGCCTGCTCCGCAAAGTCAAACGCCAGGCCGAGGCCGAACTCGCCGCCATTTACGAGCACCCCGTCCGCCTCGACCTCTGGGTCAAGGCCGAGAAAAAATGGACGGAGAATTTCTGGCTGCTCAAAAAATTCGGTTACGTTGCATGAGCGCGGCGCCCGCCGAAAACTTCCCCGCCACAGGCGGATCTGCCTTCGGCAGGCAATCATTGGAAAACGCGGCCCCGCAAACTTCCAATCATTGGAAGCTATCGCCCGCGTTGCTCGCGGCCGTCGTCATTGCGATTTCGATCCTGCCGTATTTATTTTCCGTCCGCTTTCCGTTTGTTTATGACGACTGGGGCGCCATCGCGGAAAATCCGTTTCTGCGCCAGCCCGACGCGCTCGCGAAAGTTCTCACGCTGCAAACTTTCTTCGAGCCGCGCATTCTCGACGGCGAACGTCCGCTCGTGATTTTTTCATGCCTCCTCGACAAATCAATCTGGGGCCTGAATCCGTTCGGTTTCCATCTCACGAACATTTTTCTCCACGCCGCCGCGGTCGCGTTTCTCTTCGCGCTGCTTGGCGCGCTCGCCGCGCCGCTGCGACTCCGCGCCGCCGCGTGCCTGCTCTTCGGCCTCCATCCCGCGCTGACCGAGGCCGTGCAGGTCCCCGCGTTCCGCGAAGATTTGCTCGCGACGGTTTTCACGCTCGCGTTCTTATTTTTCGCGCAGCGGAAAGATTTCATCATCGCGCTCGTCTCGCTCTTCCTCGCGCTGTGCGGAAAAGAAGCCGCGATCATCGCCCCCGCGCTGCTCGCGTGGCTCTGGCTCTGCTTTCCGTCCACCGTCCTCCGTCATCCGTCATCTCTTCGTTTTCTCGCCGCGAGCGCCGCCCTCGTCGCGCTCTATCTCGCCGTCACCTTCACGCACCGCCCGTTCCAATCAGCAGGCGAAATTTGGAACGGACTCGCGCTGCGGTGGCCGCAAAATATTTCGACATCGCCGTGGCTCTTCGCGCGGACGCTCGGCACGCTTGCGTTTCCGTACCCGCTTTGCGCCGACTACATCGTCACACCCGTCACCTTCTCCGACGAAAAGTTTTTCTATGGCGTCTATTTCATTGGCGCGTCAGCCGCCTTCGCGCTTTCGTTCCGCCGCCGGCAGCCGATGTTCGCATTCGCCGCAGGCTGGCTCCTCATCAGCTTCATTCCGGTTTCGAATGTTATCCCGCTCTTCAATCCGCTCGCCGACCGTTATCTCTACATGCCCGCCATCGCCTTCGCTATTCTGTTCGGTTCGCTGATTCACGCCGGAAGAAAAGAAACCACAGATCACACAGATTCCACAGATGCGAAGCCTGATTCCCAATCTGTGCCATCTGTGAAATCTGTGGTTGGCCTCTCTGCCTTGTCCGCAATTCTCGCATTGCTCTGCGCCTGCTACATCGGCCTGACCTTGCATCGTCTCGCCGACTGGAACGGCGACGAAAAGCTCTGGACCGCCACCGCGAAGGCCGAACCGCGGAGCGCCCGCGCGCAAACCTGGCTTGGGCTGCTGGCCGCAAATCGCGGCGACCTCGCACAGGCGCGGAAATATTATGAGCGGGCGAACGAACTGAATCCGCAGGATGTCCGCGGCCTAATCAACCTCGCCATACTCGATGGCAAGGCCGGCCACGTCGCCCTTGCCGAAAAGAAACTTCGCGCTGCCACTGAACGCCGGCCCGATTTCGCCGAAGGCTGGTGGAATCTTTCCTTCGCGCTTCACCTGCTCGGCCGCGACGCCGAGGCCGGACAGGCCGCCAGCCGCGCCGCAAAGCTTGATCCCTTCGATCCGCGCGCGCGTCCGTCCGGCCGCGAATAAACGCAGTGCGACGCGCGATAAATTCGTAAAGAGGAAACCGGCCGCTGCATCCAAACTTCCAATGATTGGAGGTCTCCGCAGCGGCTTTTTCCAATCATTGGAAGTTTGCAGCGGCGCTTGCGAGTTGGAATTACTGCGCGGCGAGTTCGCGCTGATAGGCGGCGAGGACTTCGGAGCCGAAGCAGACGAAGATTATTTTTTCGGGCAGCGCGTGCGCGGCGAGAAATGCGCGGGCTTCGTGGACGGCAATCGCGGTGGCGCGGTCAACCGGGAATCGATAGACGCCGGTGCTGATGGCGGGGAAGGCGATGGTTTTCAGTCCGTACTTTTCGGCAAGCGCGAGGGAATTTTTGTAGCAGTTGGCGAGGAGTTCGTCTTCGCAATGTCTGCCGTCGCGCCAGACGGGGCCGACGGTGTGGATGACGTGCTTCGCGGGCAGGCGATGTCCTTTTGTGATTTTTGCTTCGCCAGTCGGACAGCCTCCGAGAAGCGCGCATTCGGCGAGAAGTCCCGGTCCTGCCGCGCGGTGAATCGCGCCGTCAACGCCGCCGCCGCCGAGGAGCGTGGAGTTGGCGGCATTGACGATGGCATCAACGGCAAGTTTGGTGATGTCGCCGCTGGCGATTTCGATTCGTAATCCGGTCTGCATCGGCCGGACAGCCGGCTACGCTCGTTCGGCCATGGGCACGAATTTCTGCTGGTTGACGCCGGTGTAGATCTGGCGCGGGCGGCCGATCTTTTGCGCGGGGTCGTTGTGCAGTTCGTACCACTGCGCGATCCAGCCAGGGAGCCGGCCGATGGCGAACAGGACGGTGAACATGTTGGTGGGAACGCCCATCGCGCGGTACGTGAGGCCGGTGTAGAAATCCACGTTGGGATAAAGTTTGCGCGAGATGAAGTAGTCGTCCTTGAGGGCGTGTTCCTCGAGTTTCTTGGCGATGTCGAGGAGCGGGTCGTTGATGCCGAGTTTGTTGAGGACCGCATCGCAAAGCTGCTTGGCGATTTTTGCGCGGGGGTCGTAGGTCTTGTATACGCGGTGGCCGAAGCCCATGAGGCGGAATCCGCTGTTCTTGTCCTTGGCCTGCGCGATGACTTTTTCAACGTCGCCACCGTGGTCGTGGATGGACTGGAGCATCTCCATGACTTCCTGGTTGGCGCCGCCGTGGAGCGGGCCCCAGAGCGCGCAGATGCCGGCGGCCACAGCGGCGTAGAGGTTGACTTTGGCGCTGCCGACCAGGCGCACCGCGGAGGTGGAGCAGTTCTGCTCATGGTCGGCGTGCAGAATGAGCAGGACATTGAGCGCCTTGACCAGAACTGGGTGCGGCTCGTAGGGGCTGACCGGCGAGGAGAACATCATGTTCAGGAAGTTCGCGCAATACTTGAGGTCGTGCCGCGGATAGACGAACGGCTCGCCGGCGGACTTCTTGTAGGAGAACGCGGCAATGGTGCGCAGCTTGGACAGCAGGCGCGTGGTGGTGATGTCAATGTCCTCGTCCGGATTTTGCTGGTCCTGCGAGAGTTCCGGATAGAACGCCGAGAGCGAGACGACCATGGCCGAGAGAATGGCCATGGGATGGGCGTTCTCGGGGTAGTTCTTGAAGAATTGGGCCATGTCCTCGTGCAGCATGGAGTGCTGCGTGAGGAGCTGGGAGAAGCGGTCGTTCTCGCGCACATTGGGCAGCTTGCCGTGGACCAGAAGGTAGGCGACTTCGACGAAGCGGGACTTCTCGGCCAGTTCTTCCACCGGGTAGCCGCGGTAGCGGAGGATGCCCTGCTCGCCGTCCAGAAAGGTGATGGCGCTCTGGCAGGAGCCGGTGTTCTTGAAGCCGTAGTCCAGAGTAATCAGGCCGGACTGGTCGCGCAGTCGGCTGATGTCAATGGCGCGTTCTTTTTCCGTACCTTCGAGCAGGGGCAGGTCATAGGACTTGCCGTCCACCAGAAGCTTGGCATCCCCGATCTTGGCGGCCTGCGGAATCATGAGAGCCCCTTCCAACCCGAACGATTCATGAACAGATCCACACCGATCCTCGATTCTGTCAACCCATTTTTTGAACAGAAGCTCGCAAAGAACACGAAGTTTTTCGTTCAACCCCTTTGTGACCTTCGCGCCCTTCTGTTCAACAAATTCGAGTTTCTTGTGAATAGTTCAAGCTAAGCCGCGATTCCGGCCGCTATTCGAAATAGACGGCGCCGGCATTGGGCGTTTCGCAGACCTGAACCCTGAGGACGCGGAGATCCGGTCCGGGATAGTGTGGCTTGAGAGCCTGATACAGATGCCGGGCCACGACTTCGCAGGAGGGGTTGATGGCGGCGAAGGCCGGATGCTGGTTCAGGTCGGAATGATCCAGCTCCGCCATGAGACTGCCGACGGTCTGCTTGACCTCGCGGAAATCCACGGCCAGCCCCAGCGCGTTCAATTCCTGTGCGCCCAGAGTGACGGTCACTTCCCAGTTGTGGCCATGCCAGCGGGCGCAGTCCCCGGGATAGTCCACCAGGCGGTGGGCCGCGGAAAACTGGGTTTTGATGAAAATCTCAAACATCGTCCGCCGCTTCACCGCCAGAGTCTGATTCCCGCTGCGGGCTTCAGGCCTTGACGATCTTGCCCGAGCGAATGCAGGCGACGCAGGCTTTGATCCGGCAGTTGGTGCCGGCCACTTTCACGTGAACCGTTTGCAGGTTCGGCGAAAAGACGCGTTTCACGTCCTTCACCACGTGTGTGCCGATGCCGCCTTTTTTCTTGGCCATACCACGGCGGGTGATTCTTCCGCCCATGACCTTGCCCTTGCCACAGATTGCGCAAGTCTGACTCATGATGTGCGTCCTCAAAGGATCTGTTGCGTATCGCCTGCCGTCTGTGTTCCGCCCGTCGGCCATCCGGCCGGCGCGAAAATTGGTGGGTTGGCCGGGACTCGAACCCGGGACCACCACATTAAAAGTGTGATGCTCTACCACCTGAGCTACCAACCCGCACGTGCCTCTCCGTCGGCCGGGAAACCCCGAGCCAAGGCGCGACACAAAAGTTCCAAACATAGCCGGGGATCCCCGTATTTCAAGGGAACCGCACGCCGCCTCAGCGTCCTTGTATTTGTTCCGGTATCTGACTGGCGCCGTTTTGGCATTGTCGATTGCCTCCGCCGCGCAGGCGACAACGATCTTCAACAATCTGGGCAGTCAGCAGGATCCTGACAAGTCCTATCGCGCGACCGAATACGAGTTCAACGCCCAGAAGTTTACCACGGATTCCGGCAGCTATACCATGCACCGCCTGACCATGCGGTTGCAGGAGTACATCCCCGGCGACATGCTGGTGGATTTGTGCGGCGACAATGGCGGCGAGCCGGGCGCCGTCGTCTATAATATTTATAATGGGACCACGGGGGGCGCGGGGCTGACCGGTTCGTTCAAGGATATCACGTTCTATAACAGTGTCAGCTATGACCTAACTGCCGATTCAACATACTGGGTGGTCTTGCGTGGCAATAATGCCAACGACACCAGCGGCCAGATCGAGTGCTCCTACGATGGCAACGGGAATCTGCCAACTGGGATCGGCGGCAGTACGGACGCTGCGGTGTATTGGGAAGACCGGACCGGTGGCCACTGGTTCTCGAACTCGACTCCCTTTGTGATGAACATTTCCACCGAGGTGGTGCCCGAGCCTGCGTCGGGGGCGATTGTCCTGCTGCTCATGGGCGCCGCCAGCCTGCGCATGCGTCGCCGGCCGGAAGCCGTTGCGGAAGCCGCGCCGGTTCGGCGTCATCGCCGGCGGTCCTGATTTTTTTGGGGTTCGATGTCAGGCCTTTCTGCCCGTTAGAACTGTGCATGTCAGTAAACGGGCTCTCCTCCGTCAGAGCCGCGCGGGTGACCAAGCGGGTCTTCCGATCCGCCCGCTCCATCACTGTCGCGGCTCTGATATGCCATCGGTCGGCCCGCTTGCTTACGCGCACGGTTCTGACGGAAGACAGGCGGTGCGTGGCGGAACTGGACGGCGTGGGGAAGCCCGGTACATTGGCTCCGGCTTCCGAAACTTGGGACTCTGTCCGGAAAGGACGTGCTGCTGATGAATAACGAACCGACTTTGCAGGAGTTGCTGGCTTGTGCCGTGGCGGCGGCCACCGCCGCCGGCGGCCACGCACGGGAGAATCTGGCCCGCCGCGGCAGTGCGATTCTGAACGCCCGGCATGATGTAAAACTGGAACTCGACGTCGAATGCCAGCGCGTCGCTGAAGAGGTGCTCCGGCTCCGGTTCCCGGACCATGCCGTGATGGGCGAGGAGGATCCCGCAGACCGGCCGGAAGAGCTGGCGTCCGGACGCCTTCAATGGGTGATCGACCCCATCGACGGCACGATCAATTTTTTTCATGGCTTGCCGCACTGGTGTTGTTCCGTGGCCGTGCGCCGCGACGGCGCATCGCTGGCGGGCGCCGTTTATGCACCGGTCATGGATGAACTTTATACCGCGACGACCGCCGATCCGGCGCGGTTGAATGGCCGGCCGCTCCGAGTCTCCACCCAGGCCACGGCGGCGGCGGCTATTCTGTTCACGGGGCTGGACAAGAATTCGCCGCCGGGCGCGGCGCGCTATGCGCTGTTCGAGCGGCTGGCCGATGCGGTGCAGCGGCCGCGGTTCATGGGCTGCGCGGCGCTGGACCTGTGCCATGTCGCCGCGGGCCGGGGTGACGCTTATTTCGAGACCGGTGTCTATGTCTGGGACATCGCCGCCGCGGGACTCATCCTGCAACAGGCCGGCGGCCGCGCGGAAGTCCTGCAGTCGTTGCCGGGGAGGCACCGTATCGCCTTCCTGGGTAGCAACGGCCTGATCCACGATGAACTCAAACGGATCATTGCCGGCTGAGAGCAACCCGCCTCCTGCCGCCGCATCGCCAGGATCAGTCAGATCAGTCAGATCGGACGGATTGGACGGATCGGACAACGCGGCCTGCTCCTGCCTTAGTCGTTTTTCACATCCGGGCTGCGGTGGATGACGGGGTATTCTTTCCACAGCTCTTCGATGTTGTAATAGCGGCGCTGGTCGGCATGGAAGACATGAACCAGGACGTCGCCGAAATCGAGGATGGTCCAACCGCTGCCGGGGTTGCCGGAGGCGTGACGGAGGCGGACGCCCTTGCCTTTGAGCGACTCTTCCAAGTGCTGACGGAGGGCGCGCAGGTGTGGGTCGGACGTGCCGGTGCAGACCACATAGAAATCGGCCAGCACGGAATTGGCGCGGGCGTCGTAGACCAAGATTTCCTCGGCCTTGCTGTCCCAGCAGACTCCGGCGCAGAATTTGGCCACCGCCTCGGTGTCGGCGGGGGAGACGGCAGGGGCGTCGGCTGGTTTGGCGCGGCGGACGGCGGGCGTGGCGCTGACGGCGGGTTTGCGGGGCATGCGTCTAGGTTCTTCCTGGGGTGGTTGCAAATCGGTCAGGCTCCGGCGCGGTAGAGGCCGTTTTCTTGAATATATCGTGCCACGGCCGGCGGCACCAGTCCGGCCAGGCTGGCGCCGCGGGCGACGGCCTCGCGCACGGCGGTGGCGGAAGCGGGTAGGCTCGGCGCATTTTCGATGACGCAGGCGAGCAGTTTCATGGCGCTCTTCGGCCCGAAGGTGTCGGCCAGATCCGGCATTTTCGGCAATGGTGTTCCCGCCCGCGGATAGATGAGGAAGGGAAAGCCGGCGACGAGTTCGTTGGCGCGGTGCCAGCTGTGCAGTTCCGCCAGGCAGTCCTGGCCCATGAGGAAGGTGACCGTGCTCTCGGAATAGGCGAGTTGCAGGGTTTCCATGGTGTGGATGGTGTAGGAGGGGGCGTCGGGCTGGCGGATCTCGATGTCGGTCTGGCTGAACCCGTGCCAGTCGTCCAGCGCCAGCTTGAGCATGGCCAGCCGGTGTTCCGCCGGGGCCATGGTTTCCTGTTCTTTGTGGGGGCGGACGCCGGCGGGCACGAAGAGGACTTCCTCCGCCAGGCCGCGGCGCAGGATTTCGCCCGCCATGAACAGGTGTCCATTATGCACGGGGTTGAAAGAGCCGCCGAACACGACCAGTCGCGAACGCAACGGCCGCGGCGGCAACTTGTCCTCGCCCGGTTGCGAAAGTGTATAGATGTAGGGCGCGGGCTTGGTGTGGGGATTCGCCATGGGAGTTTTCCGGGATCTCTCGTCCAGCCGCGGACGTCAATTCCGTCCGCCCGGACTGCGGCAAAATGCCGCGGAACGAGGGGATCGGCTACATCTTGGGGTTTTCAAACAACAGAGCTACAATATAGCCTCATGAAACGCACCGCGCGGGTTTCCGCCAAGACCAACCTCTATCTGGACGTGCTCGGCGCCAGGCCGGATGGCTATCACGATCTGGCCACCGTCTTGGTGCCGATCCCCGGCCTGGACGACGAATTGACGCTGGAGCCGCGGTCCGCGCCCGGGCTGGAATTGTCCTGCACCGCGCCCGGCATCCCTGGCGATGCGCGGAATCTGGTTTGGCAGGCTGCGGAACGGTTTGCCGCGGCCGCCGGCGTGGCTCCGGCCTGGCGCTTTCATCTGGTCAAGCGTATTCCCGCCGCCGCCGGCCTGGGCGGCGGCAGCAGCGACGCCGCGGCCGCCCTGCGCCTGCTCCAGGAGGCCTGCGGCAAGCCGCTTTCCCGCGAAGCGCTGCTGCGGCTGGCGGCCGGGCTGGGCGCGGACGTGCCTTTTTTCCTGGACGGCGTGCCCGCTTTGGCCGAAGGCGTGGGCGAGCGGTTGACGCCCGTGCCCTGTGCTCGCCCGGTGCCGTTGCTCCTGGTTAATCCGCTTTTCCCGACCCCGACGCCCTGGGCCTACCAGGCCGTGGATCGTACGCCGCGGCCGGCCGCACCGCCCATCCGCGACCTGCTCGAGGCGCTTGCCGCCGGTGACCTGCGCCGGTTGGCGGACGCCACATGGAATGCCTTCGACTTTCCGCTGCTGGCCAAGTTCCCCCTGGTTGGCATGCTGTTGGAGAGCATGCGCCGGCACGGCTGTCTCTGCGCTCATGTCAGTGGCAGCGGTTCGACCCTGTTCGGCCTCTGCGAAACCGTGGCGGCGGCGGAACAGGCCGCGGCCGCGCTGCGCCGGGAATTCGGCGCCGGCGCGCTCTGGTTGTATGCCGGAGCGGCGGGCGGTTCGGCGCCGCCGGTCGCCGGAGAATCCGTTCCTGCCGGGAAATAAAAACCAAACCATAGAAGTGAGAATAACATGCCCCCCAAAAAGATCCCCGCCGGTTCAAATCTTCCCGTGCGTCTGACCCTGCAGGAGCGGGACCTGATCCGGGATCACACGCTCTATGACCCGGACTTTGCCGACCAGGCTCAGGAGGATAGTGCCGGCATCCGTCTCAACCTGTCGCCAGATGACATCGACGAGATCCTGGGCTACATCGCCGCCGCCGTGGATTGCGCGGATGACGAAAAAGTGGAGAAGCGGCTCACCTCGCTGTATAAGAAAATTCAGAAAGTTCTGGATTCCTATGGGTGATCACAACCGTGTTTTGGTATCCGCCTTTATCCGTTGGCCCGGCTCCCGGTGACGAACAGGGGATTGGTCCAGGCCCGTTTCCCGCTGTGGTCCTCGATCTCGACGTAGACGTAGTCCCAATCCCGGGGAACAGGGATTTTCACGTCCGTGAGCAACGGCCCGGCGAAAGTGCCCAGGCGTTCGCCCCGCACGGCCGGGCCGACGATGCGCACGAACCGTACCGGCGAAGTGGTCAGGTGCAGTTCTTTGCCATCCCAGGCGAGCGAACGGAACTCCGGGCCGCAGCTTGAATAGTAATTGCCGGTCCGGATGGCCGCCAGGATGGCAGTGCGCGTGCATTCTGCGGCGTTCACTACGATCCAGCCGCCGTTCCAGCCGGGGTGCTCCGGTCGCAGGTGGGTGTCATCCACCGCGAAAGCCTGGGCGCTGGGATTGTCCTTGAGCGCGGCGTCCCAGTGGACCAGGCCGTTGCTCTTTCCGTTCAGCCAGTGGCAGACATGGTTGTAGACCTCGACGCCGTCAAAGCCCCAGCGCCGCGCGTCCTCCAGCGAATTTCCGCACCAGTGCGGGTGCGCCAGAATCAGCAGGGCTCCCTGTTCGCGGGCGGCCTTGAGGCCGTTGACCAGGCCGTCTTCGCGCTTGAGCCCTTTGGTCGTGCCCAGGCAGACGACATGGAACATGGCCCCGGTCTGATCCTGACCGTCCAGCTCCGTGCCGTCGAGCCAGAGCAGTGGATAGCTCTCCGGATCCGCCGCGACGTCAGAGGAAACCCAGTGGTCTGTGCGGAACAGGAACCGGAACCCCGCGGCGGCGTACAGCGCCGCCAGTTCCGGGAAGCTCTTGCCGCCGTCGGAGGCCGTGCTGTGCAGGTGAACGTTGCCTTTGAGCCACTGCCCGGAGGTGTCGTACCGGAAGGTTCTCATGTTTTTTCCTTCACATCCGTCTGCCATGGGGCGGGTGTGGGCTGGCTGTTTTCGGAACGGGTGAGAAAGACATTGACGCCGGAACCGGCAAAGTCGCGCAGGACGATGTCGCCCGCCGCGAACGGGGGGCGCACCTCGCAGGTACATAAGGCCTTGAGCAGCGGGAAAACCAGGTCCCGCGCGATGGGGCGGTCGGTGCGGACGGGGGCATACGGCAGGACCGCGGAACCTGTCCGCACCACCGCGGTGACCGTGCGTTTCGGATCGGTCATTTCCGCGAGGGCATAAAGATTTCCCCGCGCGCAACGGTTGCCTTCGACGCGCCAGGTGCCGGCCGCCTCCGGCGTGGCCGTGAGCCGGCATCCGGCGGGACAGACAATGCAGGTGAAGGATTTGGCATTCATGCGACGGCATCCTTTCCGGCCGGCATCAGGGAGAACTCCAACGGCGGCGCGTCCGCCTCCGCCGGCACCTGCCCGGCGGTAAGCGCCACCTCCAGCATCTCCGCGGGCCGCACATGGCGGAGCTCTTTCCGGAACAGTTCCCGGCCGGCGGCGCAGACCGTCAGTTCAGCCTGGTCGAAAGGAGTCAGCGCCCGCATGGCGAAACGTTGCGCCGTGCCCGGACGGTATTGGGAGGGCAGGACGTATTTCAGGTTCGCCGCCGCGAGGACGGCGCCTTCGGCCGGAGCCGGGGCGCCGCCCTGCCCGAGATGGCGGAAGGCCGCCGCGCCGCAAGTCACGGCCTCCTCCGAGACGTTGTCCGCCAGATCATGGACATGAAGGACGTTGCCGCAGGCGAAGATGCCGGGGATATTGGTCATCAGGGAGGAATTGACCATTGGCCCGCCAGTCGCTAGGGAGAGCGTCACTCCGATTTTCTTGGAGAGCTCGTTCTCCGGGATCAGCCCGACCGACAGCAGTACGGTGTCGCACGGAAGGATGACGGCCCCGGACCGGTCCGGCGTCCCCTCGACGAGCGGCGACACCTCGACGCCGTTGACCCGGTCGCGCCCTTCGATCCGGGTCACCGCATGGCCGAGGAGAAGCGGAATGCCATAATCGTCAAGGCATTGCGCGACGTTCCGGGCCAGGCCCGAAGGGTAGGGGAGGATTTCGACGACGGCCAGGACTTTCGCGCCGATCCAGGTGAGGCGGCGCGCCATGATCAGCCCGATGTCGCCGGAGCCGATGATGACCGCGCGCCGGCCCGGCAGGCAGCCTTCCAGGTTCGCCAGGCGCTGCGCCAGGCCGGCCGTCATCACGCCGGCCGGCCGCGTGCCCGCGATGCCGAGGTTGCCCCGGTTGCGTTCCCGGCAACCCATGGCCAGGATGACCGCCCCGGCGTGGACTTTTACGACTCCGCGGGAACGGGAACTGGCCAGGAGTATCTTGCCCCGGCCGTTTTCCCGGAGGTCGGTGACGGTGCATTCGAGCAGGGCTTCAACCCGCCGTTCCCGCATCCCCGCAATCTCGCGTCCGGCATATTCCGGGCCGCTCAACTCCTCCCTGAACCGCTTGAGGCCGAACCCGGTGTGGATGCATTGCTGGAGAATGCCGCCAAGCTGCGCCTCCCGTTCCAGGATCAGGGCTTTCCCCCCGCGCCCGGCTACCTCCGTCGCGGCCGCGAGACCCGCGGCGCCGCCGCCGATGACCGCCACATCGCATTCAGTCTCAAACATGGTCCGGCTCCGCTCCGTCCAGGCGGCCCGCGACAACCCGGCTGCCGGCCCCGCGTTTGGTGATCTCCTCCATGGGAATCCCGGTCTCGCGCGCAATGATGCGCATGACCTTGAACGAGCAGAACCCCCCCTGGCAGCGCCCCATGCCGGCCCGGGTGTAGAACTTGACGCCGTCCAGTGTGACATGCCCCTTCCGCACGGCGTCCACCACCTCCGCCTCGCTGATCTGCTCGCACCGGCAGACGATGTTCCCGAAGGCCGCGTCGCGGGTGGCCAGCGCGTCGAGTTCCTCGAAATTCAGGTTCCGGATGGAGGGAAACGGCGTCAGGTGCGGGATGTAGCCGGCCTTCTCCCGGAACGCCTGGCCGTCGGCTTTCAGGAGATCCCGGATCTCCTCCGCGACCGCCGGCGCCGCGGTAAGCCCGGGCGATTGGATCCCCGCCGCCTGGATGAGCCCGGGGGCCCGCGTGGAACGGCAGATCAGAAAGTCTTCGCCTCCGCATGTCGGACGCAGCCCGGCAAAGGAGGTGATGATGTCGCGCCGCGAAATCCCGGAAACCATCATCGCGGCGCTGCTGAACGCCTTTTCCAGGTTTCCCGAAGAAGTTGTTATATCTTCTTTGTCTTCAATCATTTCAGCGGTAGGACCGATCATCACCGTGCCCTCCACGGTCGGAATGACCAGCATCCCCTTGGACTCCCGGGATGGAACCGGGAACAGCACGTGTCCCGGACAGGCCGGGCTGTTGCGGTCCAACAGATATTCCTCGCCTTTCCGGGGCCTGATGAGGAAGGGCTCGGCGTTGAACAGTGCCGAAACCGTGTCGGCGTACAGCCCGGCCGCATTCACTACGCGCCGGGCCGTGATCGAGCGCCCGTCCGCCGCGTCCAGACGCCAGGCCGGGCCCTCCCGCCGCGCCGCAACGACGTGGAAGGATGTCAGCAGCTCCACCCCGTTGAGTTTCGCCGACTCGACCAGCGAGAAGACAAACCGGTAAGGCTCCACCACTCCCCCGCTTGGCGCGTAAAGCCCGCCCACCACGTCCGGATTCAGTTTCGGCTCCAGCGTCCGCATCCGGTCATGTCCGCAGATCTCGAGACCCGGCACGCCGTTCCGGACGCCCTGCTCGTAAAGCCTCCGGACCGTCTTCATGTCCTCGCCGGAGAACGCGACCATGAGGATCCCGATCCGCTTGAAGGGGAAGCCGAGCTCGCGCTGGAGTCGTTCGAACATCAGGTTTCCGCGCAGTTCCAGCCGTGCCTTGAGCGTTTTGGCGGCGTCGTGGTGGAACCCGGCATGCACAATCCCGGAGTTCGCCTTGGAGACTCCGAAGCCGACATCCGCCTCCTTCTCCACGAGCGCGACGTCCAGTTCATAGGCGGAGAGCAGCCGGGCCAGGGCCGCTCCCGTCACCCCGGCGCCGATGATCACGACATCCCGGACATTCCCTGACATCGCTTCAATGCCCTCGCGGTTCCCGGACACATTTTCTCCCCAAAACATATACCGTTAACTTGGGAGGCTCTTGCAGAAGTGCCGCAAGGCAAAAGCGGGGTTCAGGGTTCAGGGCCGTGAAAGCAACTGTCAAATTGTGAAA
>CAIVKH010000288.1 GCA_903906425.1 uncultured bacterium
AGATTGTAAAGATATGACTGTTACACTACACTAGTGTCATGCGCAACCTGGCTAAAACTTTATCCGGTCCTGATCTTTGGATTCTGGTTCCTGTGCCGTCCGTCGATCCGTTTCGGCGCGAAACTTGCTATCGCACTTTTGCTGCCCGCGCTGGTCGCGCTGCCTATCATTCCCGTGCGGCTCTATCAGGATTATTTCTTCACCATTCTTCCATTTCTCTCGAACCATGTGACGACGGCAATTCTCAACCAGTCCTTAATCGCGGATGTTCTGCGATTTCTCAATGCGCCCGACGTTGCTGCCTCCTTCGGCTCTGTGCCGGTTCCATCGGTTCTAAAATTGCTAGACCTCACGTTGCTGATGGCACTCATCGGCTTCTTGACGTTGCGATTCCGGCACGATTTATTCACAGGTACAATTCTTCTGACGGCGTGTTTCCCAGTGTTCTCACCCTATGGATGGGCGCATGCTTTCACTATGGCGTTGCCCGTGCTGGGTCTGACGATTGCCTACGCACTGAGCGCTGGCTGGATAGTGAGAACTGTCGCTCTAGCCGCATTTGCTTCGTTCGTCTGGCCTGCTTACACACCAGTGCCCGCGGTCATTCATCTACCAGATTTCGTCTGTGATTTGTTCTACTCGCGCTATGCCATTGCAGTCGTTGCCATGGGTGCGTTGATTATGTTTCAGTCTCGCACTGTGGGAAATGTCCGCGCGTCAGACTGAATGAAACTTTGGGTTATCGAGCTTCCAGCTTGTTTTCGTCTTTGCCACGCCGAGCAGATCAAGCATTCTGGCCCAGCCATACGCAAAATAGATCACACAAAGCGCGGGAAAATGGTGAAACGATCTTCCTCGCCAGCAGATCAGAAATGCGGGACCAGCGTTCAATCCGGCAAGGGGCAGGACCAAGGACAGCGGAAGCAGGTTCCGTAGCGCGGCGGAGGCTGCGATGCCGGTGATCGCCATGGCGGCGCAGACGAGAAACAATGTGGAAAACAATGGGGCATTCCCGCCGGTTTTTCCGCTGCTGATCTTCCTGATGTGTTCGTAGCTGCGGCGGTTCGCGTGCCAGAGCTGCTGCCGGTAAAACTGCGCGAGCGTCCGCGGTTCGCCATGATGGAAGACGCGCAACGATGGCAGGCCCAGAACCGGAATACCGGCCATGTATGCTCGAAATGCGAAGTCCGTGTCTTCGCCAGTCGAAAGCTCCTCGTTGAAACCTTTCATCCCATCAAAAACCGCGCGCGTAAAAATCATGTTGCGCGTCGTCGCGAGCCGGAATCCCTCTTCCTTGACAACTTCGCGGCCATTCCAGTTATCCATTTTCCGGTTTTTGTTCAGCCAATGAAACAGCCAGGCGGACTGCACCCATGTCATCGGCTCCGGCGGACGCGCCGGCCACGCGAGAACTATTTTGTCTGCACCCGCGAGCAGCGGCGCGGCCTGCTCCAGCCAGTCATCGGCAAGTTCACAATCCGCGTCCACGAAAGCGAGCCAGTCGCCCGCGGCTTCGCGCTCGGCACGGTTGCGGCAGACGGGAATGTTAGCGCCGGGCAGTTCGATGACCTTCGTGAATCCTGCCGCGCGCGCGACGCCGGCAGTTCCATCGCCGCTGCCGCCGTCAACCAGGATCGTCTCTATTGCGATGCTTTCGGGACGGCGCAGCCTGTCCACCGAAGCCTACAGCTTCGCAACGTGGCGCGCCTCATTCAGCGCCACGGCCATGATTGTCAATCGATGTGATTGCCCCATCGCCGCAAGATGGCAGATGTTTCCGGCGCAATGAAGATTGTTTTTCTTTTACAGGACACCGGCAGCGTTTATGGCGCGGAGCGCGCGACGATCGATCTGGCGCGCGGCCTGATTGCCAAGGACGTTGCGGCCCACGCGCTGCTGATTGTCGAAACGCGGTCCGGCTCCGGGCACCTCAAATTGCAGGACGCTTTTTCCGCCGCGCAAATTCCGTTCTCCACGGTCGAAACCGCGTCGCGCTTTTCCCGGAAACTCGCCGCCAATATTTCCGGCGAACTCCGCTCGCAGAAGGCGGACGTGCTGCATTCGTGTGGATACAAGGCCGACGTTCACGGCCTGCTCGCCGCGTGCGCAGCGAAGATTCCGCAGGTCAGCACGGTTCATGGCTGGCTGTTCCGGCCGGATTTGAAGGAACAGTTCTATGCCTGGCTGAACGTACAGGCGTTCAAGCGTTGCGCCCGCGTCATCGCGCTGTCGCGATTCTATGAAAAACTGCTTCGCGAAAAAGGTGTGCCGCGCGTTGAACGAATCCCGACGGGTTTCGCCATGGGACGCGCGGCCCCTTTCGCTCTGCGGCCCGCGGGGCCTTTCACCTTCGGGATCCTTGGCCGCCTGAGTTGGGAAAAAAATCACGCCATGTTCATCGATGCGGCGGCAAAACTCCTCGACGATAGAATCGCCGCGCGGTTCCTGATCGGTGGCGATGGCCCTGAAGCCGCGTCGATCAAGTCGCAAATCGCAAATCGAATTGACCGGCTACGTCGAAGCGAAAGAATTCTTCGAAAGAATTTCCGCGTTGGTGATCTGCTCGCGGATCGAGAACCAACCCTATGTCGTCATGGAAGCGATGGCCCGCAAAATCCCGGTCATCGCGACGAACGTCGGCGGCCTGCCGGACCTCGTCGAGGACGGCGTAACGGGCCGGCTCGTTCCTTCCGGCGATTCGTCCGCGCTCGCCGGCGCGATGCGATCGTTCTGCGAATCTCCGGAAAACACCGCAGTTTTCGGCATGGCCGGCTTCGGGAAACTGAAGCGCGAATTTGGCTTCGACAAGTGGATCGACCGTCACATCGCCCTCTATGGCTTGATGTGAGAAACCCAACGCCTGCGACAATTTCCAATGGTTGGAAATGTTCGCAGGCGGTCTCTCCCAATGATTGGAAATCACAGCAACAGAAACTTGCGCGGCGGCTTCTCCTTGCGGGAAGTCTGGCTGATCCTTGCCTTGCTGGCAGGCGTTGCGGCGTCTGTCTTCTTCGTCTGGCAGCACAAGCAGCGGGCGGCACATGCGGCGGTCGGGGCCGATGATGTTGCCGCGGACGGACAGACGTTCAGCAGCCGCGTTCTCAACGAGCTTGCGAGGGAGAACAAGAAATTTGCCGCATGGATGAAGGCCATCGAAGACGGCAGCGAAACAAACGCCGACTGGACGATGTTGTGGCCGGATGATCTGGAGGCATTGACCAATTCGCCGGAGTTCATCGCGCGCAGCCGGATGATTGCCGATCCGACATCGGCATCGAATCGCGTGGCGGCCACCGCGACCGGTGGCAGCGAGGGCGGCGTCAGCGTCTTCGGGAAAGAGGTCGCGCGTCTCATCGCGCCTCAGCAGCGAGGAACTTCTTGCGAAGACGCAGGCGGACATCGCGAAGAAGTTGAAGCAAATCGAGGAGATGCCGTGGAGCCCGCAGGCGGCGGCGCTACTGAACCAGACGCTGGCGCAGTGGGCGAAGATCGATCCGCGGGCGGCGATGAATTATGCGCTGTCGCTCGACAGCCGCCGCGCCCGCGTGAATGCGGTGAACACGATTCTTGGCACGTGGGCGAAAACCGATCCCGCGGCGGCGCAGCAATGGTTCATGCAAAACATGCCGCAGGATCCGCTCGCGGCAGATGCGACAGTGCGGCAACTCTACAGCGGCATGGGCGCGGAAAATATGAACATCGCGCTTTCGACGCTTTGGCAATTGCCCACCGCCGAACTCCAGAAGATCGCGATGCAGACGCTCATGAGCCAGGTCGTCGCCAGCGGAGACGCGAGCACGGTCTCTTCCTATTACCGGACGCTGAGCGATCCGCTGCAAAAGAACTATCTCGCGATATCGATGGCACAGACGTGGGCGGCCTATCAACCGGATGTCGCGGCGGAATGGCTCTCTAAAGTGACCGATCCGATTATGCAGAAGCAAGGCGTGTCGCAACTGGCCGCGACGTGGGCCTTCGAAGATCCTGCCGCGGCCACGCAATGGGCCTCGCAACTGCCGACGACGACTCTCCGCAATCCGACGCTGGTACAAACGACAAAGACGTGGGCGAGGGAAGATCCCGTTGCAGCCGCAGACTGGGTGCTGACGCTGAATCCTCCGTCGCTGCAGGCCGATCCAGCCATCCAGGGATTGGTCGGCTCGATTCTCTATGCCAACCCGCAAAGCGCGATGATGTGGGCCAACTCCGTTGCCGATCCGAATCTTCGCGTGTCGATGATGAAACAAGCCGGGCAGGTCTGGATGGTGCAGGATCCCGCGAACGCCTCGCTCTACATCCAGCAGTCGAATCTTCCGCCCGGCACGAAAAACCAGTTGTTGAAACCGGTCGTCGCCGTGCCGAAAACCACGCCCGCCAAATGATGCGTTCGAGTTCTTTCCACCTATGATTGCCTGGACAACGCGATTGCTTCGTCTCGCGCAGAATCTGCTGGCTTTCCTGCTGCTGCTTTCTGCCGCCGTCTCGGCGGCCGTCGCGTTGAAGTTCATCCCGCAGATCACACTGGCCTACGTGATCTTCGCATTGCTTTCTGTGGGCGTTTTCGCGGCGACCATCATCGCGGCCAGCCGGGTAAGAAACGACTGGACGTTCGCCATCGTCCTGACCGCCATTTTTACGGCGATAAAACTAAGCCTGATCTTCGCATTGCAAAACTATCAGCAGGTTGGCGACTGCCGGTCTTTTGCCTCGACGATGCGATACTTCTGCGACCAGAGGATGGGCGATGAGTCATTGCGCGAACTTTTCCGGAACGACTACGACGCCCACATCTGGATCGTCCGGGCGTTTCCGTTCTCGTATCCGCTTGCGAAGCTGTTCCCGTCCGTCATCGTCTTGGTCGGCCAGCTTTCAAACGTCATCGCATGCGCCGCGCAAAACCTTCTCGTCTTCTGGCTCCTTCGCCGCTGGCTGCCGCCGCGCGCCGCGCGATTCGGCTTGGTCCTGCTGACACTTCTGCCGCTCCACACGTGGCAGGCACTGGATTACACGCACCAGTTTCAGGGCGCGCTGTTCGTCGTTCTCGCAACGGTTGCGCTGGCGCGAATCGTCGAAAAGGCCCGAAGCGGCGGGGTGGGGTGGGGGGCGGCGATTCTGCTCGGCGCTTCGCTGTTCATTCTCCGCACACAAGGCGGCATTGATCTGTTCATGCTGGTCGCCTGCGCGATGCTCGTTGCCCTCGTGTTTCTGCTCAAGGAGGATCGCTCCGCGATCCGCCGGATTCTGCTGGCGTTTTTCGTCGGTGTGATCCTGATCTTTATGCCGGCGGCCCGGTCGTTCGCGAAGTGGACCGGGAGGTTCGACGACCTCAAACAAAATTCCCATCCGTTCAGCTTCCTCGCGCGCGGCTGGAATCTGCCGATGTGGGGAGAATACTACGGCACGTATGAGCAGATCGACCGCATGACTCCGCGCCCGCAAAAACGGCCGACCATGATCGGGCTGGTCGCCTCGCAAATCACCTACGAACCCGTCCGCACGCTCGTCGAGCTGCCATGGGCCAAATTTGGAAAGTTTTTTCTCGTCGGCTTCGCCTCGAATCACGAGATCGCGCTCCGTGACGGCGGCTATGAAGAACTCACTGTTGTCGCCCGCGCCTCCCGTCATCTTTTCGCTCCATTTTTCTTGGCGCTTGCGGCCATCGGTTGCTGGCGCTGGCCGCGGCTCGCTGGAAATTGCGCGGCTCGATGGATTACGGGCCTCCTGCCACTGTTGTTCGCGATGGTCTATCTCGTCTTTGGCGAAACCTCGCCGCGTTATTCGTTCCATGTTCACTTCGCCCTTGCGATGCTGGCCGGTGTCGGACTTCACGCCGTCGTGGAACGATTCGGCACCCGCCGCGCGTCAGCGGAAAAGATCATGCGCGCATCCGATGTGGTTGGCTCGTTCGGCGCGGCATCGGGGTTGACGCTGCTTTTCGTGATCGCATCTATTGTGCTGCCGCCTCTGTTGAAAAACGCCTCCGGCAATCTGTTGATTGCCGACATGCGGACATCGAAGATACTCGTGCCGCCGAACGCCCAGGCGAACGGCGAAACCGTTTTCGATCGCGTCGTGTCGCTCGCCGCGGCATCGCAGCCGGACGGCGTCATCGCCGCGGCTGAAGTTCCGATCATGGTCGGCAAGGATCATTCAAAGTTGAGTTTCTTCTTCTGGCCGCAGATGCCGGAAACACTCCGCACAAACGCAACGGTTGATTTCGCGCTGGATGGAACGATCGTGCGCCACTCGGAAATGAATCAAATGCAACCCGCAAATCTTGTGGAGTTGTCCCTGCCGCGCAATGACGGCGGATGCAAACTCCGCGTCGAGATCCGCGCGCCGGCCCAGGGCGGCAAATTGCAGGCAGGCGCTCCAGCCTTTCGCTGGGGCTATATCCGGACATATTGATCCGCGCCCGGACGTGAACCGGCGTCAGCGACAGGCCGTCGCGGACGCCGGTTTCTTTTTGATCGCAAGCGGAACTTCCAATGATTGAAAAATTCCGCCGCGCAAGCGTAAGCGTCACGCCAAGCCGCCCTATCTGATCACATCATAGATGTCGTAGCGTTGGCAGACTGTCGGACTTAGGGGTACCATCCGGATTGAGGGCGAGGTGAAGCGCGACCGCGTCCGGTGCGAAAGATCGAAAATAGCAGAAATAATCTTATGGGCCGGCGCGCGCATGCGGATGCCGGAACGAAATGTGCGGGAAAATCCGCTGAATCTAGCTTATCAAGCTGGGATCAGAAGATGCGACAGCCTCTTCAGATTAAAGGCCGCGCTTACCAGCGTCCACTCGTTCGCCACCGCCTCTTTCCCTCTCTGTAGGAAACCCCTGAAACCCATCGCGTGCTTGATCGTCCCGAATACAGGCTCGACCGAACACTTTCTGCTGGCAATGAGTTTTCGACCTTCTGGTGATGCCAGTTCCATCATTCGCTTGAGTTTGAATGCCCGAGTTCGCTTCCGCTGCCGACTTTGAGGGTGTTTTGTGGATATGCGATGCGGATCCTTTACAGCGACCAGCGCGTGTATTCCGTGCTCGACTTCCAATTCGTGGATTTGATGGTTGTTATCGTATCCGGAGTCAGCGACAACGGTATGAACTGATCCACTACAATTGTTCTGACTCTCTTGGGCTACGCCGAGAAGTTGGTTTGAATCAACCACGCTGTCCGAAATTGTCGCCGCCGTAATTAGCATCGCATCAGCATCTACAGCCAATTGTGCATTGTATCCAGGCGCGTAGTAACCCTCTTTCATGTGCATCATCAGGCATTCGGCATCCGTCAGATTCATTGTCTTGGCATCGGGCACGTCGTTTGGCGCAGATGGAGGCGGGGTGCCGACGCCACTTTTTTCCACCTTCTTTTTTAACTCTTCCCGCTGAGCCTTGTCCGCGGCATGAGCCGCTTTTAGATTTTCAATGGCTGCTTCAATTTTGTCCTTCGATAACCTGGGCATCCGGTCTTGCTGCTCCGGCGCAGCGTCGGCAGCCTCAGCGCGATCAAGTGCATCGGAACACAGCTCTTCAATGCATCGCCGAAGCTCCGCATAACTTTTCGTGGCCTTTTTGCTGGCATTAGCCCGCAACGAGGTGCCGTCAATGGCCATCACGCCAAACTGACTCAGCCCTACTTCTTGAGCGATTTGAACAGTCGTCACGAATGCCTGCTTGATGAATTCCCTGTTCTTATTTCTAAAGGCCGCAATCGTATCGTGGTCAGGGTGATGAGCGGCCGTCAGGTAGCGCACTGACACATGGGAATATGTCGCGCGCTCAATCTTTCGAGAACTGTAAATTCCCTGACTATAGCAATAAAGCAGAAGGGCCAACATCATCGATGGCGGATATTGCGCTGATCCGGTCCCACGGTGGTTCACCCGCGCATTTTCGGAGGAAACCCGGAGGGAAATATCCACAATAAAATGCACGAGGTCGTCATCTTTCACCCATTCGCGGAGGTCGAGCGGCAAAAGCATCGGTGTATTTCGGTCAATCGTAATGAACTTGGTAGCCATGATTGCAGCATGATACCAGCAGCGAATTGCCACGCAAGAAAGTCCGACAGCCTGCCAACGCTACGACATCTATGATGTGATCAGATAGGGCGGCTTGGCGTGACGCTTAC
>CAIVKH010000289.1 GCA_903906425.1 uncultured bacterium
ACAAGCTGGATTCCACATGTTCGGCAGCATGACAGGAATCCAGAGATTGTAAAGATATGACTGTTACACTACACTAGCTTGCGCGGAAGATTCGGGTCAATCAGTTGGCGGGGATCTGCTCCAGCAATTGTTTCGCCTGTTGAAATCCGGGTGAAATTTTCAGCGCGGCCCCGGCGGCGGCCCGGGCTTCGGAATTCTTTTGCTGGCGCAGAAAGACCGTCGCGCGGGCGAATGACGGATCGGGCGAATCGGGCATCAGCGCCTGCGCTTTTTGCAGCGCGGCCAGCGCATCGTCGAGTTGCTCCGCGGCGGCGCTGGCGAGGCCGAGGTTGTACCAGGCGCGGCCAAACTTCGGATCGAGGCGCACGGTTTCCTTAAGCTGCGCGAGGGCTTCGGCCGTGCGGTTCATCTCGCCGTAAAGCAGCGAAAGGTCGTAGTGAAATCCCGCGTCGTCCGGCACGAGTTGCGTTGCGCGGATCATGCAGGCGAGGGCTTCGTCGGTTTTGCCGACGGCGTGCAAAATTCTTCCGAGGGCATGTTGCGGCGCGGCGGATGGGTCCCACAGTGCGGCCTTTTGCGCCCACGATTCCGCCTCGGCCTGTCGGCCCAGGGCGAGCAGGAATTCCGCGCGGCGCAAAGCTCCGGCGGGCTGGTCGCAGATGTTGTCGAGATAGCTTTCGATTTCGGCGATTGATGCGGCGGGAAATTGATCGCTGCCGAGCAGCGACCACGCTGCATCAATTCGCACGAGCTTCGACGTCTCGGTGAGCATCTGTTGTGCGAGCCGTATGCCGGAGGGTTGTCCGGCCAGCGAACGCAGAACGGCGGAGCGAATCAGCATGTTGCTGTTCGTCGCGGCGGCGACGAGTGCGGCGGTGACTTCGGGGCGGTCGGACCACGGCGCGAGCATGCCGGCATAGGTCGCGCGCCACGCGGGAATTTCTTCCGACTCGAAGAGCGCGAGCAGATCGCGCGGTGGGGCGGAGTCATCGGCGCGGGCCGCGTGCGCCATCGCGTAGGCGCGCTTGCGGGCGGGCCGCTCCATCTTTTCGCCGTACCATTTCTTCGTCCAGTCGTTGTCCCACGCCGCGCCGTTCGTGTGGCAGCGGTCGCACGCGTTCGGGATGCCGAGGTCAATCGTGAGCTGCGGATCGGGCGAGGTGAAGCCGTGGTCGCGGCGCGGATCGCGCGCCATGTATTTCGTTTCCGGCATGTGGCAGTCCACGCAGAGCCAGCCCGCGTTGGTCATCGAGTGGTGACCGTGGTTGACGAAATTAATCGCGATGGCGCCGCGCTGGCCGGGCGGGATATGGCATTGCAGGCACAGCGCGTTGTTCGTCGCGGCGAGCTTGAGTTTTCCGGTGTGCGGATTGTGGCAGTCGAGGCACGCGACGCCTTTGTTGCCCATGCGGCTTAGAAGGAACGAACCGTACTCGAAATCCTCGTCGCGAATCTGTCCGTCGGCGTAATAAATCGTCGGAGCATCCGGCAGCGTGACGCGGTAGTGATCTTCGTAGCGGTCGCCCGCGCGGAACGTGCCGGTGAATTCCTCGCGCCGCGAATGGCAGGAGCCGCAGGTCTCGACCATCAAATTCGTCGTCATTTTCGGCAGCGCGCAAACCACACAGCCGTTCGTCGCCGGATGCTCGGCAGCGGTGTGGCACTGCACGCACGAAATGCCCATCGCGTCCCAGGTCGTGCGATAGACATCGTTGCTCACGTCGTAATTTTTCCGCAGGCCGGTCATGTGGCAGAACGCGCACTGCACGTTCCAGATCATGCTGCGGTTGGTCCAGAATCCCCACTCGTGCGGCTGCCGGTCCTCGGTTCCCTGCGCGTTGAACCATTCGTTGCTGCGCGGGTCGAAGGAGATCACCGCGGTCTGCAAGCGCCCGCCGTGCGCGCCGACGAGATATTGCCGCAACGGCGAAATGCCAATGACAGCGCCGGCTTCAAAAATATTCGGTGGCTGATTGCTGAACGACTCCGCGAAAATGAAGCGCCCGTTTTCGACGCTCATCTTCGTGTCGAACGAGCCGAGCGTCACCTCGCGCGGCGGCGTGAACGCCGCGATGTCATTCGTCCCGACGAGCCTGTTTGCGTGGGCGTGCTGCGAGACCGCCCACTCGTCAAATTCCTTCTGGTGGCACTTCGCGCACGCGACCGACTGCGCATCGGGAAACAGCGAGCGCGCCCGCAAGTCCGCGCTGACCACCGGCTGCGGTGTCTGCGCGCGCTGGCACGCGGCGAGAAGCACGATTGAAACTGCGAAGAGAAATTGACGCATGGGCGCGACCGTAGCGAACCGGCCGGACATTTCCAATGATTGGAAATGGCGGCGGCGCAAATTTCCAATCATTGGAAAAATCGCGCGGGTCAGTGATGGGAGAAATCCAGCGCCTTGGGCGGATCGAGAATCATCCGGCCGATCATGTTTTGCCGGAGCGACTGCGGCGCTTTGATCCACGAAGTGCGTGTCGGGCGCTCCGTCGCGCGTTGCAGGTTGACGGAAGGAAGACGGAAAATCGGCATCCGCATTTTCGGCAGATTCACGCTGAGTTCCTTCGCGTGGACCGAAACGGCCACCGCGGACGCCGTGGCCGGCGCGCTGAATTTCCACTCCTCCGGGGCGACGGGCGATGGGCGCTGCGCCATTTGCGCAGGAACCGGCGGTGGCATTTTGCGCACCGTCGCGGACCGCACGTCGGCCCGTTGCGCCGGCCTCCGTTGCGCCTGAAGCGGCGTCGCGGCGCGCTGCGGCGCGGGCGGCGGCGGCGGTCTTGGCACCGGCTGCGACGGGATCATCGGCTGCCCCGTCAGTTGTTCGAGCAGCCGGCCCAAGTCGCTATCGAGCGATGAGGCGGCCGGCTGTTCCTGCCGCGGCTCTTTCGGGTGCGCGGAGGTCCGCTCCAATTCCTCGCGCTGTTTCTTCTTTTTCGCCGCCGACGCCAACTGGGCCGCGATCCAGAGGACGAAGACGATGAAATAGAAAATCAGCTTGAAGGCTGAATCGGCATCGGCATGGACGATGTGAGACATTGCCTGATCTCTGACTTCTGAACTCTGAATTACGCCTTCGGCTGATCCGGTTTCTGCGGAGCTTCGCCCTCGGCGAGCGACTCGCGCATGGCAGTGTCGGCCATCACATTTTGCATCCGGTAGTAATCCATCACGCCGAGCCGGCCGTGGCGGAACGCGTCGGCGATGGCCATCGGGACCTCGGCCTGTGCCTCGATGACTTTCGCCTGCATTTCCTGGACGCGGGCGCGCATTTCCTGTTCGTAGGCGACGGCCATTGCGCGGCGGCCCTCGGCTTCGGCCTGCCGCAGTTTCTTGTCGGCCTCGGCGCGCTCGGTTTCGAGCAGCGCGCCAACGTTGGCGACTTCGCGCACGCCGGTGACGCCGGCGACGCTGACGTCGGCGATATCAATCGAAACGATTTCAAATGCGGTCTGCGAATCGAGGCCGCTGTTGAGCACGGTGCGACTGATGTGGTCGGGATTTTCGAGAACATCCTTGTAGCTCTTCGATGAGCCGATGGCACTGACGATGCCCTGGCCGACGCGCGCGATGATCGTGTCTTCCATCGCTCCGCCGACGAGGCGGTCGAGGTTTGTGCGCACGGTGACGCGCGCCTTGACGAGCAGGCGGATTCCGTCCTTCGCAACGGCGTCGAGCATCGTCGTGCCTTTTGCGGGATCCGGGCAATCAATCACTTTGGGATGGACGCTGGTGCGGACGGCATCGAGGACATCGCGGCCCGCGAGGTCAATGGCGCACGTCTTTTTGAACGGCAGCGGAATCCCGGCCTTGTCGGCGGCGATGAGCGCGCTGACCACCGCGGGGACATTGCCGCCGGCGAGATAGTGTGCTTCGAGATCGTCGGTGCTGACTTCGATGCCGGCCTTCACGGCTTGGATGCGCGCAGCGACGATGAGGCTCGGCGGAACGCGCCGCAGCTTCATGCCGATGAGGTCCTTGATCTTTACGGGTGCGCCGGACGTCCAGGCCTGCACCCAGATGCCGACGAATGAAATGATGATGCCAAGTATAATCAGCGCGACGATGCTCGACACGACAACAACGATGATCATGGGGTTCATTCTGTTTTCCTTTCCTTCACTGAAACTCTTTCACTCCCGCGGCCCGCCTATTTCTTTCCATCACCGCCGCCCGGTATCGGCGGAGGCTCCTGAGCCGGCATCATGCGCTGGCCCGCCAGCATGTTCAAGATCAACGCACCGGCGCCGGCAAACCAGCCAAACAGGCCGATTACGGCGCCGAGATACGGCAACGATTTGAGCATGTAGAGCACGACGAGGCCGAGGACGAAGGTCATCAGCACGCCGAGGAAGGCCTGCGGCCCGTGCTGGCGCAGCACCGTGCTGCCGATGGCCAGCGCGACTATGATGTTGCCGAGATAGACGAACAGAAGCATCCCGCCGAGCAGCGAGAAGCTGAGCGGCAGGCCGACGATCGTGGGCGCGGAAAGCGATGCGCTGACCACGACCAGCACGGAAGCCAGCGCCCCGGTGACGGCGCAGCGCCACGGCGAGTGCCGCAGCAGCCGCACGCTGTTGCCGACGAAGCGCGGCAGAAGCGACAGGAAAACCACGCCGGTGAGGAACGCGGCCACCGCCATCATGAAAGTTCCGGCAAGTTGCGCGGCGATGATCTCGCCGGGTGAAACGACCGCGGCCGTCTGCCGCGTGAGCCTGCCGCCCAGCACCACGCTCTTGTCGAGGAACAGCTCCTTCGGCGACGTGTACACGAAATCGCCGTCAATCTTCGTGTTCGGCAGCACGGCGATGTCCTGTGCGTTGACGTGGACCGCGCCGTGGATATGGCCGCCGATGGTGGCGTTGACCGCGCGAATCAGGGCATTGCTGCCGACGCGCCCTTCCATCGTGACGCTCACGCCCGCCAGGCACGCATCCTCGCCCACGACCGAATTCGTCGCCAGCGCGACGGTCTGCCCGGCGGCGGCGAGACCACGCCGGAACGTCCCGGAAATCTCGACGCTGCGCGCGGCGACGCGCGCGTGATCGCCGACGCGCCCGCTGATCTCGATCGTGTTGGCCGCCGCCATCCACAAATCATTGCTGATGGTCCCGGAAATTTTCGCATCGGTGGCCGCGAAGATGACCGCGTCGTCGGTGATCGTGCCCGCGATGTCCGCCGCCTGCACGAAGGCATAAAGCTCCTCGCCGAGCACGTTCGTCGGCCCGAGCACATATTTGTCCGCGCTGTTCGTCTGCGCGCGGCAGACCGGTGCGAGAAGAAGCAAAAAGACGAATGACCAATGTTGAAGCACCGGGGACCTCAGTTTCCAATGATTGGAAGTTTGCGCGGTCGTATTTTCCAATGATTGGAAACTCACGATGCGCCGACCTCCTCGACGACGATCCGCATTCCTTCGACCCGCATGACGCGGATGATTTTGCCGGCGGCGATGTGGCCGGTCTCGGCGACGACGTCAACGCGTTCGCCATTGATCGTCGCGATGCCGGACGGGCGGAGGATGGATTGCGTCGTGCCGGTCTGGCCGAGATAGCGGTCGAATTCTTTCGGCGCGGACTGAAAATTCTTGTCGCTGCTGCCCAGCGTGAGGTGGCGGCCGATGCGCGTGCGCGGGCTGTATTTGATCCACAGCGGCGCGAGGATGATCGTGAGGATGAGCAGCGCGCCGATGACGATGAGGCCGCCGGTCGCGCCAAACGCGCTGAAGGCAAGAACGATGGCCGCGAGCATACAGCAGCCGCCGATGAGGCCGAGGACCATGCCGGGAACGAAAACCTCGATGGCGATGAGCACGAAGCCGAGGACGATCAGCGCCACGAGCCATTGCAGATGCGAACTCATACTGCCTCCACCACGACGCGGCTGCCCTGCGCCTCGACGACGCGGATTTTCGCGCCGGGCTGGATGAAATCGCCGCGCGTCACCACGTCAATATGTTTGCCGCCGAAGCGCGCCGTACCGGCGGGCCGCAGCATCGAGACGGCTTCGCCGGTCTGCCCGACCAGCGACGCTTCCTGCGTTGCGGAGACGAAGCCTGACTTGGTTCCCTCCGCGTGCGCCAGAACCAGCGGGCTGGCCAGACGCGAACCGGGCAGCGAGCGCGCGAGCAGCGCCGCGCCGAGGCCCGCGCCGATGATCGTGATGCCGATTTTGATGAGCGGAATTTGCAGATCCGGCCACGTGGGGAAAATCGGCACGGGCAAATTCGGCGCGTTGGGAATCCGCGGGGTCATCGCCATCAGCAGCGCCGCGAAGATGCAGATGATGCCGATCACGCCAGGGGCGATGTGGCCGGGCAGCACGTAGATTTCCACGATGAGCAAAACAATTCCGATCCCGAAGATGACCACTTCTTCCATGCCCGAAAGCCCGGCGATGTGCTGCCCCCAGAAGAACAGCACGAGGCAAAGCGCACCGAGCACCCCGGGCATGATCAGGCCCGGCGATTTGAACTCGATGTAGATTCCGAGCAGCCCGGCCATCAGCAGCAGCGGCGATATCGCCGCGATCCATCGCGCGATCCGTTCGGCCGCCGTCACCTCAAGCGTGCGGATTTCGGCGCCGGCCAGCCCGTTTTTTTCCAGCAGCGCTGGCAGATCCTTCACCGTGCCGCTCGAAAGCAGCGGCTTCTTTTCCGCGCCGACGGGCCGCTCCGCCTCGATGTTCGTCAGCGTCAGCAGCCGGTTCGAGCGGCTGATGATGTCGTCGCCGATCTTGTATTCCATGTCGCGCCGGACCATGCACTCGGCCAGCTGCGGATCGTAGCCGTTCTGCTGCGCGTTCGCGCGGATGAGCGCGGACACGGCCGACGTCATCTTCTCCTTGATGTCGTCCGGCATCTGCTCGACGCCGCCGAACATGCCCATCATGATCGGCATCGCGTCGCCGATGACGCTGCCCGGCTCCATAAAAATTTTCTTCGTGGCCAGCGCGATGATCGCCCCGGCGGAAAACGCGTCTTTCTCCACCAGCGTGTAGGTCGGCATCGGCAGCGACTGCAAAATGCGGCAGATTTCCTCGGCGGCCTGCAAGGTTCCGCCCGGCGTATCCATCTCGAACACCACCGCGTCGGCCTTCGCCTCGCGCGCCTCGTTCGCGCCGCGGCGGATCACGTACATCAGCGCCGACTCGATCTCGCCCTTGATCGGAATCATATAAACAATTCCGCGATGCTCCACCTTCGGCGCCTCATTCGTCCCTGCCGACGCAACGCCGCTCGCGAATATAAGCGCGAGTGCGAGAAGTTTCTGGAGCGATTGTTTCATCGTGGCGCGACTATACAACAACAGTCAGACCGCTGACAATCAATCGCGCACCGCGGGCGGCGAAACTCCGTTTCGCCTGACGGGCCCGCTGAAAAATCAGACCGAAAGTTCCAATGATTGGAAAAGACGGGCGCGAAAATTTCCAATCATTGGAAGTTGCGGGCGCTCGCGATGGCCGCTATTTCGCTTCGGGCTTTTTTGCGGCGGGGCGCGGCGGCGGCAGGGGTTCGCCTTTGGGCAGCGTGGCCTTCACGGTCGCCCAGTCGGGATTCGGCGTAGCTTCCCAGATCTTCAGGTTGCGGAACGAGGCCGTTTGCCCCGCGACGGTCAGGCCGATGTTCGACTTCGCGGTGGAAAGTTGTTCGTGCGAACCGCACGCGATGACGTCATCCAACTTGCCGAGCATTTCGTTGCCGACCATTTCCATACGGACGGTGTGCCAGGTGCCGGGTTTCACGTCGGCCTTGAGCGCGCCGAAGGTCACGGCCTTGTCCGGGCCTTCATGATCGTGATCGTCCTTCGCGACGCGGACGCTCGTTGGCGCAACGGTGATGCGGGCGAGGTGGCCTTTCGGATCGTTGATCGAAAGGCTCGTGACCTTCGCGCCGTCCATTTTCACTTCGTATTGGATGATGAAATCCGAAAGCTTGATGTTCATGCGGATGACCGCGCCGTGTTTGTCTTCCGGCTTCTCCGCGCCGCACAGCGCGCCGTCCGCGGATTTCCAGTCGCCTTTCGGGGTGGTCCAGCCTTCCGGCTTGTCGGCGAGGGCGTTCTCGTAAACCAATTTTCCGGGCACGCCGAGCAGCGGCTTGTCATCCGCCATCGCGGAAAGGCCCAACAGCAGGGAACAGACGATCAGCATTTTCATGGCAGTCCTTTCGATGAGATACCGCCGGAAGATTCGCCGCACGACATTTCAACTCTCGCGCAAACGCGAAAGCGGCGTGCCGGCGGCGAATCATCGGGCGGGAGAATCGTGTCATGAAATTGCTCCGCCTGTTTTTGTGGTCTTTTGTCTGCGCGTGGAGCGTCGAGTCGCTTGCGGCCGACGCGAAGCCGAACATTCTTTTCGCAATCGCCGATGACTGGTCGTTTGGCCACGCGGGGGCTTACGGGTGCAATTGGGTCAAGACGCCCGCGATGGACCGCGTCGCCCGCGAGGGAATGCTTTTCACGCACGCCTACACGCCATGCGGCAAATGCGCGCCATCGCGCTCGTGCATTGTCACCGGCCGCAACCCGTGGCAGCTCAAGGCTGCGGCGAACCACGTGTGTTTCTTTCCGCCCGAGTTCAAATCGTGGCCCGAGGCGCTCGGCGAACACGGCTATTTCACCGGCATGACCGGCAAGGGCTGCGCGCCGATGGTCGCGACGAACTTCGCGGGCCGGGTGCGCGAAATGACGGGCCGGTCTTTCGATAAACGCAAGACCACACCGCCGACGTCCGGAATCGCGCCGAATGATTATGCGGCGAACTTCACCGACTTTCTCGACGCCGCGCCGAAAGACAAACCGTGGTGTTTCTGGTACGGCGGCCATGAACCGCATCGCGGCTACGAATTCGGATCGGGCGCGGCGAAAGGCGGCAAAAAGATTTCGGATATCGGGCGCGTGCCGTCGTGCTGGCCGGACAACGAAACGGTGCGAAACGATCTGCTCGATTACGCGTTTGAGGTCGAATATTTCGACGCGCATCTCACGCGGATGCTCGCGGAACTCGAAAAGCGCGGATTGCTCGATAACACGCTCGTCGTCGTCACGTCCGACAACGGAATGCCGTTCCCGCACGACAAGGGCCATGCCTACAACGATACCGATCACCTGCCGCTCGCGGTCATGTGGAAGAACGGAATCCGCAAACCGGGACGCGTCATTGATGATTATGTCAGCTTCATTGATTACGCACCGACCTTCATCGAGCTGGCCGGAATCAAATGGGAGCAAACCGGAATGGCACCTGCGGCAGGCCGCAGCCTCGTCGAACTTTTCTCGACCGAAAAGTCCGGCCGCGTGATTTCCGAACGCGATCACGTTTTGATCGGCAAGGAACGCACCGATGTCGGCCGCCCGCACGACTGGGGCTATCCGATCCGCGGCATCGTCAAGGACGACAAAATCTATCTGCACAATTTCGAAACATCGCGCTGGCCGTGCGGAAATCCCGAAACCGGATATCTCGACACCGATGGCAGCCCGACAAAAACCGAAGTCATCAAATCGCGCCTCATTCCCGCGCAGAAAGAATTCTGGGACCTGTGCATGGGCAAACGCCCCGCCGATGAACTCTACGATTTGCGCACCGATCCCGATTGCGTTTCGAATCTTGCCGCCAGCGCTTCCTTCGACTCGATGAAACAGCAACTTTTCGACGAATTGAAGAAACAGGAAGACCCGCGAATGTCCGGCAACGGCCACGTCTTCGACGAATATCCGTCATGCAATCCGCGCGAACGCGGCTTCTACGAAAGATTCATGAGTGGCGAGAAACCAAAATCCGGCTGGGTCAACGAATCTGATTTCGAAAAAGCGCCGCTGGACTGATGCGCTGGGAGTCTCGATCACACCTGCCGGCTAAAATCGCGGATCTTTTTCCGTTTGATAAATCACGCGCGTTTCAGGTCCCGATCCTTCGGGAAAGAATTCGGGCTGGACGAGGGGGAACTGTCCTTTCGCGATCGGAATTTTCTTCCGCCCGCTTCCGTCCGGTCGCATGACATAAATTCCGACGCCTTTCGGGCCGTCCTGCGGCAGGGCGATATGCCGGAAGATCAGCAGCTTTCCGTCGCTGGACCACGCGGCGACCCCTTCGGCGGTTTGCTTCCGCTCGGGGAAAAGAGGTTCGGTCAAATCTGTTTCAGCACCGGATGCGGTATCGGCCACAACAACATGAAATGCACCGCCGACATTTCTCAAAATGCTGAAGCGGGAACCATCGGGTGAAAGGCGCGGATCGTAGTCACCCTGGCCGACATCTTCCGACGGCGCGTCCGAAGCTTTCTTTGGGAACGAAATTTGCCGGACTGCGGAACCGTCGCTGTTCATCATCCAGACGCCTTGCAGCGCGCCGCCTTTTTCAGGATGCACTGTGAAAACGATTTTGTTTCCCACCTCATGCGGGTCCGCCACGCGATGAAACGCAGGCGGCGTGGGAACCTGCGTCGTCGCGCCCGTTGCGATGTCATACCAATAAAGGAAGGCGCCTTTGCCGGAACGCGTGGACACGAAAATGATTTTCTTCCCGTCCGACGAAAAGCTGGCGTTCGCGTTGACTTCGCCCGGTACGGGACCGGCAATGGTCTTGAGCGCGGTTCCGTCGAGTTTGAACAGGCAGATTTCCGTGTTCGCATAATTGTTGCCGCCCTCCTTCGCGAAACCATCTTTGCCGGGATTGTTGTATGTCGTGAAGACCATCCACTTCATGTCCGGCGAAAGACGGGTGTGCGAAATCTGCCGTTTCGGATCGCTCAAGATCAGACGCCGTTCGCTGCCGTCCATTTTTGAAATCCAGACGCCGAAGTGATCCGCCGGATCGTTCGATGGCCCGCCATTCGCGGTGCCGAGGAACGCAAAACAGACGATGCAATGAAAAAGGAGGTTCACTCTCATTGGATTCCTAATACGCGAACACAACAGGCGCGGTTACATGATGCCACGGCCTTACGGCCCGTGCTACAACGATGCGGACTGCGGGCCTGAAATCCGGATTCCGGCGGGCGGACGGCTACGCGGGGGCGGCTTCGAAGGGCCGAAATGCTGCCGCTGGCGACGACTTTTGCCTTGCGCGCAACGCTCCGAGCCTTGCAAACCGGCCAGAATTACGTTGCCCGCAACCCTCCGAGCCTTGCGTGCAACACGCAAAGCCTCGTATCACGACGCTTTTTGCCTCGTGAGCAAAGCTATTTGCCTTGCGAGTGACACTCCGAGCCTCGCTCACAACCCTGCTTGCCTTGCGCGCAACCTGCTTTTCCCTGCGCGCAACGTTCCGAGCCTTGCCCGAAACCATTTTTGCCTCGTGAGCAACGCTACGAGCCCTGCGCACAAGGCTTTTTGCGTCGCGCACAAGGCTCGTAACATAATCTTCTATAATACGTTAACCAAATACAATCATCCGCGCCCCGGTTTCGGCCCAATCCGCCGCAGACTCGGCGTGAAAAAGGCCATCGCCGGTGCGGACTGGGGCACGCGGTCGGTTTTGGACTGCGGCGGCTTGACGCCGCTTTCCATCGGCGGGACATGTCCCGCCGATCATAGCGCAGACCAGTCTGCGCACTCCCATATCAAGTTGCGGACTGCGGTCCTGAAGCAGGATTACGACGAGCGCACGGCTTCGCGGGACGGCTACACAGATTGCACAGAAAGCTAGTACGTCAGGCGAGAGGCGGGCATCAATTCCCAAGCCCGAACTCCGGCGAGAAAACCAAGAAAGCTGCCAAGGGATTTGTAAAATCTTGGAAGCAAACCAGACACGCTGCCAATCTTTTTACAGTCGCGTGGAAGGGAATCAAAAAAGCTACCAAGCTCTTCAAAAAAGCTACCAAGGGATTTGAAAAAGCTGGGAAGGGAATCAAAAAAGCTACCACGCTTTTTTCAGTCGCGTGGAAGGGATTAAAAAAAGCTACCAAGCTTTTAAAAAAAGCTGACAAGGGATTTGAAAAAGCTGGGAAGGGAACCAAAGAAGCTACCACGCTTATTTCAGTCGCGTGGAAGGGAATCAAAAAAGCGGCCAAGCTTTTCAAAGAAGCTGCCAAGGGATTTGAAAAAGCTGGCAAGAAATTGGCCCAGTATTGCACGAAATTTCGGTTCTCTGCCGCCCAGACCGCGATTCCCCCCAATGGGCCAATGTGTTGCCCGGTGCTCCAGGCGAGACGGGCTGCGGACTGCGGGCCTGAAAGCCGGCACGTGACGCGCACACTCCTGTGCGCGATTCGCGGGCAGGAGTGCCCACGTTACGACGAGCGGGCGGACGGCTTCGCGGGCGCGGCTGCGTCGGGCCGTCGGGTTGCCCGGCTCTCCGGCGGGCTGGTTGTCGGTCGCTTCGCCGCCGCTTTGTCCGTCAAATCTTCAGCGTGATTTCCAACGACTGGAAATAATCGGCTTCGAACTCTTCCAACCATTGGAAGCTGATGAGAAGGCAGTTCAAAAGAGCGGACTCCGCCTAATGCTTTTCAATTGTCGAATGTCGGGCCGTGACTCGGGGAGCATGGTTTCACTAATGTTGTTTCAAGGGTGGATCGTTGATTGCGGAGAAATCCAACACCACTGGCTTGTGGTCCGGGCAACTGATGGTGGCCACTGACGTCCCATGTTTCATGGATAAGAAAGGGCTGTTGTAAGTATTCGCCGGGTTCAAGTTGATCTCGACGTTGTTGATGTGCGGCAGTTGGGTGCCCTTGGCCCAGTATTCATAGGTGTCGCCCGCTTCGGAAACGTAGGTCAGCTTGCCGTTCTCATACTCGAACTTCTTATTCTTCACCGACGCTTGGAACGCTTCAAAACTCTTGTAGTCGGTCGCCCGGCCCATCTGGATCACGATGGGTGCCCACATGTCCTTCAGTTCGAGATAGCGACCGTTCTTCTCCTCCACTTCCTCGAGCTTACGGCCGGGCCAGGTGTACGTGCGGGTGGTAACGTTGTAACCCGGACCAGCCACCCGGATGGCGGCGTAGGCGTCGCCGGCGCGGGTGAAGAACCAGCCGGAAGGATCCTCGATGCGGTTTTCCCAGAGTGGCCCGTTGCGGATGAACACGCGGGTGCCCTCGCTCATGAAGCGGCCGCGTCCGAATTTCGCGTTCGGGTCCCGCGCGATGATCGAGACGGCGGTGCCGGTGATGCCGCTGATCGCGCGCTTCGCATAATAACCCGTCCCGGTGACGACAATCCTCGAATTCACATCAGCGGCGAAGGTCGCGCCCATCGTTTGCGCCAGATCACCGACGCCGCAGTATTTTCGCGATGGATCGAGCGTCATGGTGCTCAGCGTGTAATCGGGCGTGTAAAAGACATCGCGGCAGAAATGGCCGTCGCCGTTTTTGTCGAAGACGATGACTCCCGATTTCTCCTTCTCCTCACTCTCGATCATCAAGGCGCGGCGGGAAGTGGTCTGGTAGACTCCGCGGTTCGGGTTGTGGGCGATGGCGCGGAGAATTTCCGGCGGCCGGTAGCTGCTGAGGAGGAACGGCAGCAGGCCAATGGAATTGCCCTGACAGCCGTTGTCATGCCAGCCGTAGCCATAGAGCAGGTCTCTGGCCCAGCCGGTGAGGTTGCCGGTGAAATCGGGGTTGCGCGTGGACGCCAAAGCCCGCTGGCCGGTGCGCGGCTCGAACTCCGC